>JBDZUM010000122.1:0-11894 GCA_040255215.1 Rhodospirillaceae bacterium
AACCTCGTCTCGCGCAACCGCAACACCGTCTGCTACAGCCCGACCTTCGGCTACGATCTGTGCATGCGGCGGCTGTCGGCCGAGCAGATCGAGGCGCTCGATCTTTCATGCTGGCGCCGCGCCGGCATCGGCGGCGACATGGTGCAGCCGCCGGTGCTCAAGCGTTTCGCCGAGATCTTCGCGCCGGCCGGCTTCCGCGAGGACGCTTTCGTGCCGAGCTACGGCATGGCCGAGACCTGCCTTGCCGTCGCCTTCGCGCCAGCCGATCCGGAAATTCGCGTCGACCGCATCCTGCGCGCCGGCCTGGCCGAGGGGATCGCGCGGCCGGCGCCTGCTAACGCCGACGAGCGCGAGGCGCGGGCGATGGCGATCTGCGGCCCGGCATTGCCCGACCACGTGCTCGAAGCGCGCGACGAACTGGGCCGGGCGCTGCCCGACCGCCGTATCGGTCGGATCTTCGTGCGCGGTCCCAGCGTCATGGCGGGCTATTTCAACCAGCCCGAAGCCACGGCGGCCGTGCTGGGCGAGGATGGCTGGCTCGATACCGGCGATCTTGGCTACATGCTCGAAGGCGATCTGGTGATCACCGGCCGCGCCAAGGATCTCATCATCGTCAACGGCCGCAACATCTGGCCGCAGGATCTGGAATGGGCCGTCGAGGCGCTGCCCGGGCTGCGTCGCGGCGACGTCGCAGCCTTCGCCGTCGCCGACGAGGCCGGCGCCGACGAGGTGGTTGTGCTGGTGCAGGCGCGCCTGCTGGACGTCGAGGCGCGCGACCGGCTGCGTCGCGCCGTCGAGGCCGCGGTGCGCGAGCAGGCGGCGATCGACTGTCGCGTCGTCTTGGTGCCGCCGCACGCACTGCCGCAGACCACTTCCGGCAAGCTCTCGCGCACCCGGGCGCGCAACAACTACCTGCAGGGGCTATACGGCCAGCCGGCCGAAATCGTCCTGGCGGACGGTTGAGCATGGCTGGCGTGATCGCCGTCACCGGCGCCACCGGCTTCGTCGGTCGCGCCCTGGTGCCGTGCCTGCTGGCCGCCGGCCATCGCGTGCGCATCCTGGGCCGTACCCTGCCGCAATTCGCACCGGGTCCGGCCGGTCCGGTCGAGCTGGTGCTGGGCGATCTGGGGCAGCCCGCCGCACTCGGGCGACTGGTCGACGGCGTCGATGCCGTGCTGCATCTGGCGGGGCTGATCAAGGCGCGTTCGGCGGACGAATTTCTTGCCGTCAACCGCGACGGCGTCATCGCCCTGCTCGACGCCATCGCCACCCGAGGCGCTACCCACCGCAACGGCGGCCCACGCCTGATCCTGCTGTCGTCGCTGGCGGCGCGCGAGCCGGCGCTGTCGCCCTACGCCGCCAGCAAACTGGCCGGCGAGCAGGTGCTGCGCGACAAACCGCACGGCCTGCCCTGGCTGGCCCTGCGCGCACCCGTCGTCTATGGACCTGGCGATCGCGAGACTCTGGCCTTCTTCAAGGCGGTCAAAACGGGACTGGCGCCGCTGGCCGGCGACGGGTCGGGGCGGCTGTCGGCAATCCATGTCGAGGATCTGGCGGATCTGCTCTGCCGCCTGGCCGATGCCTACCTGCCCGTGGCCGATGCCTACGAGGCCGATGACGGGCAGGATGGCGGCTACAGCCTGCGCGACTTCGCGCTCGAAGCCGGCAGGGCGTTGGGTCGCCGGCCATTGCTGGTGCCGTTGCCGCAGCCGGTGCTGACGGCCGCCGCCGGGCTGCAGCAGCTTATGTCGCGGCTCGACGGCAAGCCGCGCATCCTTTCTCCAGGGAAGGTGCGTGAAATGTTCCATGCCGATTGGGCCTGCCACGACCGGCGGCTGGAGCAGTTTGTCGGCTGGCAGCCGCGGATCCGCCTGGCGGAAGGCTTTGCGGCGACGATCGGCTGGTACCGGCGCAGACGCTGGCTTTAACGGCCGTGTAACAAACCGACATAATTTGTCATTTCCCAATTGGGTCAATGATTTGGCGTAATCCGTCGCAACGCGCCATTGGCGGCGCGTGGCGAGGTCATGGTCCCAGGAAGATGAGTCGTTCGAGCGTTTTGAGACTGGTTGAAGTTGCGGAGGATGGGATGAACGACGGCCTCGCCCTCGGTCAAGGGGAAGCCTTTGCCGAGATCGTCAAACTGCTTGAGCCGTTTCGCAAAGGCGACGCGCCGATCACGCTTGATACCGACATCACGCGCGATCTGAACATCGATTCGCTGGCGGTGATGGACATGATCATGGAACTTGAAGACAAGTTCGACGTGTCGATCCCCCTTAACGTCGTTGCCGAGACGAAAACGGTTCGCGAACTGGCCGACGCCGTCGGGCAGCTGCGCACGGGGGCTTGAATCTATGGGTCTTTTCGATCGTCACGCCGCTCTGATCGAGCGCTATTCCGCCGCCCGCGAGGCCGGCATGGATCCGTTGCGGGTGCGTCTGGAACGCGTCCTGTCGCCGACCGAGGCGATCGTCAACGGCCAGCGCACGCTGATGGTCGGCACCAACAACTATCTCGGCCTGACTTTCGACGAGAGCTGCGTCGAGGCCGCCGTCGACGCGCTGCGCGCCGAGGGCACGGGCACCACCGGCTCGCGCACCGCCAACGGCAGCTACGACCAGCACGAATCGCTGGAGCGCGAACTGGCCGATTTCTACGGCATGGACCATTGCATGGTGTTCAGCACCGGCTTCCAGGCCAATCTCGGCACCATCGCCACCCTGGTCGGCGAAGGCGATTACCTGATCATCGACGCCGACAGCCATGCCAGCATTTACGACGCCTGCAAGATGACGGCGGCGACGGTCATCCGCTTCCGCCACAACGACGCGGCCGACCTGGAGAAGCGCCTGCGCCGTCTGAGCGGCGCCACCGGCAACAAGCTGGTGGTGGTCGAGGGCATCTATTCGATGCTGGGCGACAAGGCCCCACTCAAGGCGATCTGCGACGTCACCAAGCGTCATGGCGCCTATCTGCTGGTCGACGAGGCCCATTCGCTGGGCGTGCTCGGCGGGGGCGGCCGCGGCATGGTCGAAGAGGCGGGCATTCTCGATCAGGTCGACTTTGTGGTCGGCACCTTCTCCAAGACGCTGGGGGCGGTCGGCGGCTTCTGCGTCTCCAACCATCCCGAGTTCGAGAATCTGCGCCTGCTGACGCGGCCCTACATGTTCACCGCCTCGCTGCCGCCGTCGATCATCGCTTCGGTGCGTCAGGCGCTGCACGTCGTGCGCACGCGCCCCGAGCTGCGCACGCGGCTGTGGCACAACGTCGAGACGCTCTACGACGGGCTGGAGGCCGCGGGCTTCCGCCTCGGTCCCGACCGCAGCCCGGTCGTCGCCGTGCACATGCCCGACCTGGAGACCACGACCGGCGTGTGGAAGGCTCTGCTCGATGCGGGCATTTACGTGAACCTTGCCGGCGCCTTCGCCACGCCCAACGGCGTGTCGCTGCTGCGCTGCTCGGTCTGCGCCGCCCACGACAGCGAACAGCTCGAGCGGGTGATCGAAACCCTGACCGGCATCGCCGCTTCGATCGGCCTGCTGCCGCGCCCGGTGATGGCCGCCGCCGGCTGATCGATCCGTATTCCGGAATTGAAAAGGGCGGAGGAAATTTCCTCCGCCCTTTTTCTTTGTGCCGTATCGGACGCCTAGTGCTTGTGCTCGCCATGCGCCGGCGTGCCGGCGCCGGGCTTGTCGACGGCGATCTCGACGTCGATCTTGCCGGCCTTCTCGAACTGCAGCGTCAGCGGAAAGCGTTCGCCTTCCTTGAGCGGCTTGTTCAGCCCCATCAGCATGACGTGGTAGCCACCGGGCTTGAGCTCGACCTTGCCGCCGGCCGGCAGGTCGATGCCGTCCACGGGGCGCATGCGCATGATGTCGCCATCCTTGATGTGATTGTGGATTTCGACCGTCTTGGCCACCGGGCTTGAGGCCGAGAGCAGGCGATCGGCCGCCGCACCCTTGTTCTCGATCGAGAGAAAGGCGCCGCCGGCCGGGCCGACCGTGGCGCGCGCCCAGGGATGCCCGATGCTGAGCGTGCCGAGCTTGTAGTCATGGCCCAGCGCAGGCGGGGCGAGAAGAGCGGCCAGCGCGCTGGCCAGGAGGAGACGTCGCGTGAACATTGGGAAACTCCCTTGAATGGACTGGAACGGAAGGGCCTGCGCCGGCGCGGCGCGCGCTCCGTTCAGTTGGGAGGTCCGCGTCCTGGAGGCCGCTCGCCGATGCTCGACGATGCTGGCGGCGCGGTCGGCACGTCCGCCGGCTGGATGCCGACCCTTGCCGGAGGATCGAACGCGATCGCTTGCCCGGCGAGGACGCCGATCGAGGCGGCGGCCGCGATGCCGCAGAGCAGGCAGATGTCGTGTCCGCTCTTGCCGCCGGGCATCGGCTTCTCGCCGTTGGCGGCCAGCCGCAGCCCGTAGGGCGTGCACAGCACGGCCAGATCGGCCAGCAGCCGCTCCATCGAAGAACCGCCATCGACGCCCTGGCCGGCCGATGCCGGCATCGGCATGGGAGCGCGCATCGGCATCGGCAGCCAGCCGATCAGGCTGGGCAGCACGATGGTCAAGGCCAGCAGCCAGCCGACTATCTTTCCGGCGGGCGCGGCGCTGTCTGCGCTTCTTGCGGTCATCGGGGCAGACTAGACGCTGGCCTTGCCGGCGCAAACGGCGTTCACCAGCGCGAATTGCCGCGCGCTCAGCGGAAGGCGCCTTGCCGGTAGAGCTTCCACGCCAGCCCCGGCGCGGCCAGCAGCGGATGCCGCCGCTGCCACGGCGTCAGCGTGGTGCGCACGCCCGAATGGCGCTCAATTTTCCACATGACGTAGTCGATGCCGTCGGCGACGGTGGTGCTGGCCTTGACCAGCCGCAGCACGTTGAAGGTCTTGCCGACGATGCGTCGTGCCGCCCAGGCGAGGCGCGCCCGGCGGGCATCGCCCGTCGGCATCAGCCGTTCGCCGGCGCGGATGGCCGGCAGGCCCGTCGTCGCCAGCGCATCCTCGGTCAGCGCCTCGTAGCGCGCCGCATCGGCGCGGAAGATCTGCGCCGCGCGCTCCGGCTTCTCCGGCCGCAATTCGCAGCGATAGGATTCGGCGAAGGCGCGGGTCCACAATTCGGCTGGCGTGAAGGGTGCTTCGAACAGCGGCGCGGTGCGGCCGATCAACGTCGTCACCGCGTCGGTCAGCGCCTCGTTCAAGGATTTTCGCGTGGTGTCGTCGCGCGCCCAGGGCATGGCGGCGGGCTGGGCGAAGCGGCCCCAGAAGTAATTGTGGAAATAGCGGCGGCTGCAGCCCTCGACGAACTGCGCCACGGTCAGCACGGCGTACTTGCAGCGCACGGTGCCGGCGCCGAAGGGGACCTGGAGAAAATAGATGTTGGGCGGCAGCGCGCGATTGGCCAGCGCCCGCAGAGCTCCGCCATTGGCGATCCGCAGATCGTCGACCAGCAGGTAGAAATCGTAAAGCCGCTCGTCGGCGCCGCCGGGACCGATCGCGTCTTGCGTCGGCGGCCGCAGGCACGAGCCATAGAACAGCGTCGCCCGCACAATCGGACCATGCTTCGCTCGCAACGCCTCGCTCAGCGCCTGGGCTTCGGCGCTGGGCGCGCGGGCGGTTTCGGCGGCGATGGCCTGCAGCAGCGCGGCCCGGCCGCCGCCGCTCATGCCTGATCGGCCGGCCGCGCCAGCCACGACGTCAGGCCGCCGTCGCGCCGGCTGATGCTGAAGGCCATGGCGATGCGGCCGAAATGGAAGGCCAGCGACACCGCCGTCCAGATCGCCACCGCCAGGAAGCCTTCCTGCGGCGCGCCGGCAATGGTGAACAGGGTGAGGATGAACAGGTTGGGATTGCGCCGCTGCGTGATCAGGCGGAACAGCGAATCCAGCCGCTGCCAGGCGTGCATCTCGATCTTGAACAGCCACAGGAACAGCCCTTCCTGCAGCCGGCCGACGACGTAGCCGCCCACCACCACCCACAGGGCGATCTCGCTGGTGCCGGTGCCCGAATAGCCCGCGCCAATCAGTCCCCACCACCAGGCCGCCCACCAGAACGGCGGATGGATATGATCGATGCCGTGATCGAACACCTCGCCCCAGCCGGTCGACGTCACGGTGACGCGCGCCAGCTTGCCGTCGACGGTGTCGAGGAAAGTCATGATCCAGGCGGCGATCAGGCCCGGCCCGAACCAGCCGATCGAAAACAGCCACATCGCCAGCAGCACGAAGCCGAGGCTGAGCAAGGTCACCATGTTGGGCGAAATCTTCTGCGCGGCGCAGAATCGCGTCGCCCACAGCGCCGGCAGCGGCCAGACATACTTGGTGACGAAATCGGTGACGCCCTTGTAGGCGCCCATGAACAGCCGCCACTCGGCCTGGCTGCGGCCCAGCGCGGCGAGGTCGAGAATGAACGGATCCTCGCGCTTGCGCAGCTTGTGGCGATAGGCGAGCCCCAGCGTGCCGGCCGTCACCGGTGTCAGGCCGAGGCCTGCCACCTCGGCCGGCGTCGGCGCGGCGCCGGCCTCGAGCAGCGTCCGCGCCGGCAGCGCCTTGGCGCTTTCGACATTGGCTGCGACCGGCAGTCCCTTGGCGTCGAGCAGGAGATAATCCGGCCGCGCCACCATGTCGGCGGACAGCGTGTCGTCGAACAGCCGGTCGCCTCGCACCAGCAGCACCCGCCCGCCGTCGGGCGGGGCGGCATGCGGGCCCAGCACCCGCTCGACGCCATGCTTGCCCAGGGTCCGCCGCAGGCGCTCGACCGGCGTGATGCCGAAGGGCGCGATATCGCTGCTGCCGACCAGGTGCAGGACCGGCGCGGCGGCGGAATTTGCGTCTTTGCTTGGGCTCACGGGGGCGGCTCTCGAGGCGGCGGGGCCATGGTTAATTAGGCAATAAAGCCTTGACCCGCAAGGCTTCCGGGGCGATCTACCAATAGATGTTCCGGCTCGCCCATCTGTCCGACCCCCATCTCGGCCCGCTGCCGCAGGCCGGCCCGCGCGCCTTCGCCTCCAAGCGGGTGCTGGGCCTGCTGTCCTGGTATCTGCGTCGCCGCCATGTCCACGTCGCCCGTTCCCTGCAGGCGGTGGCGCAGGACATCGCCGCCCAGAACTACGACCACATCGCGGTGACGGGCGATCTGGCCAACATATCGCTGCCGCAGGAATTCCATCTCGCCCGCGCCTGGCTCGATGCGCTGGGTCCGTCGGACAAGGTCACCGTCGTGCCCGGCAATCACGACGCCTATGTCGGCGTCGACTGGGCCAAGGGCCTGCAGAACTGGGCGCCGTTCATGACCGGCGACGACGGCAAGGAGCCCAGGGGGCCGGAGAATTTCCCGTTCCTGCGCGTGCGCGGTCCGGTGGCGATGATCGGGCTGTCGACCGCCCAGCCGTCCAGCCCGCTGACTGCCACCGGCGCGGTCGGCCCCGAACAGCTTGCCGCCGCCGAGACCCTGCTGCGCGAGACCGCCAGCCAGGGCCTGTTCCGCATCGTGCTGATCCATCATCCGGTGCAGAAATCTGCCGCCAGCTGGCGCAAGCGCCTGCGCGATGCGCCGGCGGTGCGCGAGATGCTGGGGCGCGCCGGGGCCGAGCTGGTGCTGCACGGACATCTGCACTATTCGCTGCTGGCCCGCATCCCCGGCCCGACCGCGGACATCCCCGTCATGGGCGTGGTCTCGGCTTCGGTCGATCCGGAATCGCATTACGGGGCAGGGGGTTATCACAGCCTGACGATCGAACGGCGCAATGGCGCGTGGCGCCTGGGCGTGGAAATCCGCCGCATCGAGCTGGCGGCCAAATCATGCCATGCGGAGAGCGCATTCGACCTGGATCTTGCCGCCGCCTGACCTGCCAGCCAAGAAAATGGCGTCGGCGCCGGTTTCTGGGCCAAACTGCCGAACCAACCGTCACAGCACTGCCAGAGACCGCCAGATGCCCGAAGCCGTCAACGAAACCATGCGCAAGTTCGGCTATCCGCGCACGGCGCTGATTGAGACAGCGCGCTGGGTGGTGCTGGCGCGGCCGCAGCAGGCGACCCTGGGCGCCCTGGTGCTGGCCTGTCGCGAGCCGGTGAAGCAGCTGGCCGATGTCAGTGCGGAGGGTTTCGCGGAGATGAAGGATCTGGTCGGGCGCATCGAGCGCGGCCTGAAGGCGCGTTTTGCCTGGGACAAGATCAACTATCTCTGCCTGATGATGGTCGACCCGGACGTGCACTTCCACGTCATCCCGCGGTACTCCGGGCCGCGCGAATTCGCCGGCGTCAGCTTCGCCGATGCTGGCTGGCCGGCGCTGCCCAACCTCGCCCAGGCGCCGGCGCTGTCCGAGGCGGCGTTCGACGACCTGATCGGCGATCTTCGCCGCGCTCTGGCCTGAGAAACGCCATCCCGTGACCCGCATCGACCGCTACGTCCTGGAGCGCACGATCACGCCGCTGGTGGCGACGGTCAGCATCGCGTTGGTGGCGCTGCTGCTCGAGCGCATGGTGCGCTTGATGGAGCTGCTTGTCAGCCAGGGCGGACCGCTGTTCCTGGTCCTGAAGATGATCGGCAATCTCGTGCCGCATTATCTCGGCATCGCCCTGCCGGCGGCGCTGTTCGTCGGCATCATGCTGGCGACCACGCGTCTTTCGGTCGACAGCGAGCTTGATGCCATGAACGCCGTCGGTGTCGGCCTGCGCCGTTTGCTGTGGCCGTTGCTGGCGCTGTCGGCGGTGATCGCCGTCATCGTCTTCCTGCTCTATTCCTACCTGCAGCCGCACACGCGCTACGCCTATCGCGCGCTGATCTACGCCGCCACCAACTCGGTATGGGACCTGGCGCTGGAGAAGGGCGCCTTTTTCACCGGGCTGGGCGGCTACACGGTGATGGTCGACGACATTTCCGAGAATGGCGGCCGGCTGCAAGGCGTCTTCATCTATCGCCGCGAGGACGACGGCAAGACCATCGCCATGACTGCCGAGAGCGGCCAGGCATTCCGCCGACCCGACGAGCTGCAGGTTCTGCTGCGGCTGAGCAAGGGCGTGCGCACCGAAATACGCGCCGACAACGGTCAGGCCACGGCTCTGACCTTCGACGTTTTCGAACTGCCGATCGACGTCGCGCTGCCCAGCCCGTTCCGCCAGCGTGTCGGCGAACGCGAGCTGACGATCGACGAGTTGTGGCGACAGCGCAGCGCCCCGATCGAGGGCGGGCCGAGCAAAGCGGCGATCCTGGCCGAGTTCCACGGCCGGCTGGTGCGCACGGTCTCGCTGCTTATCATTCCGCTGCTTGCCGTGCCGCTGGGGCTGGTGACGCGGCGCAACGAGCGCAATATCGGCATCGCGGTCGGCGTCGTGCTGATGCTGCTCTATCACAACATCGTCAATTTCGGCGAAGCCTTCGCCTCGAGCGGCCGCGTGTCGGCGATCGTCGGATTGTGGGTGCCGTTCCTGCTGTTCGCCGGCTTTTCGCTGTGGCTGTTCGCCGCCGTCAGCATCTGGCCGCGCGAGAATCCCGTCATCCTGCTGATCGACCGCATCGCGCGCATCCGCGACGGGCTGGTGCGGCTGGTGGCGCGGCGGGCCGACGCATGAGCGGCGTGACCTTGCGCTACGTCACCCTGGCGCTGCTGCGCCGGGTCGGCATCGTGCTGCTGGGCTTCACCGCCCTGGTACAGATGTTCGATCTCTTCAACAACGCCGACAACATCGCCGACACCTACGGCCCCGGCATCGCCTCGGTGCTGGCCTATATCTTTTATCGCCTGCCCGCCACCATCGCGCTGGCGATGCCGTTCTCGATCCTGATCGGCTCGCTGCTGATGCTGTTGAGCATGGCCAACAACAACGAGATCGTCGCGCTCAAGGCGGCCGGCGTTTCCTTCTACCGCCTGCTGATCTTCCTGCTGCCGGCGGGCGTGCTGCTGGCCGCCCTGCATTTCGTCGTCGCCGACCAGTTGGCGCCGCTGACCCTGCGCGTGCTGTCCGACCGCGAGCTGCTCTACACCGCCACGCGCCCGGCCGGCCCCAAGACGTCGGATCTGCGTTTCAAGGCCGCCTGGATCCGCGATGGCGACATGATCGTGCGCGCCGGCCGGGTGCAGCGCGAGGGCGCCGCCCTGTCGGACGTCGAGATCATCCATCGCGACGCCAGCGGCGTGATGACCCAGCGCCGCTACGCGCGTCTGGCGAGCTGGGATCCGTCGAACGGCAAATGGACGCTGACCGACGTGGCGACGCTCGACATCGATCGCGAGGAGCGGCGGATCAGCAAGATTCCCCTGCAGCTCTGGGACACCAAGCTCAATCCGTCCGACTTCGCCGACCTGACCGTGCCGCCCAACCAGTTCACCGCCGCCGACCTCGCCGGCCTTTCCCGCGCCGCCGGCATCGGTTCGCGTCCGGTGCATGTCTACGAGACCTGGCTGCACAAGCGGCTGGCGCTGCCGGTGCTGTGCTTGCTCATGGTGTTGCTGGCGGCGCCGGTATCGCAGGCCAGCCAGCGCGCCGGCGGCACCGCCTCGCGCATGACGCTGGGCATCGGGCTGGGCTTCCTGTTCTTCGTGTCGGACGGGCTGGCGACGGCGCTGGGCGAGACCGGATCGCTGCTGCCCGTCCTCGCCGCCTGGGCGCCGATCGCCATTTTCGCCAGCATCGGCGCCAGCGTGCTGCTGCGCGTCGAACAGGTCTGACCTTCGATGCGTTTGTGGATCGATGCGGCGCCGGCCGATCCGACCCTGCGCGTCTTCGGCATGAGCCTGATCGAGCGCCATATCCGCGGCGCCCGCCACAAGGCAGGCGTAGCGATTCCCGCAACCATCGATGGCAACCCGGCCGCCGCGGCTGCGCTGCCCGGCGATCTCGCCGACCTGCAAGCTGTGGCGGGCGATGGCCCGGTGGGTCGCCGTCTGGCGACAGCGCTGCGCGGTCTGTCGGCGGGCGAAGCGTTGCTGGCGGTCGCCGGCGACAGTGCCGTCGATCAGCGCCTCTATGGCGAGCTGCGTCCGCGGCGCGGCAACTGGGTGGCGACGGACGAGAACGGCTCGGTGGCGTTGCTGCGGCTGGAGGCCGGCACGTCAACCGCCGCTATCGAGGATGCGCGCGACTGGCCCGCACTCGTCGCCGCCTTGCTGGCCGGCGGCGCCAACCGTCTGCGGCAGGAAGACTTCACCGCCCATATCGCGGTGCTGCGCCGCGATCTGCCGTTCTGGCTGCGCCGCGTCGGCGACGATGGCGAGCGCGCCCGGCTCGAACGTTTCATGTTCGAGGCCAGCTACAAGGGCTCGACCGACTTTTTCACCAAGTACGTCTATCCGCCGCTGGTGTGGCTTTCGGTGCGGCCGCTGGCGCGCTGGCGCGTGCATCCCAACACGGTGACCGCCGTCTCCATCGTGCTGACCTTCGCCGCCGTACCGTTCTTCGCCCTCGGCTGGTGGTTCCTCGGCCTGCTCTGCGCCTACGGCATGAGCGTGCTGGATTCGGTCGATGGCAAGCTGGCGCGATTGACCTTCAGCGATTCGGCGCTGGGCAACCTGCTCGATCACGGCCTCGACATCGTCCACCCGCCGCTCTGGTATCTCGGCTGGGCGCTCGGCCTTGCCGGGCTGGGGCTGGCGCCGCCGCTCGACGCCGCGCTGGCCACGCCGGAGATCCAGGCGGCGCTGGTGCTGATCGGTTTCTACGTGCTCGATCGGCTGGTGCTGGCCGTCTACAAGGCGCGTTTCAAGCGCGGGCTGCACGCCCATGCGCGCATCGATGGCCTGGTGCGCACCGTTATCTCGCGCCGCAACATCAACCTGCCGCTGTTCACCGTCGGGTTGATCCTCGGTCTGGGCTGGCCGATCTTCCTGCTGATCGTCGCCTGGCAGGTGGCGACCGTGCTGTGGCATGCCGGGCGCACCGCCTGGATCCTGCTGCGCGGCGAAA
>JBDZUM010000123.1:0-11840 GCA_040255215.1 Rhodospirillaceae bacterium
GATTGGCGTCGTCCAGCAGCTTGGCGACGTCTTCCTTCGGCAGCTTGATCGGCAGAATGCCGTTCTTGAAGCAGTTGTTGTAGAAGATGTCGGCGAAGCTCTCGGCGATGATGCAGCGAATGCCGAAATCCAGCAGCGCCCACGGCGCATGCTCGCGCGAGGAGCCGCAGCCGAAATTGGGACCGGCGACCAGGATCTTGGCGTTCTGGTACTGAGGCTGGTCGAGCACGAAATCCATCTTGTTGCCGTCGGCCGTCCAGCGCAGCTCGTAGAACAGGCCTTCCTTCAGCCCGGTGCGCTTGATCGTCTTCAGGAACTGCTTGGGGATGATCATGTCGGTGTCGACATTGACCATCGGCAGGGGGGCGGCGGTGCCGCTCAAGACCGTGAATTTTTCCATGCTGCGCCCGGCCGTAACGGCCGGCTCCCTGGGCGGTTCCGTGAGGCAGGCAATAAACTCCCGCCGGCGCGGCGGGTCAAGCGGAGTCGGACAGGCGCGGATTGCCGCTCAAGCCCTTAGCAGGGCTGGTAAATCCGCTCTCCGGCGGAATAGGCGACGATAAGGACGGCGTCCTGGTCGCCAAGGGCGCGACTGCAGTGGGCGGCGCCGGCCGGAATATGGATGCCGTCGCCCGGCCCCAGCGTCGTCAGGCTCGGGCCGACCTGCTGTTCGATCCGGCCCGAGATCACGTACACCGCCTCGTCGCAATTGGGATGCCGATGCCGCTCGCTGACGCAGCCGGCCAGCACGACCATGCGCGCCAGGCTAACGCGCGCGCCCGGCTGCAGACCGGCATCGACCAGCCATTCCATGCTGCCCCACGGCGTGCGCGCCGACGAAAGCGCAGCGGCATCCGCCTCTTCGACATCGTTCGCTTTCATGCCGGCATGCTGCGCCATCGCCCGGCATCGGCGAAGTCACCTTTTGTTTCGCCGTGCTACCGCCGCCGATGGGATCAGGCAGGATCGACCGGCACCTTCACCCTGGCCTGCGCCTCGATCACTTCCGCCGCGTCGAGGCAGGTATCCTCGCGATAGCGCTGGCCGATGATCTGCACGCCCATCGCCACGCCCTTGTCGATGCCGGTCGGCACCGACAGGCAGGGCAGGCCGAGCAGCGCCAGCGCCAGCAGCGGCCGCTGCGCCGCCAGGATGCGCCCCATGGCGTTGGCGCCCTGGATGTCGAGCCCCTGCTCGAAAGGCGGCTCCATCGACACCGGCATCAGCACCAGCGGATAGTCCTCGAGGAACATATTCCAGGCGCGCAGGATGCCGCTGCGCTGCTCCAGCGCCTCGAGATACGTCGCGCCCTCCGCCGTCGTCGCCAGCTTCAGCATGTCGTGGAAGGTCTGCTTCGAGTTGGGATCGCCGAACTGGTCGACCGGCGCCTGCAGGCCGCGCGCCCCGTCGCTCATCACCAGCGTGCTCCAGAGCGCGGTCGCCTCCGGCAGCATCGGCGGCGCCTTCTCCTCGACCGCGTAGCCCGCCGCCTGCAGCCACTTGCCGGCCTGTTCGATCGCCGCCCTGACCGCCGGATGCACGCCATCGCCGAAGGCATCGGCGATCATCGCCACCTTGATCGGCCGCTGAAGCTTCGGGCCCTCCAGCGGCGCGGGCACCCACCAGGGATCGCGCGGATCGCGCTGCGCCATGGCGTGCAGGCCCAGCCGCGCATCGGCGACCGATCGCGCCAGCGGCCCCTGCACCGACATCAGCTGGGCGGAGATCACCCGCTCCTTGGCGCCGGCCGCCGTCGGATTGTAGGCCGGCACCCGGCCCAGCGTGCCGCGCACGCCAACCAGGCCGCAGGCATAGGCGGGATAGCGCACCGAACCGCCATAGTCGTTGCCATGCGCCAGTGCGCCGATCCCCGCCGCCATCGCCGCCGAAGCGCCGCCCGACGAACCGCCCGGCGTGCGGCCCTTGTCGAGCGGGTTCAGCGTCTGGCCGTGCAGTTCGTTGTCGGTGAACCAGCGATGCGAGAAGGCCGGCGTGTTGGTGCGGCCGATGAAGACCGCCCCGGCCTTGCGCCAGTTGGCGACGATCGGGCTGTCGTCATTGGCGATCACGTCCTTGAAGCCGACCACGCCGTTGGTGGTGGCATAGCCCTTCTGGTCGACATTGACCTTGATGGTGACCGGCACGCCATGCAGCCCGCCCACCTCTTCGCCCCTGGCGATCGCCTTGTCGGCGGCGTCGGCCTGGGCCAGCGCCTCCTCGCGCCGGCTTTCGACCACGGCGTTGATCTTCGGATTGACCGCGTCGAGCCGTTGCAGCGACGCCTCGACCACCTCGCGGCTTGAAACCTTGCGCGTGCGGATCGCCTGCGCCAACTCGACCGCGCCCCAAGCCCACAATTCGCCCATCGCCGCCTCCTGAATGCCGCCAACTATTGCCGTAAAGCAATCATCGGCGGCGATAGGGGCTCAGGACAACGACAAATCGCTAAGGCCTGCCGCTCCGCACTGGCCCGCTCTCCATCGGCAGATCGCGATCGGCCGACCACTCCAGCAGCGAATTGTCGTACAGCGCCAGATCGCGATGGCCCAGCAGGCGCAGGGCGAAGAGCGCGGTCGAGGCGGCGATGCCGCCGCCGCAATAGGTGATCACCTTCCGATTCCGCGCCACCGGCTCGAGCAGCGCCCGCATCGTCTCGAGCGAAGCGAACGCGCCGGTCGCCGGATCGAGCAGATCGGCGGCCGGACAGCTGGCGCTGCCGGGAATGCGCCCCGGCCGGCCGTAATGCGTGCCGCCGCTGCCCTCGAACTGGGCCGGACTCAGCGCGTTGAGCAGCACCGTGCCGGGATCGTCCAGCGCCGCCAGCACCGCCGCGCGATCGGCGATCTCCGCCTGCCGGCGATGGCCGCGGAATTGCGACGGCGCGAAGCTTTCCTCGCCGCGCGCCACCTTCCGTCCCTCCGCCACCCAGCGCTGCCAGCCGCCATCCATGATGCGCACGTCGGCGACACCAGACACGTCCAGCACCCACCAGGCCCGCGTCACCGCCACCGGCGTGCCCGCGCCATAGAGCACCACCGTGTCGCCCGGTTCGATGCCGATGCGCGACAGCACGCGCTCGATCTGCGCCTGCGGCGCGATGGTGAAGGGCACCGTCCCGGCCGGATCGGAAAGATCGTCGACCATGTGCAGATAGGCCGCGCCCGGCACGTGCTCCGCGAGCCAGTGATCGCGCCCGGAACGGATGATCGACGCGCCGACCGGCTGCACCTCGAACGTCACCGTGCAGTCGATCACCCGCACCTTCGCGTCGCCCAGCGCCGCCTCGACCTCGGCCGGCGCGACGATCGGGCCCTTGCCTGCAAGCGCGCTCATCGCGGCGCTCCGCCGGCGCCGGTTCTGGCATAGGGTTGCGACAGGGCGCGCTCGACCATCTCCAGCCGGTCCTGGCCGTAGAACATGTCGCCGTCGACGAAATAGGTCGGCGAGCCGAACACCGAGCGGGCGATGGCCTCGCGCGTGTTGGCTTCGTACTGCGCCTGCACCGGCGCGGTGCGCGCCGCCTCCAGCAGTCGCGCGCCGTCCCAGCCCGCCTCGCCTGCCAGCCGCTTGAGGGTGGCGGCATCCGCCAGATCGGCGTCCTCGCGCCAATGCGCCTCCAGCAGGCGATGTTCCAGCGCGTGGATGTCGCGGCCTTCGCCCAGAGCGGCGATCAGCAGGCAGTTGGGCAATGTGATGTCGTTGGCATGATGGCTGGGAAAGCTGTCGGCCAGCGCCACGCCGCGCTGCTCGGCCCAGCGTTCCATCTCGCGGCCGAAGAAGTAATCCTTGTGCGCCTGCGTCCGCTTGCCGAACGGCACCGCCCCCGCTTGCGCCACGACGGCGCGCAGATCCATCGGCCGATGCGCGATCTTCCGCCCGGCCTTGGCCGCGACCTCCTGCAGCCGGCGCGAGCCGATATAGGCGTAAAGCGAATGCGCTGAATAGAAATACTCGATCCCGGCCACGACGTTTCCCCTCGTTCGCTGGCCGCGATCATAGGCGGATCACCACCGGTCGGAAAACCCGCCGAAACAGGACCGTCGGTTCCGCATCCCCGACCGCATGGCGAGGCGCGCCGCAGGCGGCCGCAACTCTTGCAGCGGGAAAATGCCCGGAAAGGAATCGCGATAAGTCATTGTACCAGTGGCCACAGGGCCACGACCGCAAGACCGATACCCCAGAACAGCCAGAGCGTCTTCGCCTTCTGTGTCGTCAGCGCGGCAAGTCGTTTCAGGATTTCCTGCACCATCGGAATGATGACAGTCAGCGCCAGCGACATCACGAAGCGATTGTCGGTAGGCCCCAACTCCCACCCCAGGAATTCGGCGAACCGCAGCACGCCAATGAGGCCGAACCCCGAGAGGATTCCGAAGCCAACGACGAGAAACCGTACCCGCAGACGTTCCGCCCTTGCGTATTCTTCGACGGTGATCATTTCCCCAACAACCCCAGATTGCGAACGATTCTACCGGAAAATGCTATCAGCCCGATCGTCTGCCTCATAGCGGGGGATCGACTGACGGGGGCAGTGGATACCTCCGCTGATGTGTCGATCCGCTTTCGGCTGGGAGAGGTTGAAATAACATCGGGCCTTCGCGCACTTGCAACTGAAGATTGCTTCACCGATATAGATCTCGCGCCTATTCTCCTCCGATCTTTCATGGAGGTCTTGTGTTCCGGATATTGCTAGCCCTCTTCTTCTTGCTGCCGGCTTTTGCCCGTGCCCAGGGGCTGCCGGACCAGATCCTCCCGGAAGATGTCGATACCGGACCGCTCGCTGCGGATAGCAGGTTCGACTACACAGAGCCGGACGTTACTCCTCAGCCGATATTGCCGGGCCCGACGCGGCTCGTCATGTGCTCCGAAGGCCCTCCGCCCAAGGTTCGGATGCTGTTCGCCAGGTACATCGACATCGAGATGCGACTGCATTGGGAAACCGACGAGGTCAACCTTCTGAAGGTCCACGATGTCATGCCCGACGGGATCGTTCTGCTAACCGGCGTTCGCGAGCGGAATGGCCGCCAGCGCATCTGGCTGGGGGTCGCCGGCGGCAGGGCACCCTTGGAAGTCGTCCTTAAACCTCCCGAGTCCTATGCCGAATACAACGTCCTCCTTACCGTGCATCGCGACGGTGGCTATGTCGCCGTCATCCAGAAAAAGAATGACCGCGCTGCGTGGCGCATTGACCTCGACCGACGCTTGCGGTCGAGCAAATGGGTTCGTCTCGACCTGCCCGCCTCTGCGCTGATCACCTCCATCTGGACGGACCTGCACGGAAAATTGTGGACGTTCGGCGATATCAAAGGCGATTCTGAAATGGATTTCCGTGCGCTTTTCGACAAGCGCGGCAAGCGCAGCAAATGGGAAACGGCGCCACCGGACGGTTCGATTTTCCCGAACCCGCCAGCCTACCGGCCGAAACCGGCCAAACCTCCGGCGTCGGTCGCCCGTCGCAAGTCTTCGAATACGCTAATCTGGCGCGCGCCGAACGAGCGGACCAATCCCTACCCCTGGCAGGTCACGACCGCCGAAGAATTCTTCGATGGCAGGCTGGGTCCGGTTATCGGCTTCGTGCTGCCGGAGCATGGCTTTACCGTCCACGGCGGGACCGTCGGCAGCGGGGCGCGCGAGGCCGACGCACTGATCACCGAACCCCAGCATCTCAGGCAAGGCTTCATCGCCGTACAGTTGGTCGGCGATTATTCGCGTGCCCTGTTCTATCACAATGGCGTCTGGCTGTTCCTTCCCGAGTTGGGCCGTTGCCGCCGGATCTTCGATGACCAATCGCTGGGCGTGGATACGCCGGACATAACGCACTATGACACACTGCCGAATGGCGACATCCTGCTCAGCGGCATCGCCGGCGTCGGCGGTCCCAGATTCGAAAAATTCAATCGTCTGGTCTGGGTCGGCCGGATCGCCGCCTCCGACCTTTAGCGCCGGTCGGCACAACGGAATCATGAAAGTGTTGCCAGGAGCAGACAAACGAAAGCCCCGCGCGGGCGGACCCGGCGGGGCTTTGCTTCGTCTGCCTGGGCGAGGCGGCGCTACTCGTTCATGTAATCGCGCACGTCGGCCAGCGTGCCCTTGATCGCCGCCGCCGCCGCCATCACCGGGCTCATCAGGTGGGTGCGCCCGCCGCGGCCCTGGCGGCCCTCGAAATTGCGGTTCGAGGTCGAGGCGCAGCGCTCGCCCGGCGCCAGCTTGTCGGCGTTCATGGCGAGGCACATCGAGCAGCCCGGCTCGCGCCATTCGAAGCCCGCCTCGAGGAACACCTTGTGCAGCCCCTCGCGCTCGGCCTGCTCCTTAACGAGGCCCGAGCCCGGCACGATCATGGCGCCGACATGGCTCGCGACCTTGCGGTCCTTGACCAGCTCGGCCACTGCCCGCAGGTCTTCGATGCGCCCGTTGGTGCAGGAGCCGATGAACACGCGGTCGATCTTGACGTCGGTCAGCTTCGTGCCCGGCGTCAGGCCCATGTAGTCGAGCGAGCGCTTCCACGCCGCCTTCGTGTTCTCGTCCGGCGCCGATTCGGGATCGGGCACCACGCCATCGATGCCGGCGACGTCCTGCGGGGACGTGCCCCAGGTGATGCTGGGCGCGATGTCGGCGGCGTTGAGCCTGACCTCGGTGTCGTAGCTTGCGCCCTTGTCCGACGGCAGCCGCCGCCACTGCGCCACCGCCATCTCGAAGGCGCCGCCCTTGGGCGCCATCGGCAGGCCGCGCAGGTAGTTGTAGGTGATGTCGTCGGGCGCGATCAGCCCGGCGCGGGCGCCGGCCTCGATCGACATGTTGCACACCGTCATGCGCCCTTCCATCGACAGCTCGCGGATCGCCTTGCCGGCGAACTCGATGACGTGGCCGGTGCCGCCGGCGGTGCCGATCTTGCCGATGATCGCCAGGATCAGGTCCTTGGCGGTGACGCCGAACGGCAGATCGCCGTCGACGGTGATGCGCATGTTTTTGGCCGGCTTCTGCAGCAGCGTCTGGGTCGCCAGCACGTGCTCGACTTCGGAGGTGCCGATGCCGAAGGCCAGCGAACCGAAGGCGCCGTGCGTGGAGGTATGCGAATCGCCGCACACGATGGTCATGCCCGGCAGGGTCAGGCCCTGCTCCGGCCCGATGATATGGACGATGCCCTGACGGATGTCGTCCATGCCGAAATACAGGATGCCGAACTCGCGGCAATTGTCCTCGAGAGTCTGCACCTGGATGCGCGATTCCTCGTCGGCGATGCCCTGGCTGCGATCGGTGGTCGGCACGTTGTGGTCGGCCACCGCCACCGTGGCGTCGGGCCGGCGCACCTTGCGGCCGGTATTGCGCAGGCCCTCGAAGGCCTGCGGGCTGGTCACCTCATGCACGAGATGCCGGTCGATGTAGAGCACGCAGGTGCCGTCCTCCTGCTGGTGGACGACGTGGTTGTCCCAGATCTTGTCGAACAGGGTGCGCGGCTTGACCGGCGCTGCGGGTTCGACGGGTTCTGCGGCGACTTTCTTCCTGGCCATTCTCGGTACTCTCTCCCTCAAGCGACGATCATCCGCGCCGCGCATGCGTCGCGCGGATCGGCGAGGGAGACGGCCTGGCGGCGTTCGCGGGCGCGGCCCTCGCCTTGACCCGGTGGAGCGGATCGCGATCAGCTAGAAGCGCTTGCGCTTCGATCCGGTCGCGTCAATCCACTCCACTATCGATGTCCGGGCGGCGCCGCGGCAGCGGCGCCGTCCGCCACTACTTCTTGCCCGGCTTCTTGGCCTTGGTCTTGTCCGTCGTCTTCGGCTTCTCGCGCTTGGCCTTCTTCTCGCCGGTGGCCGCTTCCGCCGCCTGCTTGGCGATCAGCTCGCGCTGCGCTTCGGTGTCCTCGACGATGCGGGCCGACTTGCCGGTGCGGCCGCGCAGGTAATAGAGCTTGGCGCGGCGCACCACGCCCTTGCGCACCACCTCGATCTCGTCCAGCCGCGGGCTGTACAGCGGGAAGACGCGCTCGACGCCCTCGCCGTAGGAGATCTTGCGCACGGTGAACGAGGAGTTGATGCCCGCGTTCTTGCGCGCGATGCACAGGCCTTCGAACACCTGCACGCGCTCGCGGTCGCCTTCGACGACCTTGACGTGCACCTTCAGCGTGTCGCCCGGCTCGAAATCGGGCACCGCCCGCTGGGCGGCCAGCTTGTCGGCCTGCTCTTTGTTGAGCGTCTGGATGAGGTTCATGACGTCGTTCCTTTCGTAACCTTCTTCGCGCCCGCTTCGTGCCGGTCGTAAAGATCCGGCCGTCGCTCGCGCGTCGTCTCCTTCGCCCGCTCCAGCCGCCACTGCCGCACCTTCTCGTGGTGTCCCGACAGCAGCACCTCCGGCGCCGGCCATTCCCTGCCATCGGCCGAGCGCCACAGCGCCGGCCGCGTGTAGTGGGGATATTCCAGCAATCCCCGCTCGAAACTCTCTTCCGCCAGCGACTCCGCCGCGCCCATCACACCGGGCAGCAGGCGGACGCAGGCGTCCAGCACCACCATGGCGGCCACCTCGCCGCCCGACAGGACGAAGTCGCCGACGCTCAGCTCCTCCATCCCGAACGCCTCGACCACGCGCTGGTCGACGCCCTCGAAGCGGCCGCACAGCAGCGTCGCTCCGGGGCCCTCGGCCAGGCGGCGCACCCGCTCCTGATCCAGCGTCCGCCCCCTTGGCGTCAGATAGATCAGCGGCGCGCCCGCCAGCGCCTCGGCGCCCAGCGCATCGCCCACGACGTCGGGCCGCATCACCATGCCAGGCCCGCCGCCGAGCGGCGTATCGTCCACGGAGCGGTGTTTATCGCGCGCGTATGCGCGAATGTCCACAGCTTCCAGGGACCAGACGCCCTGCTCCAGAGCCCGTCCGGCGAGGCTCGCGCCCAGCGGTCCCGGGAACATTTCCGGGAACAGCGTCAGCACCTTAGCCCGCCACATCGGACCCGTCCTTTGCCGCCCGCTCAGCACCTTGCGGCGCCGCCTCGGGCCCTGCCTCCACTTCCGCCGGCAGATGGACGACGATGCGTCCGCCCGCCAGATCGACCACCGGCACTGCCGCGTCCGAGAACGCCACCAGCTCGGTGCCGCCGCCCGTCCGCTCCAGTTCGAGCAGCGGGCCGGCGCCGAAATCGAACACCGCCTTGACCCGCCCCAGCGCCCTGCCCTCGCCGTCTTCCGCCGCCAGGCCGATCAGGTCGGCGTGGAAGTATTCGCCTTCTTCCGTCTCGCCCAGCGCCGATCGCTCGACGTAGAGCCTCGTTCCCTTCAGCGCCTCGGCCGCGTTGCGGTCGGCGACGCCCTCGATATCGGCCAACACCGCGCCGCGCGACATGCCGACCGGCCGGATGGCGAAGCGGCGCCCGCCGCTTTCGTTCTCCAGCGCGCCATAGGCGCCGATGGCCATGGGATCCTCGGTGAAGCTCTTGATCCGCACCCGGCCGCGCACACCCTGGGCGCCGACCACGATGCCGACCAGAACCCGCTTCGGGGCCATGGCCCGAGGCGCTTTACGCCGTCGCTTCGCCGCTCTCGGCCGGCGCTTCCGCCTTCTCGGCCGCCGCCGCGGCTTCCGCCTTCATGCGCTCCTGCGCCTTGGCCTTGGGCTGGTTCTTCTTGGTCTGCTCACGCCGGGGGCGCGGGCTGACCATCTCGGCGTCGGCCAGGAACTTGTGCACGCGGTCCGACGCGGTGGCGCCCATCTTCAGCCAGTGCTCGATGCGCTCCTTCTTGAGCCGGATGCGGTCCTCATGCTCGCGCGGCAGCATCGGATTGTAGGTGCCCACCTTCTCGATGAAGCGGCCGTCGCGCGGGCTGCGCGAATCGGCGATCACGATGTTGTAGTACGGGCGCTTCTTGGCGCCGCCGCGGGTCATGCGAATCTTCACGGACATTTCGGTTCGGTTCCTTTCGTCTATTCGGTTCGTCTGTTTTCTGCGATCTCGTTTTCGTCAGCCGCGCGGGAAGCCCGGCGGCAGCATGCCTTCCAGCGAGCGCGCCAGGCCCTTTTCGCCCAGCTTGTTGACCCGCTTCATCATCTTGCTCATTTCCATGAATTGCTTGAGCAGCTTGTTGACGTCCTGCACCTGCGTGCCCGAGCCGCTCGCGATGCGCTTCTTGCGCGAGGCGTGGATCAGCCCGGGATTGCGCCGTTCCTTGGGCGTCATCGACATGATGATCGCCTCCTGGCGCGACAGCAGCTTCTCGTCGAGATTGGCTTCCTTCATCTGCGACTTGATCTTGCCGATGCCCGGCAGCATGCCCATCAGGCCGGAAAGCCCGCCCATCTTCTTGAGCTGGCGCAGCTGCTTGGCCATGTCGTCGAGATCGAACTGGCCCTTCTGGAACTTGGCGGCCAGCGCCTCGGCCTCGTCCTTCTCGATCGTCGCCGCGGCCTTCTCGACCAGCGAGACGATGTCGCCCATGCCGAGAATGCGGGACGCGATGCGTTCGGGATGGAACGGCTCGAGCGCGTCGATCTTTTCGCCGACGCCAATGAGCTTGATCGGCCGGCCGGTGACCGCGCGCATCGACAGTGCGGCGCCGCCGCGCGCGTCGCCGTCGACGCGGGTCATGACGATGCCGGACACGCCGACTTTTTCGTTGAAGGCCTTGGCGGTGTTGACCGCGTCCTGGCCGGTCATCGCGTCGACAACCAGCAACGTTTCCTTAGGGTTGGCGAGGTCGCGGACCTGCGCCACTTCCTGCATCAGCTTCTCGTCGATCGACAGCCGGCCGGCGGTGTCGAGGAGGAGCACGTCGAAGCCCTCGCGGCGCGCGGCGTCGAGCGCTCTGCGCGTGATTCCAAGGGGTTGCTCGAGGGCGACGATGGGCAGGGTGGCGACGCCGGCCTGTTCGCCGAGCACGGCCAGCTGCTGCTGCGCGGCCGGGCGGGCGACGTCGAGCGACGCCATAAGTACTTTCTTCTTCTCGCTTTTTCCGGCCAGGATGCCCTGCCCGCCCTGGGCGAGACGATAGGCGATCTTGGCCGTCGAGGTGGTCTTGCCCGAACCCTGCAGGCCGACCATCAGGATCACGACCGGCGGGGTGGCCGCCAGATCGAGCTCAACCCCTTGACCGCCCAGCATTTCCACCAGGTGATCGTTGACGATCTTGACCACCATCTGGCCCGGCGTGACGGACTTGACGACTTCCGCGCCGATGGCTTTTTCGCGAACCGAATCAACGAATTGCTTGACGACCGGCAGGGCGACGTCGGCCTCGAGCAGGGCCACCCGCACCTCGCGCAGGGCGGCGTCGACATCGGCTTCCGACAGCGCGCCGCGCCGGGTCAGCCGGTCGAAAACATCGCCGAGGCGCTTGGAGAGACTGTCGAACATCGAGCCGGTTTGATCCCGTAAATTCAAGGCGTTAACGGTCAAACAGCGATGGCGCCGATGCGCGAAAACTCGCGGATCAGCGGGGCCCCCCGGAACCAGGGTCGACCGACCATTCGTTGCTGGTCGTGAACGGCGCGGAACCTAGAGAAGCGGCCCGATCCTGTCAATTGCCCAACCGGCGAGGCGGTTAGAACCCGCCGGCGGGCCAGGACACGGCCGATCCCACGCTTTCCCCGATTTTCTGTAGATTTCCGGGCGATTCCGGCGGCTAGGCACCAAATTACGGTATCGAGGTAATCGTCGAAAACCCCTATCAAACCCCTCGCCACCTGCTATCTAACCCGCCATCCGCCGCCGCCGACCCGCGCGCCGCGGCCCATCCGCAGCACAGCCCGGAAGAGAGATGAGTCCCACCGATCCGCAATCCTCGCCGCCTGCAAAACGCCCGCTGCCCGACCGGCCGATCGTCTGGGAGCTGCTGCTGTTCGTGCTGATCTTCGTCGTCGTCATG
>JBDZUM010000220.1:0-2363 GCA_040255215.1 Rhodospirillaceae bacterium
GGCGACTGCACGATCAGGATGGTCTCGGCGATGGGCTGGAAATCGGCGCGGAAATGCACCGTCGATTTCAGCCCCAGGATCGGCGTTTTCGACGGCTCGACGCCGACATGGCGGAACATCTCCTGATCCGCCGCCTGCACGCGCCGGCAGGCCAGCACCGCCGACACGCCGCTGTCCTCGTCCGTCACCAGCGCCATCGGACCCAGATGCATCTTGGCGCCGCCGTAGAACGGGCCGGTCGCGGTGAAATCGCCGCTGGCGATCTTCGTGACCCGCCAGCGCGCCACGGCCGGCGTCTCGCCGCCGACGCCGACCACCGCCCCGATGCCGCGCTCCATCACGTTGCCCTCGCGGGTATCGTGCGCGGCCTGCGCGGCCTCCGGATCGACTAGCATGCCGATCACCGCGCCCTTCGCCTTGTTGCGCATCATCGCCTTCAGCAGCCCGACCGTGTCGGAGGTGCCGCCGGCGCCCGGATTGTCCTGCACGTCGGCCAGCACGATCGGCTTGCTCGCGTTCTTCGCCAGCGCCATCGCCTTCTGCACCGCCGCGTCGGGCTCGTAGACCTCGCCGTCGAACAGGCTTTCGCGCGCGTTCAGTGCGGCCGCCAGCGCGTCGGCCGCCGCCTCGGCCGAGGCCTGGTCCCAGGCATAGGCGACCAGCGCCGGCCCGCAATGGGTGATGTCGGCCGGCGGAAAGCCCGGCGTGATGGTGGCGCTGACGATGTTGTAGTTGTGCCGCGGCGTCGCCTTGGCGGTGCCGCCCTGCTCCATCTCCTCGATCATGTCGAACAGCCCCTTGGACGGCTCGTTCAACGTGCATTGCCAGACCAGCGGGATCAGGAAATCGAACTGCCGATAGGCCTTGAACAGCCGGCGCTTCTCGCGCAGCAGCCGGTCGAGCAGCCGCACCGCCTTCTCGCCGGTCGCCGCCATGTCGATATGCGGATAGGTGCGATAGCCGACCATCGCCGTGGCCAGCTCCGCCATCTGCGGCGTCACGTTGGCGTGGTAGTCGAGGCTGGTGACCACCGGCAGGTCGGGGCCGATCACCGCGCGGATGCGGGCCAGCAGCTCGCCCTCGCCATCCTGATGGTCGTCCGCCACCATCGCCCCGTGCAGGTCGAGATACACCGCATCCACGGGCAGCGCCTTCTGCAGATCCTCGACGATCATGCCGGCGATACGCTCGTAGGCTTCGCGCTCGACATAGGAGCACGGCGGCGCCGCCGCCCAGGCCAGCGGCACCAGCTCGTGCCCCAGCTCCGTCAGCCCCTTGACCGCGCCGGCGATCGGGATGTTGTAGCCCCTGACGCCTTCGATCATCTCCAGCCCGCGCAGCAGCGGTGGCCAGGCGTCGGCGCGGACGAAATCGTCCCAGCTCGCCTTCTGCGGCGCGAACGTGTTGGTTTCATGCTGGAATCCGGCGACGGCGATGCGAGCCATTTACCCCTCGTTGCGCAAAAACGCTTTGCGTTATCATGCACTGGCGGCACGGCAGCCTGAAAGCCATATTCCCGTCGCAAACCCTCGTCACCGTTTTTGAACCTGCCGGCCGCGCGGCCGTTTAGGAGAGTGTCATGCGCGCCAATCCGCCTGTCGTCGCGATCGCCGCCCTGCTGGCGCTGGCCGCCTGCGGCCAGACCACGCGCTGGGAAAAACCCCAGGCCACCGCCGAGACGACGGCGGCCGACCGGCAGGATTGCCGGCAGCAGGCCGAACGCGAAGCCTGGCGCGACTATGGTCTTGGCGCCTGGCGCTACGGCTATCCGTTCTACGCCACCTATCCGGGCTACGGCCCGCTGAGCTGGCATCTGGAAAGCCGCATGCGCCAGGACCGTTATTTCGCCGAGCAGCGGCTTGCCGCCTTCTGCATGCAGAACAAAGGATACGAACGTGTGGTGGTCGAAGAACAGCCGAAAGCCTGATGCCCTGTCCGTCGCTCTGCCCATCGCCATTGCCACGACGATGATGGCGGCCTGCCTCGCTGCGCCCGCACTGGCGCAGAAGACCGGCCCCAACGCGCCGATCGTCGACGACCGCGTGCCCGAAGCCATGCCCGATATCCAGGCGCAGTGCACCGCCTATGCGCGCCAGACCGCTGCGGAAGAATATCTGGCGCGCGACAGCGCCACGCGCCAGACCTCGCCGTTCCAGAGCGGCCCCCCGGGCACGCGCGATCCCTACGTCGCCAGCCAGCGCCAGGATCTCGTCATCCAGCGCACCGCCCGCGAGAAAGAGCTCTACGACGCTTGCGTTGCGCGCCTGGTGCAGCAGCGGAAATAGCCGCCCTTCAGGCGACGTCGTCGAGCCGCATCTCGCCGTCGTGCAGGAAACAGGTCTTGCTGAACAGCGACAGATCGA
>JBDZUM010000124.1:0-11769 GCA_040255215.1 Rhodospirillaceae bacterium
GTCGCCGGCGATGAACGCCTGCAGGGCGTCGATCACGTCCTGGGTCGTCTGGTCGAGCGGCAGATCGCGGCTGTCGACGGTGACGTCGGCTTCGGCATAGACCGGATAGCGCCGGCGCATGAGATCCTCGAGCACCTGGCGCGGGTCGCCCTGCTTCAGCAGCGGCCGGTTGGAGCGGCGCATGACCCGTTCGAGCAGCAGCGGCAGTTCGGCGCGCAGCCAGACGGAGATGCCGCGCCGCTTGACCAAAGCGCGCGTGGCGTCGTCGATGAAGGCGCCGCCGCCGGTCGCCAGCACGTGCACCGGCTGGTCGAGCAGGCGGGCCATGACGCGGCGTTCGCCGTCGCGGAAGGCGGCCTCGCCATGGGCGGCGAAGAATTCCTCGATGGTGCAGCCGGCGGCCTGCTCGATTTCGTGGTCGGCGTCGATGAAGGGCAGCGACAGGCGGTTGGCCAGCCGGCGGCCGATGGCGCTCTTGCCCGCGCCCATCAGCCCCACGAGCACGATGGTGCGCGGGGGAACGAAGGGGGGCGGTGCGGACGTCACGGCGCTAGCCTCGGCGGTTCGATTTCACGTTGCCATCAGCGCGCCAAGATGCGATCTAAACGGCTGACAGGCCGTAATATTGCCGCGAATGACGCTTAGCACAAGAAGCGCCGGCCGGGGCATATTGGGCCGGCGGCAGGTCGGGGCGCGCCGCGTTCCGGTCGTCCTCCGCCCGTCGAACCGTACCGCCCAACAGCCCGCCGGCCGCCATGAGAAGATTCGCCCTGATCCTGATCGCCGTCCTGCTCGTCATAGCGCTTGGCGGTCTGACGCTGCTCGGGCTGATAGAATTGCCGCCCCCTACCCGGACCATCGAAACGACCCTGCCCAATGACCGGCTTACGCGCTGATTTCGTTGCGCTGGCGCTGATCGGGCTGGCCCCGATCGCGCTGGTTGGCCTGCCGGCCGCCGCGCAGCAGCCGACCCAGCTTCTGGTGCCGCCGCAATCGCTGGGCGCGCCGCTCGGCGGCACGACGCAGCCCGTGGCCCAGCCGGCCGCGCCGCCCACCGGCGCCTCCGGGCCGGCCGGGCAGCGGCTGCAGGATTTCTATGGCGGCCCGGTGCAGCGCGGCGGCGCGCTGGCGCCGGTCGACAACGCCTCGGTCGGCATCGTCGAGACCGTTGCCTCGGGCCTGCCGGCCGATATGTGGCGCGGCACCGACCGGGCGGCGGCGACGCAGCTGATCGCCGCCATGCCGGGCGCGCCGCGCTCGCGCATCCTGCGCGACCTGCAGTTCCGCTTGCTGACGACCATGGCCGTGCCGCCGCTGGGCGCGCCGGCGCCGGGACAGGATTTCACCGGCCAGCGCATCGCCAAGCTGGCCGACATGGGCGAGGCCGAGGCGGTCGGCCAGATGATGCAGGCGTCGGGGCCGATGTCGGGCGACGCCGCGCAGCGGCTCAACGTCGAGAACCAGCTGGCGGCCGGCGACATCAAGAACGCCTGCGCCACGCCGCAGGCGCCGGCCTCGAACGATCCGTTCTGGGTCAAGCTGATGATCGTCTGCCAGGTGGTGGCCGGGCAGGGCGCGCAGGCGATGCTGAACGTCGACCTGATGCGCGAGCGCGGCATCAGCGATACCGGCTTCTACGTCGCGGTCGACTATGCGCTGGGCACGCGCTCGGGCAAGCCGCCGGCCGATATCGGCACCGACCTGCTGTCGCAGGCGCTGCTGCGGGCGGTCAATCCCAAGGCCAGCGGCCGCATCACCGACGAGACCGCGCCGGCGACGTTGCGGCAGGTTGCGGCCAACACCGCGGCCGGGCTGGCGCAGCGCATCGAGGCGGCCGAGCGCGGCGAGGCGCTGGGCGTGATCGACCCGCGCCAGCTGCTCGAGCTCTACCAGGCCGGCGCCGACGCGCCGGGCCTGGCGGCGCCGGTGCGCAAGCGCGCCAAGGCGGTGCGGGATGCGGTGCAGGCGACCGAACTGGCGGACAAGGTGGCGGCGATGCAGGCGGCGTTCCGCGCCGCCGAGGACAGCGCGCTGTTCACCACCATGTCGCGGGTGCTGGGCGAGCTGCTGATCAAGATCTTCCCCGAGCACAAGACGGCGCCGATGGCGGCCGACACGGCGCGGGCGTTCCTGGCGCTGAACGATTTTCCGCGCGCGGTCGAGTGGTACTACACGGTGGCGGGCGGCGCGACGATCGACCCGCAATACGAGGCGCCGACGGTGGCGCTGTGGCCGGTGATGCAGCTCGCCGACAACGTCAGCAGCATTCCCTGGGAGCCGGGATTCCTGGCGAAGTGGAACGCGCTCAACGCCAAGCAGCGCAACTCGGCGCGCCGCGCGCAGGTGCTGGCGGCGCTGCTGGGCGCGCTGGGCGAGCCTTACGATCGCGCCGAGCTGCCGCCGCCGGCCAAGGGCGCGCGCTTCGCGCCGCCGCCGCAGGCGGTGCTGGCGCGGCTGGCGCAGACCGCGCCGCAGGGCAAGGTGGCCGAGTCGGTGACGCTGATCGCGCAGGCCGCCGGCGAGACGGAGTTGACCTCGCTGGCGCCGGCGACGCTGAACGCCATCATCGTCGGCCTGCGCCAGATCGGCCTGCCCGACGTCGCCCGCCGCTTCGCCGTCGAAGTGGCGCTGGCGCACGCGCTCTAGCATGGCCGCGCCGTCAGACGGCGGCGGTACGAGACGCGGGCGGCGCCGGCGCGAGAGGCCGCCGCGGCCGCGCGCCGTGGAAGCCTTCCTGGAGATGATGCAGGCCGAGCGCGGCGCCTCACGCAACACGCTGGCTTCCTACGGCAACGACCTCGACGCGCTGGGCGTCTTTCTCGACGGGCGGAAGGCGGCGGCGGAAAGCGCCGATACCGATCAGCTGCGCGCCTGGCTGGCGGCCGCGGCCGGCCGCGGCTTCTCGCCCAGCACCGCCGCACGCCGGCTGTCATGCCTGCGCCAGTTCTATCGTTTCCTGGTCGCCGAAGGGCTGCGCGCCGACGATCCGGCCGCAGCGCTCGATAGCCCGCGCCAGGGACGGCGGCTGCCCAAGATCCTCAGCGTCGAGGAAGTCGACGCGCTGCTGGCGGCGGCGGCGGCGCTGGAAGGCGCGGCGGGGTTCCGCACGCGAGCACTATTGGAGACGATCTACGCCACGGGCATGCGGGTGTCGGAGCTGGTCGGCCTGCCGTTGGCGGCGGTCGAGCGCGATCCGCAGATGCTGGTGGTGCGCGGCAAGGGCGACAAGGAGCGGCTGGTGCCGCTCAACGAGCCGGCGCGCGAAGCGATAGCCGCCTGGAAGGCGGTGCGCGAACGGCTGCCCTTGAGCGGGCGGGCGCAGCGCTATCTCTTTCCCTCGCGACGCACCGCCGAGGGGCACCTGACGCGCCAGCGCTTCGGGCAGATTCTCAAGGAACTGGCGCTCGCCGCCGGGCTCGATCCGGCGCGCGTCTCGCCGCACGTGCTGCGCCACGCCTTCGCCAGCCACCTGCTGGCCGGCGGCGCCGATCTGCGTGCGGTGCAGACCATGCTGGGCCATTCCGACATCTCGACGACGCAGATCTACACCCACGTGCTCGACGAACGCCTCAAGGCCCTCGTCGCCCAGCACCACCCGCTGGCGGGACGGAAGGAATAGGCGCCGGCCCGTTCCCTCCCAGCATTTATTTTACCGGCGCGGCGAGCGGCTTGCCCTTTTCTACGACGTACGTGGCGATAACCTTCGCGCCGGCCGGACCGGTTTTCGCGTCGTGAGCAGTGTTGGCGGGAACCGCGTAGGAGTCGCCGGCCTTCAGCATCCGTGGCTGTTGGCCATCGATCAACAGTTCGAAGCTGCCTTCCATCAGATATCCCGACTCGGGACCGGGATGGGTATGACGGCCGACCCCGACATTGGGCGCGATTTCCGCGATGCCGATCACCGTCTCAAACGCGGTTCCCGGGACGTCGAAGCGCTGCAGGGGGGTACGCTTGATGGTCTGAGGCTGACTGGCCGCCGTGGGCGTGGCTTGCTGAGCCGCCGTCGGCGGCGCCAGACCTGCAAGGCTGAGGCCGAGGACGGCGCCGGCGAGGGTGGCGCGAGAAAGCAGCAATTTGTGCATGGTCACCTCCTGATCGTGCGAGAGCAGCGCATTTTTGGTTTCTGCTTGGACCTCGTCTTGGCTGGGCGCGAAATCGCGATAGGCCGTGGACGAACCCGGGCATCCGCGCTCTCGATGGACAGCGCTGGCGGGCAGGGACTAGAGTAGAGCGCGTCTGCGACGGGCTCCTGGGAGGCCGCGATGGCAGTCGATCTGCGGGATTACACATCGCTGCGCTTTTCTACGCGCGAACTTGGCGCGTCGAAGCGGTTACCCGCCGTGCGCGACCTTTTCGATCGCTCGATCCAGTTGGAGATCGACGCCGAGCCCGCGCAATCGGTCGAGATGGAAATGTTCATGGCGCCGGGCCTTCGCCGCGCCAGGATGCTGTCGCCGTTCACCGCCCGCTTGTCCCGACCGGCGCCCATGCTCGCCGATGGCGAGGACACGGTCTGCCTGATGATCAAGACGGGTGGACACATGGCCGTAACGCAGGGCGGGCGCGAAGGCGTGCCGCAGGTGGGAGACGGTGTCCTTCTCGTTTATCGTGAACCGGCTGCGCTTCAATTCCAGGACGGCACGTATGTCTCGGTACGTGTGCCCTTCAGCGCCGTGTCGCCTCTTGCAAGCAATGCCGCCGCCGCCGCGGCGCGGCGCATTCCGCACGAAACCGAGGCGCTGTCGTTGTTGCGTGGGTACATCGCCAGCTTGCCGGAGCGGATCGCCAATCCCCAGCTCGGTCGGCTTTCCGCCCTGCATGTCTACGATCTGATCGCTCTGGCCATCGGCGCGACGGTCGATGGCGGCGAGATCGCAAGGCAGCGGGGGGTGCGAGCGGCGCGCGTCGAAGCCATCAAAGCCGATTTGGTCAGGAATGCCGCGCTCACCATCGAGCAGATCGCGAAGCGTCAGGGAATCTCTCCGCGCTACGTTCAGATGCTGTTCGAGGAAACCGGAACCACATTCTCGGAATTCGCTCTCGAATGCCGGCTTGACGCAGCGCAGCGAATGCTGAGCAGCCCGCGCTTCGCAGCCTGGTCGATCCTGGCGATCGCCCTCGAGGCGGGCTTCAGCGACCTGTCGCATTTCAACAGGCGATTCAAGCGGCGCTACCGGATGACGCCGTCGGACATGCGTAGCCTGTCCAGAGGATAGAGGATCGTTCGGCCCCTCCCACGACCTGCGCAGACGCCGCGCAGCGTCCTCCCCAGCGCGTTGACAAGGCGGACGGATTGGCCCAAAACCGGGCGATTTCGCAGCCGCAGCATTGCCAGAATCGCGAGGGATCATGAGCTTCAAGCAGATCGAACCGGCGCCCAGCCGCCTGAACCGTTCCGAATTGTCGGTGCCCGGCAGCCGCACCGAGCTGTTCGAAAAGGCGGCCAAGAGCGCGGTCGACGTGATCTTCCTCGATCTCGAGGACGCGGTGGCGCCCGACGCCAAGCCGCAGGCGCGCAAGAACATCATCCAGGCGCTGAACGATATCGACTGGCGCGGCAAGACCATCTCCATGCGCATGAACGGCCTCGACACGCACTACGCCTATCGCGACCTGGTGGAAGTGCTGGAAGGCGCGCCGGGCAAGCTCGACCTGGTGATGATCCCCAAGGTCGGCACGGCGTCGGACGTCTACGCCGTCGACATGCTGATCACGCAGATCGAGACCGCGACCGGCGCCAAGAAGCGCATCGGGCTGGAGATGATCATCGAATCGGCCATGGGCATGCAGAACATCGACGCCATCGCCGGCGCCAGCAAACGCAACGAATCGCTGCATTTCGGCGTCGCCGACTATGCCGCCTCGATCAAGGCCAAGACCGTCGACATCGGCGGGCCGCATCCCGATTACGGCGTGCTGACGGCCAAGGACGAGGCGGGCAAACGCGACTTCTTCTGGGCCGATCCGTGGCACTACGCGATCTCGCGCATGGTGGTGGCGGCCCGCACGCACGGGCTGCGCGCGGTCGACGGCCCGTTCGGCGACTTCTCCGATCCCGACGGCTACCGCGCCCAGGCCAACCGGGCGCTGGTGCTGGGTTGCGAAGGCAAATGGGCGATCCATCCCTCGCAGGTGGCGCTGGCCAACGAGGTGTTCGGGCTCAAGGAAGAGGAAGTGAAGAAGGCGCGGCGCATCATCGAGGCGATGCTGCAGGCGCAGAAGGAAGGCAAGGGCGCGGTGGCGCTGGACGGCAAGTTGATCGACAACGCCTCGATCAAGCAGGCGCAGGTCATGGTCGACATGGCCGAGCGCGTCGGCATGAAGGCTTGACGCAGTGCGGAATTGGCCGCCGTTGCGGTAACGAAAACCGGCTGGCCATGGCGGGCGGCGATGCGTAGGGTGGACCCACGCAGCATCCCTTGAACCGCCGGGCGGCCGGGCCGCCTGGCCTCGAGCCGACCTTCCAGCCGAGCAGGGCCGATGGCAGACGTAAACGACCGGGAACCGTCGATGAACTCCTTTCTCGACTTCGAACAGCCGATCGCGGAACTCGAAGGCAAGATTCTCGAACTGCGCCATGCCTCCGAAGGCAAGGACGTCAACATCGCCGAGGAAGTCTCGCGGCTCGAGGGCAAGGTCGAGAAGCTGCTGAAGCAGACCTACGGCAAGCTCAGCGCCTGGCAGAAGGTGCAGGTGGCGCGCCATCCCAACCGGCCGCACTGCCTCGACTACATCGGCAAGCTGATCGGCGAGTTCACGCCGCTGGCCGGCGATCGCGGCTTCGCCGAGGACGCCGCCATCGTCGGCGGGCTCGGCCGCTTCCGCGGCGTGCCGGTGGCGGTGATCGGCCAGGAGAAGGGGCACGACACCGAGACCCGCCTGAAGCACAATTTCGGCATGGCGCGGCCGGAGGGCTACCGCAAGGCGCAGCGCCTGATGCGGCTGGCCGACCGCTTCAACCTGCCGGTCATCACGCTGGTCGACACGGCGGGCGCCTATCCCGGCGTCGGCGCCGAGGAGCGCGGCCAGGCCGAGGCCATCGCCCGCTCGATCGAGGTCTGCCTCGACGTGCAGGTGCCGTTGGTGTCGGTGGTGATCGGCGAAGGCGGGTCCGGCGGCGCTGTGGCGCTGGCGGCGGCCAATCGCGTGCTGATGCTGGAGCATTCGGTCTATTCGGTGATCTCGCCCGAAGGCTGCGCCTCGATCCTGTGGCGCTCGCCCGAGCAGTCGAAGGAAGCGGCCGAGGCGTTGAAGCTCACGGCCGAGGACCTGCTGGAGCTGGGCGTGATCGACGCCATCGTGCCCGAGCCGCTGGGCGGGGCGCATCGCGAGACGGCGCAGACCATCGCCGCGGTCGGCGACGCGATCGAAAAGGAAATGGCGGCGCTGCGGCCGCTGTCCGGCGCCGAGCTGCGCAAGGCGCGGCGCGATAAATTCCTCGCCATGGGCCAGGTCGGACTGGCCTGACGCGCCGGATCAGCGCGTCTCGATGCTGAAGCTTTCCGTTCTCGACCAGTCGCCGATCCGCAAGGGCGGTACTCCGGCGCAAGCCATCGCCGAGACGCTGGAACTGGCGCAACTCGCCGACCGGCTGGGCTATCTGCGCTACTGGGTGGCCGAGCATCACAGCTCCGACGCGCTGGCGGGCGCGGCACCGGAAATCCTGATCGGCAAGATCGCCTCGATCACGCAGAAGCTGCGCGTCGGCTCGGGCGGCGTGATGCTGAGCCACTACGCCGCGCTGAAGGTGGCGGAAACCTTTCGCACCCTGGAGACGCTCTATCCCGGCCGCATCGATCTCGGCATCGGTCGCGCTCCGGGCAGCGACCAGCGCACGGCGCGGGCGCTGCAGGCCGGGCCGGAGGCTTACGGCGTCGACTACTACCCCTACCAGATGCGCGATCTGATGGCGTTCCTGCACGATGCGCTGCCGGCCGACCACCAGTTCGCCGGCATCGTCGCCAACCCGCAGGCGTCGACGGCGCCGGAAGTCTGGGTGCTGGGCTCGTCGGACCAGAGCGCTGCCTATGCGGCGCATTTCGGCCTGCCGTTCTCGTTCGCCCATTTCATCTCGCCGCAGGGCGGGCCCTCGGTGGTCGAGGCCTATCGCCGCCACTTCAGGCCGTCGGCGCTGCATGAGACGCCGCTGGCCAATGTCGGCATCGCCGTGCTGTGCGCCGACACCGAGGAGAAGGCGGAAACGCTGGCCGCCAGCCGCGATCTTTGGGTGCTGCGGCTGCTGACCACCGGCAATGCCGGGCAGATCCCGCCGCCCGACGAGGCGAAAGCGATGAACTATTCCGACGAGCAGCGCGCCTGGCTGCGCCGCATCCGCTCGCGCACCGTGGTCGGCACGCCGGAGAAGGTGCGCGCCGGCCTGCTGGAGAAGGCGGAGGAATACGGCGTCAACGAGTTCGTCTGCGTCACCATCTGCTACGAGCACAAGGACCGGTTGCGCTCCTACGAATTGCTGGCGCAGGCCTTCGAGCTCGAGGCGCGGCAGGCGGCGTGAGTTAGACAGGCGCCGATCGCTGCGGCATGCTTTCCCCAAGGACCGGCAAATGGTCCGTCAGGGAGGCTTTGATGAACCGGCTGCCTCTGCGCGAGATCACGGCGACGGAAGTATCGGATTACGAGCGCGACGGCGTGGTCAATCTCGCCGGCATGTTCGACGCCGACTGGGTCGAGCGGCTGCGGGCCGCGATCCAGCGCGACATGGACGATCCCGGTCCGATGGCGACCAACTTCAACGCCGAAGGCACGCCCGGCCGCTTCTTCGGCGACATGTTCATGTGGACGCGCGATCCGGATTTTCGCGCCGTGTTCGTCGAGTCCGCCGGCCCGGCCATCGCCGCGCGGATGATGGGCGCCAACAAGGTCAACGTGTTCTACGACCAGCTGTTCGCGAAAGAGCCCGGCACCGCCAAGCCGACGCCGTGGCATCAGGACCAGCCCTACTGGGCGGTGAAGGGCTGGCAGGTGACGACGCTGTGGATCGCGCTCGACGAAATCGACCGCGACAACGGCGCGGTGGAATTCATCGCCGGTTCGCACAGATGGGAGCGCTGGTTCCGGCCGGTGGCCTTCAAGGAAGGCAACCACAACGACGCGCGCTACCAGAAATCGCCCTACGAGAAAGTGCCGGACATCGAGAGCGAGCGCGACCGGCACGACATCAAATGGTTCCGCCAGCAGCCGGGCGACTGCCTGGTGTTCCACTCGATGATCATGCACGGGGCGCCGGCCAACACGACCATGAGCCGGCGACGGCGCGGGCTGGCGCTGCGCTATACCGGCGACGACGTGGTCTACGATCCGCGCGAGGGCACGTTCCAGATGGTGCGCGAGCCAGGCATTGCGGCCGGCGCGCCGATGGATTGCGATCTGTTCCCGAAGGTCTGGCCGCGCGCCTGAAATTTCAGGACAACCGCTTCCACATCACCATGCGGCGCGCCGGATCGTGGCCGAGGGCGGTGGAGTGGGCGTTCATGGCGCGGATGCCATCGCCGAAAGCGCTCTCGGGCATTTCAGAGAAGCCCTGGCGTTCATAGAAGTGCTGGTTCCACGCCAGGTCGCGATAGGTCGACAGGATCAGCGTATCGAAGCCCTCGCGTCGCGCCCAGTCCGCCACCTCGCGGATCAGAGCGGCGCCAATGCCCTTGCGGCCGTGCTCGGGCAGCACCGACAGCTGGTCGAGCAGGGCGAAATCGTCGACCTCGCCGCCCAGCGCGAAGCCGATCGGCCGGTCGGCGTCGTCGCAGGCGACCCAGACCGGACCGAGGCCCAGCCGCTCGTGGGTGGCGTTGGGCATGCCGATTACGACTTGCAGTCCGACGGTGGCGTAGATCTCGTCGGCCTCCGCCTCGATCTCGTTGAGGCGGGCGAACTCGTCCGCGCGGGCGTTTCTGATTCTGACCATGGCTCAGTTGTGCCGGGCGATCTCGACTTTGGCAATGGCGTCGCGATGCACCTCGTCCGGCCCGTCGCCGATGCGCATGAAGCGCGCGGTGGCCCAGGGATCGGTAAGGCGGAAGGCGGTGTCGACGCCGCCGGCGCCGTGGATCTGGATGGCGCGGTCGATGACGCGCTGGGCGACGTTGGGCGCCACCACCTTGATCATGGCGATCTCGCGCCTTGCCGCCTTGTTACCGACCTTGTCCATCATCCAGGCCGCTTTCAGGGTCAGCAGCCGCGCCTGCTCGATCTCCATGCGGCTTTCGGCGACCCAGTGGCGGGTGACGCCCATCTCGGCGATGGTCTGGCCGAAGGCGACACGACTCTTGGCGCGCTTGATCAGCGCTTCCAGCGCCCGCTCCGCCGCACCCAGCAGGCGCATGCAGTGATGGATGCGGCCGGGCCCCAGCCTGCCTTGCGCGATCTCGAAGCCGCGGCCCTCGCCCAGCAGTATGTTCGACGCCGGCACGCGCACCTTGTCGAATACCAGCTCGGCATGGCCATGCGGGGCGTGATCGAAGCCGAACACGGTGAGATTGCGGATGTGCCTGATGCCGGGCGTGTCCATCGGCACCAGGATCATCGATTGCTGCTGGTGCTTCGGGCCGCTCGAACTGGTGCGACCCATGACGATGGCGATCCTGCAGCGCGGATCGGGCGCGCCCGAACTCCACCATTTGCGGCCTTCGATGACGTAGGAATCGCCGTCGCGGCGGATCGCGGTCTGGATATTGGTGGCGTCGGAGGAGGCGACGGCGGGCTCGGTCATGCAGAAGACGGAGCGGATCTCGCCGGCCAGCAGCGGCTTCAGCCAGCGCTCCTTCTGCTCCGGCGTGCCGTAGCGATCGAGCACTTCCATGTTGCCGGTGTCCGGCGCCGAGCAGTTGAAGACTTCCGGCCCGATGGTCGAGCGGCCCATGATCTCGCACAGCGGCGCGTATTCGAGATTCGTCAGCCCGGCGCCATGTTCGGACTCGGGCAGGAACAGGTTCCACAATCCGGCGGCGCGGGCCTTGGCCTTCAACTCGTCGAGCACCGGCGGCACGGTGGTCCAGCGTTCCTTGCCGTGGCCGATCTGGCTCTCGTAGACTTGCTCGGCCGGGTAGACGTGCGCGTCCATGAAGCGCTCGACCCGCTCGCGCAACGCCTCGACCTTGGGCGAAAAGGCAAAATCCATTCGTTTCCTCCGCGATCGCGGGCCATCATGGCGGGGTAAACGGTCGTTTACAAGAACGGGGAGCCTGGCCGGTATGACGCATGACACCGCCTATCTCACGGCCGCCGAGCTGGAGATGCTCTATCGCGCGGAGAAACTGTCGCCGGTCGAGGCGACGAAGGCGGCGCTGGCGCGCATCGAGCGGGTCAACCCGAAGCTCAACGCCTTCATGGTGGTCGACGCCGAACGCGCGCTGCTGGCGGCGCAGCGCTCGGAGCGGCGCTGGCGCCAGCACGCGCCGCTGTCGCCGCTGGACGGCCAGCCCGTGACCATCAAGGACACGCTGAACCTGCACGGGCATCCGACGCGCGCCGGCTCGCGCACCACGCCGCAGACGCCGAGCGCCGAGGACAGCCCGGAAGCGGCGCGGCTGAAGGAAGCCGGGGCCGTCATTCTCGGCAAGACGACGACGCCGGAATTCGGCTGGAAGGGCATGACCGACGGGCCGCTGTTCGGCACCACGCGCAATCCCTGGAATCTGGAACGCACGCCGGGCGGCTCATCGGGCGGGGCGGCGGCGGCGCTGGCCGCCGGCATCGGCACCCTGGCGGTCGGCACCGATGGCGGCGGCTCGATCCGCATCCCCTCGTCCTATTGCG
>JBDZUM010000221.1:0-2326 GCA_040255215.1 Rhodospirillaceae bacterium
TCCGGCTGGTAGCCGCTGGCCGCCAGTTCGGGGAACATCGTCGCCGGCTCGAAGCGCATGGCGCTGCCGCCGGGAATCTTCAGCACGCTGGAGCAGCGCAGGAAGGGTTCGCCGTCGGCAGTCAGCACGGTTTCGGCGAATATCATGCTGCGGGTGCGGCGGATGAGCTTGGCATCGCATTCGACCCAGGCGCCGACCTTGCCGGCCGACAGGAAATCCGTCGTCAGGTTGACCGTCGGGGTAATGACGGGAATGGCGCATTTCACCGCCATGCTGAGCCCCAGGCTCATGTCGGCGAACACCACCGACATGCCGCCATGCATGATGTTGGCCGGGTTGAGGTGATGCTCCATCACGCGGAAACCGGTGACGAAGCTCTTGGCATCGGCGCGATAGAAGAACGGGCCGGCAATGTCGTTGAAATTGCCGCTGCGGCGGATGGGATGGAAGCCCGGCGGCGGATTGGCCAGGGCAGGATCGCGCGTCTGGCTCATGTCAGTCGAACAGCCGGGCGCGGTCGAAGCGGAAGCCGTCGCCCGACGGGATTTTCATGATGCACGAGGCGCGCAGCAGGGGCTTGCCGGCGACGCTCAGCATCACCGTGGCGAAGGCCAGCGAGCGGGTGACTTTCAGCAATTCGCTGCGCCCCTCGATCCAGTCGCCGACATTGCCGGAGGCGACGAAGTCGAAGGTCATGTTGACCGTCGGCATGAACTTGTCGATGCCCGAGGTCATGGCCGTGCAGAAGCCGGCGGTCATGTCGGCGACGCTCATCATCATGCCGCCATGCACGATGCCGGCCGGGTTGCAGTGGCGCTGCTCGGCGCGGAAGCCGAGCACGTACTCGCCGCCGTCGCGGCTGATGTAGATCGGCCCGATCATGCCGTTGAAGGTGACGCCCTCGAAGGCGATCAGGCGATAGCCCGCCGGCACGTCGGCAGCGGTTTGCGGCGCCATCGGCGCGGCCTGGTTCATGGTTGCTCTTTTCCTTCCGTTCCCTCCGGCAGGGGTCTGCCGTCCTCGCCGCGCGGGCGGATGAAGCTGAAAATGCCGCTGGCGGTCATCAAGGTGTGGCGGCCACGCCAGATGCGGGCCTGCACGAAGACGAGATTGCGCGAGGCGCGCGTCGCCTCGCCGCTGCCCTCGATCCAGTCGCCCAGCTTGGCGGCGCCGACGAAATCGGTGGTCATGCGCATGGTGACGCTGGGCTTGCCGGTGAAGCGCCGGCCGATCTCGCTGAGCAGCGTGTCGGCGAAGGCCATCATCATGCCGCCATGGATGATGCCCAGGCGATTGATGTGCCGCTCCTGGGCGCGGATGCCGAGCACGATATTCCCGCCCTCCTCCTTGACGAACCACGGCCCCATGGCGCGGCCGAAACCGGACATTGGCGGCATCTCGACGAAGCCCGGCGGAATGCCGGCGGCGGAAGGGTCGGGCGACATGGCGCGCCAAAATCGGGCAAGTGCGGCGCGAAATCAACCGCCGATCGCCCCCGTCCGGCCTCGCCGTGCGGAACTCCATACCGTCGCCGGTCGTTGGCTTGACCGCACCCGCGGCGGCGCGGCCGGCCACGGCACGCCGCAGGAAAGGCAGCGATGGATCGCGATTTTCAGGACTGGGCGGAAACGGCCGAACGGGCAATAGAACAGGCGCTTGCCGCCATGCTCGATCCCTGGTTCCTGCTGCAGATCGCAGCAATCGTTGCCGCCTTCGCCATCGCCTGGCTGCTGGCGCGGCGCATCGAACCGGCGATCGAACGCCGCGCCCGCACCATCCGCGGCAATCCCGACCTGCTGCGCCTGCTGATCGCCTTCATGCAGCGCCTGCACTGGCTGCTGCTGGTGGTGCTGCTGGCGCTGGCGCGTTTCGCGCTGGCGCAGTTCGCCCCGCCCGACGCACTGTGGCTGCTGCCGGCGGCGCTGGCGCTGGCGGCGGCCTGGTTCGTCATCTCAGTGCTGACGCGGCTGATCCGCAACCGCACCCTGGCACGCGTCGCGGCGCTGGCGATCTGGGGCTACGTGGCGCTGGTGGTGCTGGGCGTAAGCGACGATGCGGCGCAGGCGCTGGATCGCGCCGCGATCAATGTCGGGGCGGTGCGCATTTCGCTGCTGCTGGCCATGCAGGTGGCGCTGCTGGCCGTGGCGCTGGTCTGGCTGGCGATCTTCTCCGGCCGGCTGTTCGGCCGCTGGATCGAGCGCTCGGAGGATCTGTCGCCGTCCTTCAAGGCGCTGATCAGCAAGCTGGTGAAGACGGCGCTGCTGATCGTCGCCGCGGTGCTGGCGCTGGCCGCCAGCGGCATCGACCTGACGGTGCTGGCGGTGTT
>JBDZUM010000125.1:0-11551 GCA_040255215.1 Rhodospirillaceae bacterium
TGATGCGGATATTGGCGAAGGTGCCGCGCATCATCACTTCGTGGTTGCCGCGCCGCGTGCCGTACTGGTTGAAATCGGCCACCGGCACGTCGTTGCCCAGCAGATAGGCGCCGGCCGGGCTGTCCTTCTTGATCGAGCCGGCGGGCGAGATGTGGTCGGTGGTGATCGAATCGCCCAGCAGTGCCAGAACCTTCGCGCCCTTGATGTCGGAGATCTGGCCGGCGGCGTTCGTCATGCCCTCGAAATAGGGCGGGTTCTGCACGTAGGTCGAGGAATTGTCCCAGGCGTAGGTCAGGCTGGGCTTGATCTTGATGCCGCGCCAGAAGGCGTCGCCCTCGAACACGTCGGCATAGCGCTTCTTGAAGGCCGAGGCGGTGACGAATTTCTCGACGTTGCGGGCGATCTCGGCGTTGGACGGCCACAGATCCTTCAGATAGACCGGCTTGCCGCCCTTGCCGGTGCCGATCGGGTCCTTGGTGATGTCGATCTTCATCGAGCCGGCCAGCGCATACACCACCACCAGCATGGGCGAGGCGAGATAGTTGGCGCGGGTCTGCGGATTGACGCGGCCCTCGAAGTTGCGGTTGCCCGACAGCACCGAGCCGACGACGAGATCGGCGTCGGCGATGGTCTTGGAGATGGCGTCGGGCAGCGGGCCGGAATTGCCGATGCAGGTGGTGCAGCCATAGCCCACCAGGTTGAAACCGATCTTGTTGAGCGGCTCCTGCAGCCCGGCCTTGGCGAGATAGTCGGTCACCACCTGCGAGCCCGGCGCCAGCGAGGTCTTGACCCAGGGCTTGACCTTCAGCCCGTGCTTGACCGCGTTGCGCGCGATCAGGCCCGCACCCAGCATCACCGAGGGGTTGGAGGTGTTGGTGCAGGAGGTGATGGCGGCGATGACGATGTCGCCATGGCCGAGATCGAACTTTTCGCCCTCGACCTTGACGCGCTTGCCGTCGTCGGTGCGGGAGAATTCCTTGTCCATGTTGGCGATGAACTGCTGCGCGGCCTGCGACAGCGGCACGCGATCCTGCGGCCGCTTGGGACCGGCCAGCGACGGCTCGACCGCGCCGAGATCGAGTTCCAGCGTGTCGGTGAAGACCGGATCGGGCGTCTTGGCCGAGCGCCACATGCCCTGCTTCTTGGCATAGGCCTCGACCAGCGGCGCGACCTTGCCGCGGCCGGTGGCGTTGAGGAAGCGGATGGTCTCGGCGTCGATCGGGAAGAAGCCGCAGGTGGCGCCGTATTCGGGCGCCATGTTGGCGATGGTGGCGCGGTCGGCCAGCGCCATGTCGTCGAGGCCGGGGCCATAGAATTCGACGAACTTGTTGACCACGCCCTTCTTGCGCAGCATCTGCGTCACGGTCAGCACCAGGTCGGTCGCCGTGGCGCCCTCGCGCAGCTTGCCGGTCAGCTTGAAGCCGACCACTTCAGGCAGCACCATCGACAGCGGCTGGCCCAGCATGCAGGCCTCGGCCTCGATGCCGCCGACGCCCCAGCCCAGAACCGCCAGGCCGTTGACCATGGTGGTGTGCGAATCGGTGCCGACCAGCGTGTCGGGGAAGGCCACCGTTTCCTTGCCTTCCTTCTTGGTCCAGACGACCTGCGCCAGGTATTCGAGATTGACCTGGTGGCAGATGCCGGTGCCCGGCGGCACGACGCGGAAATTGTCGAACGCCTTCTGGCCCCAGCGCAGGAACTTGTAGCGCTCGTAGTTGCGCTTGTACTCGAGCTTGACGTTCTGGCCGAAGGCCTTGGCGTTGCCGAAATTGTCGACGATCACCGAGTGGTCGATCACCAGATCGACCGGCACCAGCGGGTTGATGCGGGTGGCGTCGCCGCCCAGCCCCACCATCGCATCGCGCATCGCCGCCAGATCGACCACCGCCGGCACGCCGGTGAAGTCCTGCATCAGCACGCGCGCCGGGCTGAAGGCGATCTCGCGCGTCGAACGCTTGTCCTTGAGCCACTGCGCCACCGCGCGCACGTCGTCGGCCCGCACCGTGCGGCCGTCTTCGGTGCGCAGCAGGTTTTCCAGCAGCACCTTCATCGAGAACGGCAGGCGGGTGAGATCGCCCAGCGCCTTCTCCGCGGCCTTGAGGCTGTAATAGGTGTAGGTCTTCTTGCCGACCGTAAGCGTGCGGCGCGACTTGAAGCTGTTGGGATGGGCCATGGCTCGCTCCTAAAGCTGGCGTGACTGGCGCCGGCGGCAGGGCCGGCGGAACTGGCGGGAATTCGCGGCGAAAATTAAAGCGTGGCGCCGGAATTGGCAAATCCCGACGCTGCACGATTTTCGCGCAGCGCATCGACCGCACATGACGTTTTCGTTGCCGGTGTTACGCCCGCCGCATCGCTCATGCAAACGACCTTATCGGAGCCTCAGCCTGCGTTTTTGTTGGGGTGGCCGGCAGACCGATTTCCTGCCGGCCGATCGATGTGCCATCGTCTTGGAACCGACGATGCAGGAAGGGACGGGAAACGCCGTGGCAGCCCGGGGATACGAAATTCTGGACCCGGCGGGTTATCGCCGCGTGCCGTGGAAGAACGGTGGCGGGGTGACGATTGACGTTGCCGCCGAATACGCGCCCGGCGCGGACCCGGACGGCTGGCAGGGCGTGATCTGGCGCTTCAGCCGAACGCGCATCGAACAACCTGGCCCGTTTTCGGACCTCGCGGGCTACGATCGGCTGCTGGCGGTGATCGACGGCGCCGGTCTAGTGCTGCATCCCAAAGAACGCCAGCCGATCGACGTGCGCCGCCCGTTGCAGGCGGTTCGCTTCCCCGGCGAATGGGCCATCGACAGCGAACTGACGCAGGGGCCGGTCGGCGTGCTCAACCTTCTGGCCGACCGCACCCGGCTTGCCATCGATCTGAACTTCGTCGGCGCGGCGACGGCGGCGGTCCTGCCACCGGCCCGCCTCGTCCTGCTGGCGCTGGCGCCCACGCGCATGCGCCTGGACGATCAACCCGTCTCCCTTGGCCATGATGCTGCCCTCCGTGTTGCCGGTCCGGGCACGCTGAAGGTCGAAGACGGGCTGGTGGCGATGGCGATCCTGTCGGACGCCGTGCCTGGCGCCTGAACCACTGCCTGAAAGACGGGCAGAGCGCCGCCCGAACAGAGGGGCAAGGCACTCCCGCCGTCGCCCCATTCCGCTCTTGTCGGCCCCTGCCCAGGCAAGCGATCATGCCGGGGCGAGCCGGTCTTCCGCCGGCGAGGTTTCGGGCAATTCCGACATTGTCCGCTTTGGGGGAACAATCGATGAAGACCAAACTGGCTCTGACGCTTGCCGCCGCGGGCGCCGTCTTCGCTCTCGCCGGCGCGCTGCCCGCCGCCGCGCAAGGCCTGCCCAAGACCGAGCTCAAGGTCGTCGGCTCGATCGGCGGTCTGGCCCCCTACAAGGATTACGAAATCCCGTTCTGGACCAAGTACCTGGCCGAGAAGTCGGGCGGCGCCATCACCGCCGACATCAAGAGCTTCAACGAGATGGGTCTGAAAGGCCCCGAAGTGCTGCGGCTGATGGGCCAGGGCGTGATGGAGATCGGCGCCACGATCATGGGCTATCTCGCGGCCGACAATCCGCAGAACGAGGCCATCGACATCGCCGGCCTGGTGCCCGATGTCGAGACCGCGCGCAAGATCACCGAAGCCTCCAAGCCGATGTACAAGAAGCTGTTCGCCGAAACCTTCGGCGTGACCTTGATCGGCTTCGGCACCTATCCCGCGCAGGTGCTGTACTGCAACGCCGAGATCAAGGGGCTGGCCGACGTGAAGGGCAAGAAGGTCCGCGTCGCCGGCCGCTCGCAGTCGGAACTTATCGCCGCCCTGGGCGGCACGCCCGTGACCATGGCATTCGCCGAAGTCGTTCCGGCGCTGCAGAACAAGACGGTCGAGTGCGCCGTAACCGGAACGCTGTCGGGCAATGCGGCCAAGTGGAACGAGGTTTCGACCCATCTGCTCGCCCTGCCGCTGAGCTGGGGCGAGATCGCCTATGCCGCCAACACCAAGGCGTGGGAGAAGCTCGACCCGCGCGTGCGCACGGTGATCGAGGAGGGCGTCCACAAGCTGGAAAAGGATCTGTGGGACGCCGCCGCCTACCACACGCAGCAGGGCTACGACTGCAATGCCGGCCTGGACTCGTGCAAGCTCGGCACCAAGGGCAAGATGACCGTGGTGCAGCCCTCGGCCGCCGACAAGGCGCTGCTGCGCAAGACGGTGGTCGAGATCATGATCCCGAAATGGGCCGAGCGCTGCAGCGCCACCTGCGTCGCGCAGTTCAACGAAACGGTTGGCAAGGCGGTCGACGTCGTCGCCAAGAAGTAGAGCCCGCATGAGCCGGGCGGGCCGGCAAACCATTGCCAATGCCGGGCGGCGGCTCGACCCCGCCCTCAAGCTGGCCGATGCCGTCGCCCGGCGGATGGTCTGGGTCGGCGGCGCGCTGCTGCTCGCCGCCGCCACGACGGTCTCGGTCGACGTCGTCGTGCGCAAGGCGTTCCGCATCTCGCTTGGCGGCGCCGACGAGCTCTCCGGATACGCCTTCGCCATCGCCGTGGCCTGGGCCCTGCCCTTCGCCCTGCTGCAGCGCGCCAACATCCGCATCGATGCGCTCTACAGCAGGCTGCCGGCCCGGATCGCGGCCATCCTCGATGTCGTCGCCCTGATAGCGCTCGCCAGCTTCGTCAGCGTCCTGACGCGCTATGCCTGGGAGGTCGTTTTCGGCTCGTGGGGGCTCAACGCGCATTCCAACAGCGAGTTGAGCGTGCCGCTGTGGATCCCCCAGGGCCTCTGGTTTCTCGGCCTGGCGCTGTTCCTGCTCACCGTCTTGATCCTGACCACGCGCACCGTGCTGGCGCTCGTGTCCGGCGATTTAACCTTGGTCCGCGCGCTCGCCGGGGCGCGCGGCATCCAGGAGGAATCGGCCGAAGAGGCCGCCTACAGCCGCACGATCGGCCGCGATACGGGCCTGCCATGATCCTGGTGGCGCTCGTCCTCCTCCTCGCCTTCATGGCGCTGGCCATTCCGGTCGCCGCCTCGCTCGGCGTGCTCGGCCTGACGCTGGAGCACGTCTATTCGCCGCTGCCGCTGGTGCGCGCCATCGGCGAGGTGACGTGGTCGGCCTCGACCGATTTCCTGCTGGTCTCCGTGCCGCTGTTCATCCTGCTGGGAGAGATCCTGCTGCGCTCGGGCTTCGCCGAACGCATGTACGGGGCGCTGGTGCACTGGGTGTCGTGGCTGCCGGGCGGGCTGATGCATTCCAACGTCGCCGCCTGCGCGCTGTTCGCCGCGACATCGGGCTCGAGCGTGGCGACGGCGGCCACGGTCGGCACCGTCGCCATGCCCGAATCGCGCCGGTTCGGCTACAACGAACGCCTGTTCCTCGGAACGCTGGCCGCCGGCGGCACGCTTGGCATCCTGATCCCGCCCTCGATCAACATGATCATCTACGCGGTGCTGACGAATTCGTCGGTGCCGCAGCTCTATCTCGCCGGCATCCTGCCGGGCATGGCGCTGGTGGCGATTTTCATGGCGACGATCGTCGCCATCTGCCTCATCCGCCCCGACTGGGGCGGTCGCGCGCTGCAGACCGACTGGGGCCGGCGGATTTTCGGGCTGGTCCATCTGCTGCCGCCTTTGGGCATATTCATGCTGGTCGTCGGCTCGATCTACGCCGGGATCGCCACGCCGACCGAGGCGGCGTCGCTCGGTGTGCTGGGCGCGCTTGCGCTCGCGGCCATCTCCGGCCGGCTCTCCCTCTCGATGCTGCGCGAGGCGTTCGAGGGCACGATGCGCTCGACCGCCATGCTGATGCTGATCGTCATGGCGGCCTATTTCCTGAATTTCGTCATCTCGGCCATCGGACTGACGACGCAGCTCACCAATTTCATCCAGGAGCTCGGCCTGCCCAAGCCGGCGATGCTGCTGGCGGTGATCGTGTTCTACGTGGCGCTGGGCTGCGTCATGGAAACGCTGTCGATGATGATCACCACGATCCCCATCATCGCGCCGGTGATGTTCGCGCTGGGCTTCGATCCGGTCTGGTTCGGCATTCTGGTCATCCTGCTGATCGAGACCGCGCTGGTGACGCCGCCAGTCGGCATCAACCTGTTCGTGGTGCAGAACCTGCGCCGGGGCGGCTCCCTCAACGACGTCATCGTCGGCACCGCGCCCTTCGTGGTGGCGCTGTTCGTCATGATCCTGCTGCTGTCGCTGGTGCCCGACATCGCGCTGTGGCTGCCACGGCAGTTCCAGTAAGGCGGTTCATCCCACGAAAGGCGCGATGAACCGGGCGATGGCGGCGCGGGTTTCGTCGGGCGCCTGCAGATGCGGGGAATGGCCGCAATCGGCGATCAGCCGCGTCTCGGCATAGCCGCCGGCCTTGCCGGCGATGGTGCCGAGCTGGGCTTCGGTGCCGTATTCGTCGTCCTCGCCCTGGATCGCCAGCAAGGGCGCGGTGATGCCGGGCAGGAACTCCTCGATGTTCCAGCCGGCGAAATCCGGCGCCAGCCAGGCCGCGTTCCACAGGCGGAAGGCGCGCTCGGTGTTCTCCCCGTGATACTTGCGCAGCCGCGCCGCCAGATCGCCCTGCTCGAAGGCGATTTTCGCCTTGGCGATGCTCTCGATCGAGATCGGCTCGGCGAAGACATGCGCCGCGATGGTGACCACCGCATGCAAGGGCTCGGGATCGCCACCGGCGTAGATCAGCGCAATCGAGCCGCCATCGGAATGGCCGATCAATATGCAGTCCTCGATGCCGGTGGCCTCGAGCAGCTGCGGCAGCACCTGCTGCGCTTCGATATGCATGTAAGCGATGCCCGGATCGGCCGGCCAGGCCGAGGAACCGCCATAGGCGGTGCGATCGTACACGAGGCCGGAAAATCCCGTTGTTTCGCACAGGCTTAACGGGAAGCCGCGCCACATCTCGATGCAGCCCAGCCCTTCATGCAGGAAAACCAGCGTCGGGCGGCTGAAACCGTCCTTCTCGCTGGCCCGCGCCGCACCCTCGCGATTGAGCCAGGCGGCCCGCAGGCGGCGATCGGCCAGATCGACCATGAAACTATCCATGCCGCTAAATAGCGGGGCGCAGGCGAATTGGGCAATGCCTCAACGCGCGCCCCCGGCGAGCCGCCGGATGACGTTCCTTAATGACTTGAGCCGCAGCGCTGCCCGCGCCACAGTCGCGCCAACGGGAAAAACGCTTGAGAACGGGAGTTTCGCATCATGGCCGAGCATTTCGACGATCTGGAAACGCGCGATCCGCAGCAGCGCGAGGCCGCCCTGATGGCGGCGCTGCCCAAGCAGATCGCCCATGTGCTGGCCAACACCACGTATTTCGCCGAGAAGTTCAAGGGCGTGAAGGCGGCCGACATCAACAGCCGCGCCGCCTTGGCGAAGCTGCCGGTGACGCGCAAATCCTCGCTGCTGGCGCAGCAGCGCAGCGCCCCGCCCTTCGGCGGCATGAACGGCGTGCCGATCTCGAAGCTGGCGCATATCTACATGTCGCCCGGCCCGATTTTCGAGATGGATGCGGAAGGCCACGATTTCTGGCGCGGCGCGCGGGCGATGTTCGCGGCCGGCTTCCGCGCCGGCGACATCGTGCACAACACCTTCTCCTATCATCTGGTGCCGGCCGGTCTGATGATGGAATCGAGCGCGCGCGCCATCGGCTGCCCTGTGATCCCCGCTGGCGTGGGCAACACCGAAATGCAGCTCGACATCATCGAGCTGGTGAAGCCCACTGCCTATGCCGGCACGCCGTCCTTCCTCAAGATCCTGCTCGACAAGGGCAAGGAGCTGGGGCGCGACGTGTCTTCGCTGAAGAAGGCGCTGGTCGGGGCCGAGGCGCTGCCGCCGTCGCTGCGCAAGGAATTCATCGATCGCGGCGTCTTCACCCTGCAGTCCTACGGCACGGCGGATCTCGGCACCATCGCCTACGAATCGCAGGCCATGGAGGGCATGATCATCGCCGAGGACATCATCGTCGAGATCGTCCGTCCCGGCACCGACGACCCGGTGCCCGAGGGCGAGGTCGGCGAAGTGGTGGTCACTGCGCTCAACCCGGTCTATCCGCTGATCCGCTTCGGCACCGGCGATCTTTCCGCCATCCTGCCCGGGCAGTCGCCCTGCGGCCGCACCAATGGCCGCATCAAGGGCTGGATGGGACGCGCCGACCAGCGCACCAAGGTGAAAGGCATGTTCGTCGACCCCGAACAGGTCATCCAGGTCCAGAAGCGCCATGGCGAGCTGGGCAAGGTGCGCCTGGTCGTCGACTGGCAGAACAAGGCCGACGTCATGACCCTGCATGCCGAGGTCGCCGGCGGCGGTTCGCCCGAACTCGCCACGACCATCGAAGGCACGATCCAGACCGTGTGCAAGGTGCGCGGCAAGGTGAAGTTCGTGGCGCCGGGCAGCCTCGCCAATGACGGCAAAGTCATCGACGACATCCGCAAATACGACTAGCTCCGACGCCGATGCGGGATAACGACGCCGGTCGGATAGGGTCGGCGGCGGCGCCCTATGCCGACATTAATTAACTGATTTTATTGGAAAATATGCCCTTGGTGATTCTCGGGCCGCGGGCTTGCAATCCGATTTCGGCCGAACCATGTACAAAGGGAATAGGAAAAACTTCTTGAGCGCGGCAAATAAATCACAAGTTTGCCCTAATTGGGTCGGGTTGAAGTCTCAATCGACCCCTAGGTTTTAGGTTCTCCCCCGGAACGTGGTCCCCCCAAGCCGCGTTCCAGCCTCGATAAGAGGCAGCTAGGCCGCCATCCCAGCTCCCCCCGGGATGGCGGCCATTTTATTTCCCCCGCCGGCCAGCGCCGATTTTCCATGCTATCTACCGCTCCATGGCCATGTTTCAGGGGCATTCGCTTACCTGCCATCGCGGCGGAAGGACGGTCTTCGCCGGCCTCGGCTTCGCCCTCGAGCGCGGCGAGGCGCTGCTGCTGCGCGGCTCAAACGGGTCGGGAAAATCCTCCCTGCTGCGCGTTCTGGCGCTGCTGACGCCGTGGCGGGCGGGGTCGCTGGAATGGGATGGCGAGACTGTCGGCGAGGATCGCGACGCCTATCGGGCGCGCCTGCGTTTTCTCGGCCATGCCGATGCGCTGAAACCGGCGCTGACGGTGCGCGAAAATCTCGACTTCACCGCCCGTCTCGCCGATCCGGGTCTCGCCGATGCGGACATTGATCGGGCGCTTGAAGCGGTCGGTCTGGACGAACTGGCCGGGCTGTCGGCCCGGCTGCTTTCGGCCGGCCAACGCCGCCGCCTGGCCTTGGCGCGACTTGCCGCCAGCCCCGGAGAATTGTGGCTGCTGGACGAACCGGGCACCGGCCTGGACACAGCCTCGCTGGACCGCCTGCACGGGCTGATCGCCGATCACCGCGGCCGCGGCGGCATCGTCATCGCCTCGACCCATGGCGATCTCGATCCGCCTGAGGCGCGGCTGCTCGATCTCGATGCCCAGGCGCGCGAGAACCGGCCATGAACCGATTCCTGCTGGTGCTGCGGCACGATTTGCGACTGGCGCTGCGCCAGGCCAGCGATGGGCTGACCGTGCTGACGTTTTTCCTGCTGGCGGTCAGCCTTTTTCCGCTCGGCGTCGGACCGGAGCCGGCGCTGCTGGCGCGCATCGCGCCGGGGATTCTCTGGGTCGGCGCGCTGCTGGCGGCATTGCTGTCGCTCGATCGCCTCTACCAGTCTGACCTCGACGACGGCACGCTCGACTTGCTGCTGACCAGCGATGCCGCCCTGCCGCTACTGGCGCTGGCGCGCGCCGCCGCGCACTGGCTGACCACCGGCCTGCCGCTGACCCTGCTGGCCGGATTGCTGGCCGCCATGCTGGGCATGGCGAGCGATGCCGTCCCGCCCCTGCTGCTCGGGCTGCTGCTGGGGACCCCCACGCTCAGCCTGCTGGGCAGCCTTGGCGCGGCGCTGATTGTCGGCTCACGGCGGGCCGGCCCCCTGATACCGTTGCTGATTCTCCCGCTCTGCGTGCCGGTGCTGATTTTCGGCGTGGCGGCTGGCGATCTGGCTGGCGGCGCAGGCGTCGAGTTCCCCCTTACCGTGCTGGCGGCCCTGCTGCTGGGCACGCTGGCGCTGGCGCCGTGGGGCGTGGCGGCCGCCTTGCGCGCTGCCGGAGAATAGGGTTCGATGCCGCCCGCCATGGCGCTGCACAGCCTTGCCAATCCCGCGCGATTCCAACGCTTGAGCCGGCGGATTCTGTGGCCTGTCGCGATCCTGGCCACGGTGCTACTGGCGATCGGTCTCTATCTGGGGCTGGTCGAGGCGCCGCCCGATTACCAGCAGGGCCAGAGCGTGCGCATCATGTTCGTGCATGTGCCGGCCGCCTGGATGGCGCTGATGGCCTATGTCGTGCTGGCCGGCTGCGCCGCCAGCCTGCTGATCTGGCGCCATCCGCTGGCCGACGTCGCCGCCCGCGCCACCGCACCGATCGGCGCCGGCCTGACCTTCATCTGCCTGGCGACCGGATCGCTCTGGGGCAAGCCGACCTGGGGCACCTGGTGGGTCTGGGATGCCCGCCTGACCTCGATGCTGGTGCTGCTGTTCCTCTATGTCGGTTACATCGCGCTGGCCAACGCCTTCGACGATCGCGAGCGCGGCAGCCGGGCAGCGGCGATCCTTGCTTTGGCCGGGCTGATCAACCTGCCGATTATCAAGTTTTCGGTCGATTGGTGGTACACTTTGCACCAGCCCGCCAGCGTCCTGCGGCTGGACGGGCCGACAATTCACAGTTCGCTGCTGGTGCCGCTGCTGGTCATGGCGGCAGGCTATCTGTTCTATTTCGTGGCGGTGCTTCTGCTGCGGATTGACGCCGGACTGATGGCGCGCAAGCTCGAGGCGATGGCGCAGAGCGGACGCGGAAAATGACGGTTGCCGGCGGCAGCGGGATGCCTCGCGAATGCTGCAAGTCCATTTAGGGAGAGACGTGTCGATGTCGAAGAAACTGGTTGCCCTGTCGATCGTGGCCATGACGGCCGCGCTGCCCAGCCCGGCCCTGTCGCAGGCCAGCTGCCGCAACTCGACCGAGTTGCAGGCGATCGCCATACGCATGCTGACCACGGAACTCATGGTGGCGGCCCTGGGCTGCTCCGGCACGACGGAAGACAGTTTCCGCAACCGCTACGGCTCGTTCGTGCAGAAGTTCAATCCCGAGCTGGTCAGCAATGGATCGGCGCTGAAGTCGCAATACGCCAGGCGCGGCGGCGATTCGAAGATGAACATGATGGTGACGCAGCTCGCCAATCTCGCCGAGCAGCGCCGCCGCTCCGATCCGAATTTCTGCGTCGTCAACGACAAGCGGCTGAACGTCGGCCTGGCGCCGGCGACGACCAGCATCGTGCAGGTGCCGCTGTCGGAGGATTACTACACCGGCGCGCTGGGCCTGCGCGACTGCTCGGCCGCCAACGCCCCGGCCAAGAAGAAATAGCCGGTCTTTCGATCCGCCAGGCGGGCCGGGCGGATCGAAGCGTGCAAGGAAAAAGGGCGGTCCTTTCGGACCGCCCCTCTTTTTGGAAGCCGCGAGGCTGCTT
>JBDZUM010000126.1:0-11541 GCA_040255215.1 Rhodospirillaceae bacterium
GCCAGCCGCGGCCCGGCCGACACCGACCACGCCGCCGACGCCGACGCCTGCGGCCCCAGCGCCTGCCCAGGCTGCACCGACGCCGGCCACCCCGACGCCGGCCGCCCCCGTGCAGACCGCGGCACCTGCGCCGACTCCGGCGCCCGCGCCGCCGCCGGCCGCCGCGCCGGCCCGTTCGGTCCAGACCCAGACTGCGGCCCTGCCGCCGGCCGCCAGCGCTTCGGGCGCCAACCGGCTGTCGTTCGACGGCGGCTCGGCCGCACTGTCGGATGGCGCGCGCCAGGAGCTGGACCGCATGGCCGCCAGCCTGAACGGCAACGAGCAGCGCCTGCAGGTCGTGGCCTACGCCGCCAGCCAGGGCAACAACACCTCCGCCGCCCGCCGCCTCTCGCTGTCGCGGGCGCTGGCCGTCCGGTCCTATCTGATCGACAAGGGCATCCGCTCGACCCGCATCGACGTGCGCGCCATGGGCACGCCCGAGGCGGGCAACAGCGGACCGGCCGACCGCGTCGATCTTGTCCTGGTCGGCCAGTAAGCCGCCGCGGCGCGCCGCCATTCCGGCGGCGACCGCAATTCCGTCACCATTGCCGGGATCATCGCGCGCATGACCAAACCGCGCCGCTACCTGCTACGCATGCTGCTGTTCCTGATCGCGGTCGGGGCGCTCATCGTGCCGCTGATCCCGCTGATCGAACGGGCGTTCCTCAACAACGTGGCGCTGAACGGCGTCATCGTCGCGGTGCTGGTGCTTGGCATCCTCTACATCGTGCGCCAGGTGTGGCTGCTGGAGAACGACGTGCGCTGGGTCGAGGCGTTCGATCGCGACCGGCCGGCCGAGGTGACGCCGCCGGCGCCGCGGCTTCTGACGCCGATGGCGGCGATGATCGGCGACCGGCACGACCGGCTGACGCTGTCGCCGGCGGTGATGCGCACGCTGCTCGACGGCATCTCCTCGCGACTCGACGAGGCGCGCGACCTGTCGCGCTACGCCATCGGGCTGCTGATCTTCCTCGGCCTGCTGGGCACTTTCTGGGGCCTGCTGGAAACCGTCAACACGGTCGGCGACGCCATCACCAAGCTGCAGATCGGCGGCGACGCGGCCACCACCTTCACACAGCTCAAGAGCAGCCTCGAGGGGCCGCTGCGGGGCATGGGCACGGCGTTCTCGTCCTCGCTGTTCGGCCTCGCGGGCTCGCTGGTGCTGGGCTTTCTCGACCTGCAGGCCGGCCAGGCGCAGAACCGCTTCTTCAACGACGTCGAGGAATGGCTGTCGGAGAAGACCCGCCTGCCGTCGGGCGCGCTGAGCCTCGACGGCGAGCAGTCGGTGCCGGCCTACGTGCAGGCGCTGCTGGAACAGACGGCCGAAAGCCTGGAGAACCTGCAGCGCACCATGGCGCGAGCCGAAGAGAGCCGCTCCAGCGCCAATGCCAATGTCGGGCTGCTGGCCGACCGGCTGTCGACGCTGAGCGACTTCATGCGCCACGAGCAGCAGATTCTTTCCAAGCTGGCGGAGAACAGCACGGAGCTGCGCGGCGCCATCACGCGGCTGGCCGATGCCGGCGCCCAGGGCGGCTTCGGTATGGATGACGGCACCCGCACCCATGTCCGCAACATCGAGCTCTACATGGCGCGCATGCTGGAGGAGATGGTGACCGGGCGCACGGCGCTGGCCGACGAGCTGCGCGGCGAGATCAAGCTGCTGGCGCGCACGCTGGCCGCCGCCCAGCGCGCGGGCCACTGACGGGACGTCGGCATGGCCTCGCTCAGCCGCCGCGGCCGCAACAACGAATACACCTGGCCGGGCTACGTCGACGCGCTGTCCAGCCTGTTGATGGTCGTCATCTTCGTGCTGGCGATTTTCGTCGTGGCGCAGTTCTACCTGTCCGAGGCGCTGGGCACGCGCGATCAGGCGCTCGACCGGCTCAATCGGCAGATGGCCGAACTGGCGAGCCTGCTGCAGCTCGAGCAGCGCACGAGTTCGGATCTGCGCGCCACCATCGCCGCGCTGTCGGCCGAACTGCAGAAATCGACCGCCGAACGCGACCGGCTGCAGGGCCAGGTATCGCAGCTGGGGGCCGAGCGCGATTCTCTGGCCGGGCAGGTCTCGGATCTTGGCGCCGAGCGCGATGCGCTGGCCGGCCAGGTGACGCAACTCGGCGCCGAGCGCGGCAAGGCGCTGGCGGAGCTGACCGAGCAGCAGCGCCTGTCGGCCGAGGCCAAGGCGACGATCGACCGGCTGGCGGCCAACATCGCCGCATTGCAGGCCGAGCTGGCGCGGCTCAACGAGGCGCTGGAGGCGTCCGAAGCCAAGGCGAAGGAGCAGAACGCGCAGATCGTCGACCTGTCGAACAAGCTCAACCGGGCGCTGGTCAGCAAGGTCGAGGAGCTGGCGCGCTATCGCTCGGAATTCTTCGGCCGGCTGCGCGAGATCCTCGGCAACCGCTCGGACATCGTCATCGTCGGCGACCGCTTCGTGTTCCAGTCGGAGGTGCTGTTCGCCTCGGGTTCGGCCGAGCTCGAGCCGCAGGGCCTGATCCAGATCGCCAACGTCGCCGACGTGCTCAAGGAGATCGGCGAGAAAATCCCCTCGGGCATCGACTGGATCCTGCAGGTCGACGGCCATACCGACACCCGCCCGATCCGCACCGCGCAGTTCCGCTCCAACTGGGAGCTGTCGAGCGCGCGCGCCATCGCGGTGGTGGAGTTCCTGCACAGCCGCGGCATTCCCTACGAAAGGCTGGCGGCGCGCGGCTTCGCCGAATTCCAGCCGCTGGAAAGCGGCAGCGATCAGGCCTCGCTGGCCAAGAACCGCCGCATCGAACTGAAGATCACGACGCGCTGAGGCGTTGAGTCAACCGCCGGCGAGTGCGGCCACGGGCTGGCGCGTCTCGTCCGGCGCGCGGTCGAACTGCAGCGCCGCCAGCCGGGCGTAGAGGCCGCCGCGGGCGATCAGTTCGGCATGGCTGCCGATCGCGTCGATGCGGCCCTGGTCGAGCACGACGATGCGGTCGGCTTTCAGCACCGTGGCGAGGCGATGGGCGATCACCAGGGTCGTGCGGCCGGCCATCAACCGGTCCAGCGCCTGCTGCACCAGACGTTCGCTCTCCGCGTCGAGCGCGCTGGTCGCCTCGTCGAGCAGCAGCACCGCGGGGTTGCGCAGGATGGCGCGGGCGATGGCCAGGCGCTGGCGCTGGCCGCCGGAGAGGCGCACGCCCTTTTCGCCCAGGAAGGTGGAAAATCCCTCGGGCAGGCGGTCGAGGAACTCGCTGGCCGCCGCGGCGTCGGCGGCGGCGCGGACTTCGGCGTCGGACGCCTCGGGCCGGCCATAGCGGATGTTCTCCATGGCATCGGTCGAGAACAGCACCGGCTCCTGCGGCACGATGGCGATGCGATCCCGCAGATCGGCCAGCGCGGCAGACCGAATGTCGACACCGTCGACGCGGATGGTCCCCGATTGCGGGTCGTAGTAGCGCAGCAGCAGCTGGAACACGGTGGTCTTGCCGGCGCCCGAGGGTCCGACGATGGCCACCGTCTCGCCCGGCTTCACCGCCAGCGAGAAATCGGCCAGGGCCGGCGTGTCGGGCCGGGCGGGATAGCGGAACTGCACGTTCTCGAACGACAGCGCGCCCTGCGCCGGCTCGGGCAACGCCACGGGGTTTGCCGGCTCGACGATGGGCGACCGCTCGTTGAGAAGCTGCATCAGCCGCTCGGTGGCGCCGGCGGCGCGCTGCAGATCGCCGATCACTTCCGAGATCGCGCCGACCGAGCCGGCGACGACGACGGCGTAGAACACGAAGGCGGAAAGCTGGCCGGCGGTGAGGCTGCCGGCAATGACGTCGCGGCCGCCGATCCACAGGATGATGCCGACCGCGCCGAACACCAGCATGATGACGATGGCGGTCAGCGCGGCGCGGGCGGCGATGCGGCGACGGGCGGTGGCGAAGGCGCTTTCGGTGATAGCGCCGAAACGCTCGCGGTCGATCGGCTCGTGGGCGAAGGCCTGCACGGTGCGCACCGCCTGGATCGCCTCGCCGGAATAGGCGGAGATGTCGGCGACGCGATCCTGGCTGGCGCGCGAGAGTTTGCGCACGCGCCGGCCGATGACGATGATCGGCACGATGACCAGCGGCACGACGAGGAAGACCAGCGCGGTCAGCTTGGGGCTGGTGATGGCCAGCATGACGGTGCCGCCGGCGAACATCAGCATGTTGCGCAGCGCGATCGAGGCCGACGAACCGATCACCGTTTCGATCAACGTCGCGTCGGTGGTCAGCCGCGACATGATCTCGCCCGAGCGATTGGTCTCGAAGAACCCCGGACTGAGCCCGATGACGTGACCGAACACGGCGGCGCGCAGATCGTTGACGACGCGCTCGCCAAGCCACGACACGAGATAGAAGCGGCCATAGGACGAGGCCGCCAGCACGGCGATGACCGCCAGCAGCCCGACCAGCGCCTGGTCGAGCAGTTCGGGACGGCCGCCGGCGAAGCCCTGGTCGATCAGCAGGCGCAGGCCGGTGCCGATCACCAGCACGGTGCCGGCCGCCACGATCAGCGCGACGATGGCCAGCAGCACCCGCGACCGATAGGGCCGCAGGAACGGCCACAGCGCGCGCAACATGAGAATGTCGCGCCGGGCGGTGCCGGCGTCCGTGGCGACGCTGTCGGTGCCTTGGCTCATGGCCCCGTCTCAGCCCAGCTCGACGTCGTGGCCGAGCAGCGCCACAAGCTCCTGGCGCAGCAGGGCGCGCAGGGTCTCGGGGCCGCGGGTCGAGCGCCACAGCCCGTCGCCGGCGACGAAGTGATGGGCGCCGGAAACCGGCGACGACAGCCACATCTCGCGCTTGATGTTGTGGCGGCTGATCAAATACTGGCGGCCGTCCTCGAGCTCGACGGTCAGCGCCTCGGCGTCGAGATCGACCTCGAGCGCCTCGGAGGCCGCTTCCAGCCGCTCGGCCAGATGGTCCAGTTCCGCCGTCGCCAGGGTATCGAAGTCGCTATCGTCCAAATCGCCGCTCCTGCGGTTTTTGCCTTGGAATTGAACGCTCTGGCCGGGGTATAGCAGGCCCGGCCGGCCCGCGCTAACGGCCAGTTTGCCGCCCCTGGCGGCACCCCGCCGGGGGCCGGTCCGGGGGGCGGAATTCGCTTGTGCCGGCCCCGGCCCTTGGCTATAACGCCCGCCTCGTTCGCGGAGACCGTTATGAAGAAAGATATCCATCCCGATTACCACGAAATAACCGTGGTGATGACCGACGGCAGCTCTTTCAAGACCCGTTCCACCTATGGCAACGCGGGCGACACGCTGCGTCTGGATATCGACCCCAAAACGCACCAGGCGTGGACCGGCGTATCGCGCGTCTCCGAGCGCGGCGGCCGCATGGCACGCTTCAAGGAGCGCTTTGGCGCCAATGTCGGCCAAAGCACCGGGCAGAAGAAGTAACAGGGTTCAAACGAAGCGGAAACCGAACCCCACTACATTCGACGCCCGGCCACCCCAGCCGGGCGTTTCGTTTTTCGGAACCCCAGCAGGCGATGGCCGGTTAAACGGGACAACCGCCATGCTGCACACACGATTGCTACAGATCGAAGACCGGCCGGCGCTCGAGCGCCATCTGACCAGCACGGCGGATACCGCGCTGCTGATGCTCAGCAACCTGTCGCTGGCCGGCCTCGACGACGACGGCCTGCCGCATCAGGGCACCTATGTCGGCGCCTTCGACGGCAAGGAGTTGATCGGCTGCCTCGGCCATTTCTGGAACGGCAACGTGCTGGTCCAGTCCGAGGTCGGCATCAGCCACATGCTGGGCCATGTCGTCAGCCTCGGCCGACGCCAGGTCGCCGGCGTGCTGGGACCGCTGGCGCAGGTCGAGGAGAGCCTCGCCATCCTGCGCCCGCGCCTGGGCCTGCCGCGCATCGCCGAGTTCGAGCTGCTGTTCGCGGTCGACCGCGAGGGGCTGGTGCTGCCCGATCCGCTGGCCCGCGGCGACGTCAGCTGCCGGCGGGCGCATGAGGGCGACCGACCATTGCTTCGGGCGTGGCGGCGCGACGCGCTGCGCGACGACGGGCGGCTGCGCGAGGGCGACCAGGCGGCGCACGAGAGGGCCGATGCCGAGATCGACACGCTGCTCGATGCCGGCCGGGTCTGGCTGGCCGAATGCGGCGGCGAGACGGTGTCGATGGCGACCATCATCGGACTGGCGGGCAATCGCGCGATGATCGGAGGCGTCTGGACACCGGAGAGCCAGCGCAATCTCGGCTATGCGAGATCTGTGGTCGCCGGCGCGCTGCAGGCGCTGGAACGCGAAGGCGTCACCCGGGGCGTGCTGTTCACCGGCCGCGCCAACGAGGCCGCCAAGGCGGCCTACAAGGCGATCGGCTTCGAACAGATAGGGCGCTACGGCCGCGCGCATTTCTAGTCCGGCGATTTCGCCGAAAATTCAATATCGTCTGGCCGGCCCGCAGGGGCCGGCCTCCATCCGATGAGATTTTCCGGAACCGGGAGCGTTCCACCATGAGCAACGAGCAATTCCAATTCCATGCGCCGGCGGCCAAGGGCCACGCGCCGCTGAAGACCTGGACCCGCGGCGTCGCGGTCGAGCCGGAGGCATGGACGCAGCTGCGCAACGTCGCCGCCCTGCCCTTCATCCACCGCCACGTCGCGGCGATGCCCGACGTACACTGGGGCAAAGGCGCCACCGTCGGATCGGTGATCGCCACCAGCGGCGCCATCGTGCCGGCTGCGGTCGGTGTCGATATCGGCTGCGGCATGATGGCCTGCCGCACGGACCTGAGTGCGTCCGACCTGCCCGATTCGCTTGCCGGGCTGCGCTCGGCGATCGAGGCGGCGGTGCCGCACGGGCGCACCGACAATGGCGGGACGAACGACCGCGGCGCCTGGGGCGATCCGCCGGCCTCGGCCGTGGCCGCTTTGCAGTCCGGCAAGAGCCTCGAGCCGGTGCTGGAGCGCCATCCGCGCCTGCGCAAGGCCTACGGCCGGGCGGTGCACCACATCGGCACGCTGGGGACCGGCAACCACTTCGTCGAGGTCTGCCTCGACGAGGCGGACCGCGTCTGGGTGATGCTGCATTCGGGTTCGCGCGGCGTCGGCAACGCGATCGGCATGCACTTCATCGCCATGGCCAAGCGCGAGATGGAGCGCTGGTTCGTCACCCTGCCCGATCCGGATCTGGCCTACCTGCCGGAGAACACGCCGCTGTTCGGCGACTACGTGCAGGCGGTCGGCTGGGCGCAGGACTTTGCGCTGCGCAATCGCTCGCTGATGATGGCCAACGCGATGGACGCGCTGCGTGCGACGCTGGGGCGCGACTTCGCCGCCAGCGTCGTGGCGGTGAACTGCCACCACAACTACGTGCGCAAGGAGCGGCACTTCGGCGACGAGGTGTGGGTGACGCGCAAGGGGGCGGTGCGGGCAGGCCTGGGCGAACTCGGCATCATCCCGGGCAGCATGGGCGCGCGCTCGTTTATCGTGCGCGGCAAGGGCAACTCCGACAGCTTCGAAAGCTGCTCGCACGGCGCCGGCCGGGCGATGAGCCGCAACGAGGCGCGCCGGCGCTTCAGCCTCGCCGACCACGAAGCGGCGACGGCGCATGTCGAGTGCCGCAAGGACGCGGACGTGCTGGACGAGACGCCCGGCGCCTACAAGCCGATCGACGCGGTGATGGCGGCGCAGAGCGATCTGGTCGAGATCGTCCATACCCTGCGCCAGATCGTCTGCGTCAAGGGCTGAGCCCTGGTGGCTGACGGGGGTAGCGGACGGCCGGAATTTCGGCCGTCCGCTACCGCATTGATTCGGCTGGATTCGCGCGCAGACGCCGCCTCTTGAACGGCGCCGGCGCCGCCCTAAATCACTGTGACGCCGGATGCCCATGTCGGGGCCGGCGCTTGCAACAGGGCCCGACCAGAGCCGGTGGGTCCGAACCGTCACCTTGCTTCCGAGGAGAAGATGACCATGCGCAGTTTCGATTTCAGCCCGCTGTTCCGTTCCACCGTCGGCTTCGACCGCGTCACGCAGCTGCTCGACGCCGTCACCCGCGAAGAGGCCGGCAACGGCTACCCGCCCTACAACATCGAGAAGACGTCGGACGATTCCTACCGCGTCGTGATGGCGGTGGCGGGCTTCGGTGAGGACGACATCACCATTACCCAGCACGAGAACACCCTGATCGTCGCCGGCCGCCAGGCCGAGGCCGACGAGCCCAGGCAGTACCTGCATCGCGGCATCGCCGGGCGCGCCTTCGAGCGCCGCTTCGAGCTCGCCGACTTCATCCGCGTCGAGGGCGCCAAGCTGGCCAACGGCCTGCTCAGCGTCGAGCTGAAGCGGGAAGTGCCGGAAGAGAAGAAGCCGCGCAGCATCAAGGTGGTGGGCCAGAGCGGCCCGGCCGCGCAGCCGCAGCTGCAGGCGGCCGAGTAAGGCGCCGAAAAGGCCACGGAACGGCGTCGCATCGGCGCCGTTCCCCGAAGTCAGACGGGCGAGGCGGCGGACAGGGTTCCGTCCGCCTCGCCGGCGTCTGCCAGGATTACAGAGCTGAACCGGCGTCGGATGCGTTGCATTTTTCCGGCGTCGGCCTCGGGTAGCGACAAGTCTCCCCCCTTTGGCGCTGCCCGTTCAGGGACGGCCGGTCGATGGCATCGCTTCGGCGATCGCCGCGGCCGGCCGTTTCCGTTTGCCGCCGATCCTCGCCCTCCCCGCCATTCCGCATCGCGGGCAGCCGCCCCGGCTTTTTCGCCGCGCCGCCGATCAGAAGTGGCCGCCTTGCCCTGCCGCGCCTAAACTCGCCTGCGGTGCCGCCGCGCCGTGGCGCGCGCACGAAGCAACGAGAAGAACGAGGGAGCGATGAAAAGCTACAAGGTGATCGAATTCGGCCAGCCGCTGCAGCGGGTGGATGCGCCCAACCCCGTGCCGCAGGGCAGCGAAGTGCTGGTGAAGATCACCGCCTCGGGCGTGTGCCATTCGGACGTGCATTTGTGGGAGGGCTATTTCGACCTCGGCAACGGCCGCAAGGCGCCGACCAAGGGCGTCGCCCCGCCCAAGGCGCTGGGCCACGAGATCGTCGGCGACGTGCTGGCCGTCGGTCCCGACGCCACGGGGGTCAAGGTCGGCGACAAGCGCATCGTCTATCCCTGGATCGGCTGCGGCACTTGCTGGCTGTGCAAGGCGGGCGACGAGCATCTGTGCGCCACGCCGCAGACCATCGGCATCCAGAAGGATGGCGGCTTCGCCGATCACGTGCTGGTGCCGCATCCGCGCTATCTGTTCGCCTACGACAACGTGCCGACCGAGCTGGCCTGCACCTATGCCTGTTCCGGCATCACCGCGTTCTCGGCGGTGAAGAAGGTGCAGGGTCTTGATGGCGGCAAGCCGATCCTGGTGATGGGCGCGGGCGGCGTCGGGCTGATGGGCGTGAAATTCGCCCAGTCGCTGCTGGGCCAGGCGCCGATCGTGGCCGACATCGACGACCGCAAGCTGGAGCTGGCCAAGCAGGCCGGCGCCTCGGCGGTGATCAATCCGAAGAACCCCGACGCGCGCAAGGAGCTGTCGGCGATGACCAGCGGCGGCGTCGCCGCCTGCATCGACTTCGTCGGCGCCGAGGCCTCGGCCGCGTTCGGCTTCAATGCGCTGCGCACCGGCGGCAAGCTGGTGATCGTCGGCCTGTTCGGCGGCACGTTCAGCCAGCCGGTGGCGATGTTCCCGCTGACCTCGCGCACCGTGCAGGGCTCGATGGTCGGCAGCCCGGCGGAGATGGCGGAAATGATGAAGATCGTCACCGCCGGCAAGGTCGAGCCGGTGCCGCTGGTCAAGCGTTCGCTCGACGAGGCCGACGCGGCCCTGCAGGATCTGCGCAAGGGCCTGATCATGGGCCGGGCGATCCTGATTCCGTAGGCTTTTTCGCGCTGCCGGCGCCTCCTCCGCCCGGAGGCGGCGCCGGCATCCTTGCATTCGGCGGCGCCACCCCCATATCCCGATCTCACCCAGGGACTTTGGAGGAGCCAGGCCTTGAGCGACGTCAACTACAACGCCAATGCCGGCCGCGATTCCGGCAACGACACTGCCGGGCGGCAGATCATCAAGCATCCCTTCGTGCTGCGGCTGGTCTACACGATCGGCTTCGCCTTCATGGCGTGGCTGCTGCTGTGGTTCGTGTTCGCCGTGACGCTGCTGCAGCTGGTGGTGACGCTGATCTCCGGCGGCCAGCGCAACGAGCAGCTGGCGGAGTTCGGCACGAAACTGTCGTGGTGGATGCGCGATCTGGTGCGCTTCCTGACCGGCGCGACTTCCGACCTGCCCTTCCCGCTCGGCCCGTTCCCGAACGCCTAGCGGCTCCAGCGCCCGGCGCGCAAAGGTCGAGACAAAAAGAAAGGCCCGCAATGTTGCGGGCCTTTTTCGTTGCGCCTCGGACGACGCTATTCGGCGGCGGCCGCCGGCACTGGCATGACGCTGTCGGGCAGGCGGGAATAGGCCTGGTCGAGCGTGTCGTTGAGCGACATGGTGGCGCCGTCGCCGAGGATTTCGGTGACGGCCGCCTGGGCGCGCTTCCAGGCCGGCGAGGCGGTGCGCAGCGCCACCTTGCCCTCTTCGGTCAGGCTGACGCGGCGCTGGCGGCGATCGGCCTCGGGCGTGTTGCTGATGTAGCCGGCAGCCTCGAGCGGACGCAGCGTGCGCGTCAAAGTCGTGCGGTCGGTGCCCAGCCGATGCGCCAGTTCCGACATCGACATCGGGCCGACATGGCGCAGCATCGACAGGATGGTGTACTGCGTGACGCTGAGGCCGGTGGGCGCCAGCGACTCCTCGTAGATCTTGGTCACGCGCCGCGCCAGACGGCGCACGCGGAAGCAGGTGCAGCCGTCGGCCGGATTGAGGATTTCCTTGTCGAGCATGGCGTTCGCTTCGCGAAGCCGCTTATCGTGCAATGTCATGGCGTCTATTCCCGGCTCAAGTTCTGGCTGGCGGCATTTGGGCGCGAAAATACGTGCGCCGGATGGAATCGCAGTCTATATGCAGTTTGTGGGAGCCGCAATATGACATCGGAGTCAAATTATGTCTGCTGACGTACAGGTCAAAAGCGGCGAACCGGGGGTTGTACCCCTGGAAAAACTCAAGCAACTCAGTGGCCTGGAGCTGCTGCAGGGCATGCGCGACGGAATCAATCCCCAGGCCCCGATCGGCCACGAGATGGGATTCCGCGCCGAAATCGTCGAGCCCGGCAGGGTTGTGTTCGCCGGCATCCCCTCGAAGCGCTTCTACAACCCGATCGGCACGGTACATGGCGGCTACGCCCTGACCCTGCTCGACAGCTGCATGTCCTGCGCGGTGCAGACGCATCTGCCCGCCGGCAAGGGCTACACCACGGTCGAGATCAAGACCAACTTCGTGCGCGCCATGACCGACCGCACCGGCAAGGTGTTCGCCGAGGGCAAGTCGATCCAGGTCGGCCAGCGCATCGGCACCGCCGAAGGCCGCATCACCGACGAGAAGGGCAATCTGCTCGCCTTCGGCACCACGACGTGCCTGATCTTCGATCT
>JBDZUM010000127.1:0-5669 GCA_040255215.1 Rhodospirillaceae bacterium
AGCGCGCCGATATAGGGGCCGATGATCTGGCCGAGGCCGAACGAGGCGGTCATCAGGGCGAGCGCGCGCGGCGCCTGTTCGCCGGCCATGGCGCGGGCCTGCTGTAGGCCGAGCGCCGTAATGCCGACCAGCGTCGCGCCGAGTGCGGCGGCGCCGATCACCGTGCCGGCGATGGTGTGCCACAGCACCGGCGCCATCAGGCCGGCGGCCTGGACGAGATAGGCCAGGATCAAAGCCGGCACGATGCCCATGCGGCCGGCGGCGAATTGCCAGAACAGATTCGAGGGCGCGGCGGCGAGGCCGACGATCAGCCAGGCCAGGGTCGAGAATTCGGCCAGCGCCGGCAGGGTGCGGACGAGCGTCGGCAGGTAGGTCGCCTGCACGACGTAGCCGACGCCCAGCCCGCCATAGGAGACCAGCAGCAGCACCATGTGCGGCGTGAACAGCCTGGCGCGCGGCGGCGCATCGTGCGGGCGCGGCGGGGCGGCGGCCGGGCGATGGGCGATGGCGGACCATAGGGCGGGCAGCGCCAGCAGGGCGGCCAGCGCGCCGCCCAAGATCCACTGCCAGTCCCACGCCACGCCCTGCTTTTGCAGCACTTCGATCTCGATCGAGGACAGCACGATGCCGATGCCGACGCCGCCATAGACCCAGCCGATCCAGGCGGCGCGGCCGGCGGCGGCGAAGATCTCCATGACGAAGGCGGTCATGCAGACCAGCGCCAGGGCGGAGACGACGCCGCTGAGAAAGCGCAGCGCGTGCCACAGCAGCGCCTGCTGCGTCAGCCCCATGGCCAGCGTGGTCAGCACCGACAGCACGATGGCCGCGATCAGCACCAGGCGGCGGGCGCGCGGATTTGCGAAGAAGGCCGCGCCCAGCGCGCCGACGAAATAGCCGAGGAAGTTGGACGAGGCCAGCAGCCCGGCACTCGGCACGTCGAGCAGACGGGCGGCGATCATGTCGGGCAGGATCGGCGTGTAGAGGAAACGGCCGATGCCCATGACGACCATCAAGGTCGTGGCGCCGCCGATCAGCGCCAGCAGCGGCGAGAGCGGCGGACGGGCGGCGATGGCTCGAGACGGCGTGATGGGCATGGACTCGCTTAGCAGCCGGCAACCGGCCGGGTGTGGCGCAAGACTATGCCGTTTCGCCGTTTCGCTGCTTCAGGCGTCGCGGCAAGGCTGCAATGCGCCGGGCGGGACGGCGTAGCTTCAGCGCTGGCCGCGCAGCAGGGAGCGGGCCACCTCGCCGTCGCGGACGATCTGGGCCTTGAGATCGTCGAAGCTGGGGAATTTCATCTCGGCGCGCAGGAAATCGACGAAGGCGACGCGCAGATGCTTGCCGTAGAGATCGCCGGAATAGTCGAAGAGATGGATCTCGAGCCAGACGTTGCGGCCGTCGACGGTCGGGCGCGAGCCGAAATTGGCGACGCCGTCGTACCATTGCGTGTCGGCGCCCTGGTCGATGCCGGCGCGCACGGCGTAGACGCCATGGGCCGGCTGCAGCACGTCGACCAGCCGCACGTTGGCGGTGGGAAAGCCGATGGTGCGGCCGCGCTGCTGGCCGGTCTCCACCCTGCCCTCGATCTCCCACGGCCGGCCCAGCAGGCGCGCGGCCTCCTTTGGCTTGCCGGCCTGCAGATAGGCGCGGATCTGGGTCGAGGAATAGATCTCGCCATTCTCGGCGGCGACGGGCGAGACGGCGGTGTAGGCGTAGCCGTGCTCCCTCGCCAGACGCTCGAGCAGCACGGCGTTGCCCGACCGGCCCTGGCCGAAGACGAAATCGTAGCCGGTGACGACGTGGCGCGCGCCGAGCCCCGCTTTGCCGATGACCTCGGCGACGAAGCGCTCGGCCGGATAGGCGGCGAACTGCGCATCGAAGCGCACGACGAACAGCAGGTCGACGCCCAGAGCCTCGATGGCGTGCGCCTTCAGCCGCAGCGGCGTGAGGCGGAAGGGCTTGTCGGCGGGACGGAAGAAGCTGCGCGGATGCGGCTCGAAGGTCAGCACCGCGGTCGGCGCGCCGATGCCGGCGGCGATCCTGCGCGCCTCGCCGATCACCGCCTGGTGGCCGCGATGCACGCCGTCGAAATTGCCGATGGCGACCACCGAGCCGCGATCGGCGGCGGGCAGCCTGTCGTAGTGACGATGGACGCGCATCGGCTTCGAACGGGGCATGGGGGCTCGGGGCGGGCTGGCGGCGCGGACCTAGGCGGCGCGCGTGCGGGCGCGGGTCGGCACCAGCGCCACCGCCTTGCCGTCGATCACCACCTTGCCGGCGACCGAGCAGGTGGTCTTGAGCACGACGCGGCGCTTCTCGGGCACGATCTCGACGATCTCGGCGCGGGCGGTGACGGTGTCGCCGGCGCGCACCGGCGCCTTGAACTGGATGTCCTGGCTGACATAGATGCAGCCCGGACCCGGCAGCTTGGTGCCGAGAATGGTCGAGATGAAGGAGGCGCTCAGCATGCCGTGCGCCACCCTGCCCTTGAACATGGTGTCGGCGGCGAACTCCTCGTGCAGATGGACCGGGTTGGTGTCGCCGGAGACGCCGGCGAAGGCCATAATGTCGGCTTCGGTGACGGTCTTGCCGAAAACGGCGCTCATGCCGACCTTCAGATCCTCGAGATAGTAGCCGTGCATCTCCGCGCTCATGGCACCGTTCCTTCCCCTGTGCGTTCCGATCCTTGCCCGCGCCGGCCGACAAGCGGGCTCGGGGCGCGCACTCTAGAAGCGTGGCGGTGAGCGGACAAGCGCAGCCGCCCCACGCCCCTGCCTGCCGGCCGGCGCAAGCGAGGAATATTGCAGTTCGGTTACGGTTTTGTTAAATCAAACGAGACCTGCCGCTAAGCCCTTGAACGAACAGGGCTCACAAGGCTCCTGCAACGGAGCGACGCGGGCGGGTCCACGAGGGAGGATGCGATCAGCGGCACGCTGGTTCTGATCAACCTGCTGGGCGCGGCAGCGCTGCTGCTGTGGGGCCTGCGCATGGTGCGCACCGGCGTGATGCGCGCCTATGGCGCCGCGCTGCGCCGCCGACTGGGCGCCGCACTGGGCAACCGGCTGGCGGCGGCCGCCGCCGGGCTTGGCGTCACCCTCACCCTGCAGAGCAGCACGGCGACGACGCTGATGGCCTCGTCGATGGCCAGTCGCCGGCTGATCTCCGACGTCACAGTCCTTGCGGTCATCCTCGGCGCCGATATCGGCTCGACGCTCGTTGCCCAGGTGCTGTCGTTCGATCTCTCCTGGCTGTCGCCGGTGCTGATCCTGCTCGGCGTGATCGGCTTCATGTCGGGACAGGCGACGCGGCTGCAGGATCTGTCGCGGGCGGTGGTCGGCGTCGGCCTGATGCTGCTGGCGCTGAAGCTGATCGGCTCGGTCGCCGGCTCGATCCGCGCCTCGGAAACGATGCACACGGTGCTGCTGTCGCTGGGCGGCGAGCCGTTCCTGGCGGCGCTGGTGGCCGGCGGGCTGGCGCTGCTGTCGAGCTCGAGCCTGGCCGTGGTGCTGCTCACCATGTCGCTGGCGGCGCAGGGCGCGGTCAGCCCTGCGCTGGGGCTGGCGCTAGTGGTCGGCGCCAATGTCGGCGGCGCGCTGCTGCCGTTCTTCGCCGCCGGCATCGATCCGGCCGCCCGTCGCGGACCGCTGGGCAACGTGCTGTTCCGCGGCGTCGCGGGCGTGGCGGCGCTGCTGCTGCTGCCCGAGATCATGCCGCTGCTCGCCATGCTGGAGCCGGAAGCCGCGCGGCAGGTGGTGAATTTCCACACCGGCTTCAACCTGGCGGTGGCGCTGGTTTTCCTGCCGCTGCTGGGCCCGGCCGCGGCGCTGCTCAACCGCCTCCTGCCCGACAAGCCGGAAGCGGCCGACGAGGGCAAGCCGCGCTATCTCGATCCCAACGCGCTGGAGACGCCGTCGGTCGCCATCGCCTCGGCGGCACGCGAGACCATGCGGCAGGGCGACGTGATCGGCGCCATGCTGCGCAAGACGCTGGACGTGTTCCGCAACGACGACCGCAAGCTGCTCAAGGAAGTCGAGCGCATGGACGACGTGGTCGACCGCCTGCACGAGGCGATCAAGCACTACGTCATCCGGGTCAGCCGCGAACAGCTCGACGATTCCGATTCGCGGCGCACCATCGACGTGCTGACCTTCACCACCAACCTCGAGCATATCGGCGACATCATCGACAAGAACCTGATGGAGCTGGCGGCCAAGAAGATCAAGCACGGGCTGCGCTTCTCCGACGAAGGCTTCGCCGAGATCGCGCGCATGCACGAAAGGCTGTCGGACAATCTGGCGCTGGCGCTCAACGTCTTCATGTCGGCCGACGTGCGCATGGCGCGCCAGTTGCTGGGCGAGAAGATCCGCTTCCGCGAACTCGAGCGCAGCGCCTCCGATTCGCATATCGACCGGCTGGCCTCGGGCAAGCCCGAGACGCTCGCCACCTCCAGCCTGCATCTCGACGTGATCCGCGATCTGAAGCGCATCAACTCGCATTTGACCGCCGTCGCCTACCCGATCCTCGACGCCGCCGGCGAACTGTCGCAGACGCGGCTGAAGACGGCGGACGAGCGCAACGGCGAGGAGTAGGCGCTAGGGCTGCGCCTCGGCTTCGGCCAGAGCGCGGTCGAGCATCAGCAGCCGCTTCTGCGCCGCCACCGAACGCAGATCGGCGAGGCGCTGGCGCCAGGCCGCATCGCGCGGGCCCGAGACCGCCTGCGCCAGAAGCCGTGCGCGGTTGAGCACGAAGCGCGGCCAGCCGCCGAGCTCGCCGGCCAGGAATTCCTCCAGCGCGTCGGCGTGACGAGCAATCAACGCCGCATCGCGCCACGACCAGCCGAGATCGATGCCCTCGCGCCGCAGATAGAGATGGTTGTGGGCCAGCCTGCTGGCGGGCAGATAGGTTTCCGCTTCGGCCATGCGGGCTTGCGCCGCGTCGCGATCCGTCGCGATACGGGCGGCGATCGCCAGCACCACCGGACCGAAATAGGTCGGCGAACCCGAGGCGCGCAGCGAGTCGATGGCCAGCCGGGCGCTGGCTTGCGCCGCGTCGGGCTCCCCGGCGCGGTGCTGCATGTCGGCCAGGAAGATCAGGTTCTCGGGCTCGAAGCGGACGGCGTTCAGCTCACGCACGATGGCCTGCGCCCGTTCGAAGGCCGGCGGCACCAGCTCGAAGCGGCCCGATTCGATGGCGGCCTGGATCAGGGCGTGCTGGGCGATCATCTCCGGCCTGATCTGGCCGACGCGCCGGGCCAGCGCGATGGCCTCGTTCGCCGCCGCAAGCATGGCCTCGATGTCGAGATCGTCGAGCATGCAGATCGCCACCATCGGCGCGTTGGCGACCTCGCTGCGGCCAAGCCCCGCTTCGCGCGCCGCCGCCACGCAGCGACGGAAAGCGGCGCCGGCGCGGCCGAGATGGCCCTCGGCGTACTCCGCATCGCCCAGGCCGCCCAGGGCGCGGGCGATCGCCTCCGTCGAGCCGCTGCGCTCGGCCCAGTCCAGCGCCAGTCGCTGTTCGGCGACGCAGTCCTTCGAGCGACCGAGAGGAAAGAAGACGTTGCCGCGCAAGGCATGAATGCGCGAGAGCGGCTCGGCGTCGTTCCGCGAGGCCGCGATGGCCTGCGCGCGGTCCAGCGCTTCGAGCGCGCCGGGCAGATCGTCGATGATGCG
>JBDZUM010000127.1:5769-11492 GCA_040255215.1 Rhodospirillaceae bacterium
TGCGCCAGCGCCGCCGCCTCGAAACGCTGGCCCAGCACCGAGGCGGCTTCGAGAATGCGCTGGTCCTCCGGCGGCAGGCGATCGAAGCGCGCCAGGACCAGGCTGCGCAGCGAGCCCGGCAAATGGTCGGCGCCGCCTTCGGCAGCGTTGCGCAGCAGCTGTTCGAGAAACAGCGGATTGCCGCCAGCGCGCTCGATGGCGGCGCCCACCACCGCGGGATCGAGCCGGCTCATTTGCCTGGCAAGCTCGTTGGCGTCCGCGCCGGCCAGAGGGGTGAGATCGATCAGGGCGAAGGGCAAACCGGACAGTCTCTCGCGCAGGCCGCGGTCGAGCGGATCGCCGTCGCCGCGCGCGGTCAGCAACAGCAGCACCGGCTGCTCGGCGGCGACGGCGGCCAGCCGGGCGATCGCCGCCAGGGTCGGCTCGTCGGCCCAGTGCAGATCCTCTACCGCCAGCAACAGCGGCATGCGACCCGCCAGCCGCGTCGTCAGCAGCGCCAGCACCTCACGGACGGCGTTGGCGCGCGCGACCTCGTCGATGGCCTGCCACGCGGTCATGGCGTCGGGCGACAGCGGCTGGTCGAGCCCGGCTTGCAGGGCGGCGCGCTGCAAAGGCGGCAGATCGACAGTCTCCGCTTCGCCGCCGCGGGCGAGCTGCCGCAGCAACTGGCGCTGCGCATCGCCCTGGCGGCCGCCGCCGAAATCGCTGACCTGCGCCATATGCACCACGAAGCCCGTGGCCAGCGCCTGCTGGCGCGCCTCCTCCAGCAGCCGGGTCTTGCCGATACCCGGCTCGCCGCGCAGCAGCACGGTGCGGCCGCGGCCGTTGCGCGCGGCGGCGAGGCTGGAGCGCAGCAGGTCAAGCTCGGCGGCGCGGCCGACCAGCGGCCTGGCGGCGCTGGCCACAGCCGAGGGCAATTTGAGCAGTCGCCACAGATGCTGCGGCGCCTTGATGCCTTTCAGTTCGTGCTGGCCGCGATCCTCCAGCCGCACGGTTTGCGGCACCGCCTTGCGCACCTCGTCGGACAGCAAAGTCTCGCCGCTGCCGGCCTGCGCCACGATGCGGGCGGCGAGATTGACCGCATCGCCCAGTGCCGTGTACTGGCGATGCGCCTCCCCGCCCAGGCCGCCGACGATGGCCTCGCCCGCCGCCAGCCCGACATGCAGGCTGACCTCGTGGCCGCTCTCCCGACTGAGTGACGGCATCAGCTCATGCAGCGCCTGCGCCGCACGCAGCGCGCGCTCGGCATCGTCGCCATGGGCGATCGGCGCGCCGAACAGCGCCATGATCCCATCCCCCAAATGCTTGTCGACGCTGCCGCCGGCCTCGACGATGGCGGCATCGGCCAGCGCATAGAAGCGTTCGATCAGCCGGTGCAGGTCTTCGGCTTCAAGCCGGCTGGTCAATTGGGTAAAGCCGACCAGATCGGCGAACAGCACCGTCACCTGGCGATGCTGCGCCGTGGTCGGTTGTGCCGGCGCCATCGTTTCCGAGCCCAGTTCGGCGATGGCCTGCAGCAGCTTCTTGCGGTGCCCGAGCGAGACTATGCCCAGTTCGCGCAGATCGTCGGCGATCAGCGTTCTCAGCGTGGCGGCATCGATGTGATTGGCGGCGAAGGCCGGCGCGTATTCGCCCAGCCCAAGCTGCTTCAGCCAAGCCTCGACATCCATCGGACCGCCCTCTCAAGGGACGGACAGCCTAGAGCGGATCAAGGTCCGGCGGAAGCGCCGGCCGGCGAAACCGGCCGCCGCAACCGCGACGGCCGGTCCATGGCTTCAACCCATGAACACGCCGTACTGGGCGGAGATGGCGCCAATTTCTTCCGGCGCCGGGCTGCCGGCGCGGTCGAAGTGGCGGAACATTTCGGCGGCGGCGATGCCGGGGCAGGTGATGACCAGAAAACGCACGTCGCGCTCGCCGGCATTGCGAAAGGCGTGCGGCACGCCCTTGGGCAGGGCGACGAAGCTGCCGGGACCGGCGCGGCGCTCGCCCGCCTCGTCCTGCAGGGTCAGCTCGCCCTCCAGCAGATAGAACATCTCGTCGTCGCGCTCGTGCACGTGCATCGGCACGCCATAGCCCGGCGCGATGACGTGCTCGCCGACGAACACGCCCGAGCTCGCTCCGTCGCTTTTGACCACCATCGGCGCGCCGAGAACGGAGAGCGTCTCCCCCTCTTCCCGCGCCAGAACACTGACTCCCATTGCGTCGGCCATCGTCTCCTCCTCGTTCAGCCGTTGCGATGGCGCGATGAGTAGCGCCGCGGGCCATCGGGGACGAGACGGCGAAACTGGACAGATCGTTCGGCTGGCCGAACAATGCCGGGATGGACGCATTCGGCGGCATCGAAGTTTTCGCGCGCGTGGTCGAAAGCGGCAGCTTCACCGCCGCCGCGCAGCAGTTGCAGACGGCGAAGTCGTCGGTCAGCGCGAGCGTGCGGGCGCTGGAGGAACGCATGGGCGTTCGCCTGCTCGAACGCACGACGCGAAAGCTGCGGCCGACCGAGGCCGGCATGGCGTTCTACCTGCGCTGCCGCAAGCTGATCGAGGACGCGGAGAACGCCCGCGCCGAGGCGCAGGCGCTGCAGCAGGCGCCGGCCGGCCGCATCCGCATCGCCACGCCGGAAGGCTTTCCCGCCCGCTACATCGTGCCGACCCTGCCGCGTTTCTACCGCACCTGGCCCGGCATCGAGATCGAACTGGTGGAAGGCCCGGCGGTCGCCCGCATGGTCGAGGAAGGCATCGATCTGGCGATCCGGGTGGTGGAAATGCCCGAGCCCAACCTGGTGGTCCGGCGCATCGCCTCGACGCAGGTGGTGGTGGTCGCCACGCCTGGCTATCTGGCCGATGCGGGCACGCCGAAGACGCCCGCGGATCTGGCGCGGTATGCCTGCGTCGGCTTCTCGCCGCTGGCCTGGCGCTCGAGCTGGAAGCTGGGCGCGCACAGCATCGAACTGCGGCCGCGGCTGCTAACGAACAGCTCCGATTCGCTGCTGGCCGCAGCGCTGGCCGGGATCGGGCTGGTGGCGCTGCCCGACTGGATGGCGGCCGAGGCGCTGGCCGACGGAAGGCTGACGCGGGTGCTGCGCCGCCATGCGACGCCGGTCACCGGCATCTACGCCGTCTATCCGACGCGCCGGCTGATCACGCCCAAGGTGCGCGTCTTCGTCGACCACCTGGCGCGCGAGCTGCGCGCGCGCGGCCTGCCCGCCTGAGGTTGCGTCAGCGCCGGATGCCGGTTTCGCGGCCAATGTTGCGCAGCTGGATTTCCGTCGTGCCCTCGCTGATGGGATAGAGGCGGGCGTCGCGGAAGAAGCGCTGGATCGGGCTGTCCATGATGTAGCCCTGGCCGCCGAAGATCTGCATCGCCTCGTCGGCGAGATGGATCGCCGCCTCGCTCGCCACCACCTTGGCCATCGAGGCCTCGAGATGGATCTTCTGGCCGGCGTCGTAGCGCTGGGCGGCGTCGAAGACGTGCAGGCGGGCCGAGCGCAGCTCGATCGCCATGCGCGCCAGCTTGAACTGGATGGCCTGGTACTGGTTGATGGTCTGGCCGAAGGCCTTGCGCTGCGAGGCGTGGTCGGAGGCGAGTTCGAGGCAGGCGCGCGCCACGCCGAGGCTGCGCGCGGCATGGGTCAGCCGGCCGCTTTCCAGCACCGACATGACGTTGGGCATGCCGTCGCCCTCCTCGCCGAACAGCGCGTCGGCCGGCACTTCGCAATCGAGGAACACCAGCCCGGTCTCCATCGAGCGATGGCCGAGCTTGTCCATCTTGTGGATCTCGATGCCCGGCGTGTCGGTGTCGACGATGAACAGGCTAACGCCGCGGGCGCGCGCCTCGGGTTCGGTGTAGGCGACGATGACGAGATAGTCGCTGTAGGGCGCGCCGGTGCAGTACATCTTCGAACCGGTGATGCGCCAGCCGGCGTTGGTGCGCTTCGCCCGCGTCTTCATCGCCAGCACGTCGGAGCCGGCATCGGGTTCGCTCATGCCGAAGGCGCCGGCCTTGGCGCCCTGGATGGTCGGCAGATAGTATTTCTCGATCTGCGCCGGCGTGCCGATGCTGGGCAGCAGACGGAAGGCCAGCCCGCCCAGGCCCGTGGCCAGACCAGCGCAGACCCGGGCGAATTCCTCGACGCAGATGCACTGGAACACCCAGCCGGCGCCGGCACCGCCATATTCCGGTTTTGCCGTGACGGAAAGAAAGCCCTCCCGGCCGGCCTTGCGCCGCAGCTCCTTCGGGTACTTGCCCGTGCGCTCGGCCTCGTCGACCAGCGGCGCGATCTCCTGTTCCGCAAAGCGGCGGCAGGAGTCGCGGAAGGCCAGGTGTTCTTCGGTCTCGATCATTTCATCCCCTTTACTGCGTCGCCCGGCGCATGGCCGGCTTGACGAATTGATACGACATTTATCCCTATAAAATTGATGCAATCATCAAAAATTGTGCCATGCTTCCTAGCAACAATCCTCAAAGTCTTAGTGGGAGCAGGCGTTCATGGCACAGGCGGCAGCGGAAACACGAGCGGAAACCGATCACAGCTTCGGCCCCGAGGGGCGCGCCCTGCTGCGCAAATTCACCGCCCTGGCGCAGAGCGAATTCGCGCCGCATGCCGCGCGCTGGGATCGCGAGAACCGCTTTCCGGCCGAGAATTTCAAGCGCCTGAAGGAAGAGAACTGGCTGCGCGTGCCGATCGCGCGCCGCTATGGCGGGCTGGGCTTCGGCCTGCACGAGAATCCCGTCGCCTGGGTGTCGTTCGTGCGCGCCCTCTCGAAGGCCTGCGGCAATACCGGCCAGACCTTCCAGATCTGGGGCCATTGCATGTCGATGGTCGAGGAACTCTCGACGCAGGAGCAGGGCGCGCGCTTCACCAGGGAAGCGATGACCGAAGGCGCCATCTGGTGCTCGGGCGGCAGCGAGCCGGCCAACTACACGCAGAAGCGCCAGACCGGCGGCCCCAAGGTGCGCGCCACCACCGAGACCACGGCCAAGGCGCGCGCCACCGTCGCCCGCCAGGTCGAGGGCGGCGTCATCGTCAGCGGGCGCAAGCTGTTCATCTCCAACTCGATGGCGGCCGACCGCTTCTTCATCTTCGCCGACCTGCAGGCGCCCGACGGCACCTCGCTGGGCCTGGTGCATCCGGTGATCAGGCGCGGCGCCAAGGGGCTGACGGTGCTCGACAGCTGGGACGCGATGGGCATGCGCGGCACGGCCAGCGACGATCTGGTGATGGAGGACGTGTTCGTGCCCAACGCCGATCTGGTCGGCGCGCAGCATCCCAACGCCTATTTCACCTCGGTGCTGGCCGGCACCTTCCTGGTCGGTCGCGCCGCGGTCTACATGGGCATCGCCGACGCCGCCTTCGAGTTCCTGGTCAACTACATCCGCGAGAAGGTCAAGGCGGGCGACGACATGGTGATGCAGTTCCGCATCGGCCAGCTCGAGACCAGGCGGCAGAACGCCATCTCGATCCTCTATCGCGCCGCCCATCTGTGGCAGCGGGCGCTGGAGGGCCAGGCCGATCCGGACGAATGCGCCAGCTTCGCCGCGCTGACCCATTGCGCGGTGATCGAGGCGTCGCTCGCCGTCACCGGCGAGGCGCTGGAGCTGGCGGGCGGGCGCGGCATGCTGCGCTCCTCGCCGCTGGAGCGCTACTATCGCGACGTGCGCGCCTATTCGGTGTCGCCGCCGACCATCAACGCCTCGATGGTCAATATCGGCTCCCGCCTGCT
>JBDZUM010000010.1:0-4016 GCA_040255215.1 Rhodospirillaceae bacterium
TCCTCGGCCCACAGCCGCAAGAGGTTGGAGGCGGTCTTGGCCAGCAGGTCGGTCTCCGTCGTCTTGCCGTCGCGCGCGAACAGCGCGTTCTGCACACGGTCGAGGTCGAACAGGATCTCGCGCCGGCCGGCATCGCGGATCAGGCTGCGTACCCAGGTAACGGCCGCCAGCCGCTCGCCGCGCGTCACCGGCGCGACGCGGTGCAGGGTGGTGGCGGGGTACAGCACCGCGCTGCCCGCCGGCAGCTTGATGTCCTGTTCGCCGGACGGGCTGTCGATCACCAGCTCGCCGCCGTCGTAGCTGTCCGGATCCGACAGAAACAGCGTGAACGACAGATCCATCCGCATGCCGCCCATGATGGCGTCGTCGACATGATTGCCGTACTCCATGCCAGGGACGTAGCGGGAGAAAAGCGGCGGCTGGACATGTTTCGGCCGGGCGGCGCTGTGGAAGATGTCGCTGCGCTCCAACGCGTCCAGGACCAGCTCGCGCATCTGCGGCAGCGCATCGTCGTCGCGTTCGACCTGGTCGTTACGCTTTACAAGTCTGGCCTGGGCGCCAGCGGTTGCCCGTCCGTCGACGAAACGAGCCCGCGCCAGCATCTGCCGTAGCCGCTCGACCGTGCCAGCCTCCAGCAGCTCGCCGATAAAGACGATCAAAGGAACCTCCAAGGGTGCGGTTCGTTCTGAAGATATACCGCAATGTCCATGCTTTTCAGCAACTTAATCGGGCGGGGATATGTCGCTTCGTCGTTGCGTATGAGTGCTGAACGGCAGGAAAGGAGTAGACCATGCGCAGCAAGCTTTGGCTCGGGATTGGCGCCTTCGCCCTCGTCCAGACCGGTAACGTGGCGATCGGCGACAAGGGTCTGGAAGTCTCGGCGACCCCGCAGGCGGCGAAAGCCGATTGGTGGGGCGAGCGGGGCTGGGGCAAGAATCCGTGCGGTCCCAATCAACGCTGGGTCGTGCGCAACGGCTTCGGCGAGTGCCACGATGTCCGCCGCGACTGGAACGAGCGTGGCGACTGGAACCGCTGGAACGAGCGCGGCGGCAACGACTGGAACGAACGCGGCGAACGCAACTGGAACGACCGTGGCCGTGACCACGAACGGGGCGAGCGCGGCAAGGGCAACTGGGAGCGCGGCGAGCGCGGGTAGCCCATCCGATCGCTGATCGAAAAAGAAGGCCGCCGGCATTCCGGCGGCCTTCTTCGCGTTCCGGGCTACTGCGTTGCTTTCCGGCCTTCGCCCTTGGCGATCTGACCGTCGCTGTTGACGTCGAGGCGGGCGAACAGCTTCTCGCCGGCCGCGTCGAATTCGGCCTTGGTGATGCGGCCGTCCTTGTCGGCGTCGAGATCGTTGAACATCTTCTCGCCGCGCGCCTTGTACTTGGCTTCGCGCTCGGGAGAGATGGTCTTGCCGGCTTCGGCCGCCTTCTTGCGCCAGGCGTCGGCGCCCGCGGTCGCTTCCTCGCGGGTGAAAGCGCCGTCGCTGTTGGCGTCGAGCTTCTGGAACAGCTTGTCGCGGCCGGTTTCGAACTCGGCCTTGCTGATCACGCCATCGCCGTTGGTGTCGGCCATCGAGAAGCCGCGGTCGCCGTGACGGGGCGCGCCGGCGTCGCCCGAACGCGCCAAGGCCACGCCGGACCCGAGGGCGAGCGCGGAAACCAGAACCGTGCCGAGAATTGCCTTGTGCATTGACTACTCCTGTCTTGAACCGCCGGCCAGACCGGGCCGGCTCTGTGCAGGTTTACGTCGCCGCCAATGGCGCCATCCCCGGCGCAAATAAGGTCATTCGGGGGCAGGCGCGGGCTTTTGCCGTGCGCGGTCGCGCCGCTATACTGCCGCGCGGCGGGAGCTTCTGATTTCAAGGATGGCAATGGCTTACGATTACGATCTCTACATCATCGGCGCCGGCTCGGGCGGCGTGCGCTGCAGCCGCATTGCCGCTGCTGCCGGCGCGCGCGTGGCGATTTGCGAGGACGACCGCGTCGGCGGCACCTGCGTCATTCGCGGCTGCGTACCCAAGAAGCTGCTGGTCTACGGCTCGCACTTTGCCGAGGATTTCGAGGACGCGGCCGGCTACGGCTGGACGCTCGAGGATCCCAAATTCGACTGGCCGACGCTGATCGCGCGCAAGGACAACGAAATCGACCGGCTCAACGGCATCTACAAGAAGCTGCTGTCGGACGCCGGCGTCACCCTGCATGAAGGCCGCGGCAAGCTGGTCGATGCGCACACCGTCGAGGTCGCCGGCAAGCGCCATACCGCCGAACGGATCGTCATCGCCACAGGGGGCCGGGCGGTGCGTCCGGGCATCGAAGGCGCCGAACACGCCATCACCTCGAACGAGGCCTTCCACCTGAAGATCCTGCCGCCGCGGATCCTGGTGGTGGGCGGCGGCTACATCGCGGTCGAGTTCGCCGGCATCTTCAACGGGCTTGGCGCCGAGACCACGATGGCAGTCAGGCGCGATCTCATTCTGCGCGGGTTCGACCGGGAGGTGCGGGAAACGCTGCAGCGGGAAATGACCCGCAAGGGCATCGTGTTCCGTACCGGCACCGAGATCGTCGCCATCGAGAAAACGGGCGATCAGTTCCGCTGCAAGACCGCGGCCGGCGAGGCCATCGAAACCGATCTCGTGATGTTCGCCACCGGGCGTGCGCCCAATACGCACGATCTGGGGCTGGAGCGTCTCGGCGTCACGCTGAACAAGGTCGGCGCCATCGCCGTCGACGAATGGTCGCAAAGCACGGTGCCGGGCATCTATGCCATCGGCGACGTGACCGACCGCATCAACCTGACGCCCGTCGCGATCATGGAGGGCCATTTCCTCGCCAACACGCTGTTCGGCAAGCGGCCGATGAAGCCCGATCATGCCAACGTTCCGTCGGCGGTATTCAGCCAGCCGCCGGTGGCCACGGTCGGCCTCACCGAGGACGAGGCGCGGCGCACCTATGGCGAGATCGACGTCTACGCCGCCCAGTTCCGGCCGATGAAGTACACGATGTCGGGTCGCCAGCAGCAGACCTTCATGAAGCTGCTGGTCGATGCCGCTTCCGACCGCGTGGTTGGCGCGCACATGGTCGGGGACGACGCCGCGGAAATCATCCAGGGCGTGGCGATAGCGGTAAAGGCAGGGGCGACCAAGGCGCATTTCGACGCCACGGTCGGCATTCACCCGACCGCCGCCGAGGAGTTCGTGACCATGCGGTCGAAACGCCCGCCGGTGCAGGCCAAAGCGGCGGAGTGAGTCTGGCGGTGGACCGGCCCGCTCATTATGCCGGTCTCGACAGCATTCGTTTCTTCGCGGCGCTATGGGTGGCCATCGCCCATGGCGCGGCCTTTCCCCTGCGCGACAGCCTGATCGCGATCGGCTTCGGCGAATGGCTGCCGCGCAGCCTCGATTATCTCGCCTTCAACGGCAAGGCGGCGGTGATCGTGTTCTTCGTCGTTTCCGGCTTCTGCATCCACCTGCCGCAGGCGCGCGGCGAGAAGCTGGCGCTTCCGGCCTATTTGGCGCGCCGTTTCGTACGCGTCGGCCTGCCGCTCGTTGTCGCCACCATCGCTTACAACGCGATCGGCGGCGAGGTGTCGTTTCTTGGCCGCTTCGTGTTGTGGACGCTCTATTGCGAGATGCTCTACTACGCGCTTTATCCATTGGCGCTGGCCGCGATCCGTCGCGTCGGCCTGCTGCCGATCGTGGTGCTGTCCTACCTTGTGGCGACAATCGTCGTGGCGATGGTCGATTTCGAGGCGCTGACGCCGCGACCCTTCGGCTTCTGGGACTGGCTCGTCTGCTATCCGGCATGGCTGCTCGGCTGCCTGCTGGCCGTGCGCGTCTCTCGCGATGCCTCGACACCTGGCAGCACCGAGATCTGGGTCTGGCGCGGCGGGCTGTGGCTGCTGTCGGTTCTGGCGATCTGGCTGGCGCATCACGCGACGCTTCGCATCAGCTACCCGGTTTCCCTGCCGCTGTTCGCCGTCGCGGCCACTCTCTGGCTCGACCGGGAGATACG
>JBDZUM010000010.1:4116-53700 GCA_040255215.1 Rhodospirillaceae bacterium
TTTCCCTGCCGCTGTTCGCCGTCGCGGCCACTCTCTGGCTCGACCGGGAGATACGCTATTACCGGCATCGCCGGCCTGTTCGTTTGGCCGAACGTGGCGGTCGGGGCGCGTATTCGATCTATCTGATGCATCCCATCGTGCTGGTTCTGGCCGGCGCGACGACAGGCGGCCTGCCGCCGATCGTCGCCTGGGGCGTCAAAGCGACGGCGCTGCTGGCGGGGGTCTGGCTGTTCTACCGGTTGATCGAGCGACCCTCGCACAGCCTGGCGCGTCGGCTGGCCGCCCGCCTGTCGCAGCGCCGGCTTCCCGCATCGGGCGATCGGCCGGAAATCGAACGAAATCAGAATATTAGGGCCTAGACGCTGTTCCAGCACGGCAAGCTCGTGTTCTAGGCCCTTGCCGGCAAGGCAGGCAGGCGGCACCGGCGCTGGCGTTCGCCGGGAAAAAATCGTATAGCGGTGACCCCCCATTCCGGGGCTTGCGAGGAAAGGACGGAACAATGGTACTCGGGCTTGGACCAGCGAAGGCAACCGCTGCAGCGGCGCAGGCGACGCGCGCGCGCAATTGGTCGCCCGAGAGCTGGCGCACCAAGCCGATCCAGCAGTTTCCGGACTATCCCGACCAGGCGGCCCTGTCGGCCGCCGAGGAACGGCTGCGCCGCTATCCGCCGCTGGTTTTTGCAGGCGAGGCGCGCCGGCTGACGGCCGGTCTGGCGCGCGTCGCCGAGGGCAAGGCCTTCCTGCTGCAAGGCGGCGACTGCGCCGAGAGCTTCGCCGAGTTCTCGGCCAACAACATCCGCGACATGTTCCGAGTGCTGCTGCAGATGGCGGTGGTGCTGACTTACGGCGCCGGCCTGCCGGTTGTGAAGCTCGGCCGCATGGCGGGTCAGTTCGCCAAGCCGCGCTCGGCGCCGACCGAGAAGATCGGCGATGTGGAGTTGCCGGCTTATCGCGGCGACATCATCAACGGCTTCGAGTTCGAGAAGGCGGTGCGCCAGCCCGATCCGGAGCGCATGGTGCAGGCCTATAACCAGTCGGCCGCGACCTTGAACCTGCTGCGGGCCTTCGCCCAGGGCGGCTATGCCGACCTGCACCAGGTGCATCGCTGGACGCTCGGCTTCGTCGCCAGTTCGCCGGCCGGCGAGCGCTACGTCGATCTCGCCAACCGTCTCGACGAGACGCTGGCGTTCATGGCTGCCTGCGGGTTGACGTCGGAGACGACGCCGCAGATCGCGGAGACCGACTTCTTCACCAGCCACGAGGCGCTGCTGCTGCCCTACGAGCAGTCGATGACGCGCGTCGATTCGACCACCGGCGAATGGTACGACTGTTCCGCGCACATGCTGTGGATCGGCGACCGCACCCGGCAGCTCGACGGAGCGCATGTCGAATTCCTGCGCGGCGTGCGCAATCCGCTGGGCTTCAAAGCCGGCCCGAGCCTGACGGTCGACGATTTCAATCGTCTGCTCGACACGCTGAACCCGGACAACGTGCCTGGCCGCATCACGGTGATCAGCCGTATGGGGGCGGGCAACGTCGCGGGCAAGCTGCCCGGGCTGGTTCGTGCGGCGCAGCGCGAAGGCCGTTCGCTGGTCTGGGCCTGCGATCCCATGCACGGCAACACGATCAAGTCGGCCAACGGCTACAAGACGCGCCGTTTCGACCAGATCCTGTCGGAAGTGCACGATTTCTTCGGCGTCCATCGCGCCGAGGGCACCCATGCGGGCGGTGTGCATTTCGAGATGACCGGCCAGGAAGTCACCGAGTGCGTCGGCGGGGCGCAGGCGATTACCGAGGAAGGGCTGGCGGATCGCTACCACACCCATTGCGATCCGCGTCTCAACGCCAGCCAGGCGCTCGAACTCGCCTTCCTGATCGCCGAGCATCTCAAGACCGAGCGTCTCGATCTCGAACGTCGGGCCGTCGTCGGCGGCATGTAACACCCTGCGGCGGAGCGCGCGATGCATCCCGACAACGACAGCGTCGCGCGCTTCACCGACAGCTATTTCAATCGCACCAAGAAGGTGATCGGCCGCTTCGGCGACAGCCGGGTGACCTACGCCATCTTCATGCGTCGCCCGGTCGTCAGCGCGCCGCGCATCGCCATCGACTGGCTGAACGAGATGGCGCGTCAGCGCGGCGTCGAGTTCGCCATCGAACTGCGCTATCCGGAAGGCAAGTGGGTCGGTGCCGGCGAGCCGATCTTCTACATCACAGGACCATTCTTCCATCTGGTCGATCTTGAGACCGTGCTGCTGCAGAAGCTCGGCCCGGCCTGCGTTGCCGCCTACAACGCCTTCCAGATGTGCTCCGAACTGCCAAACGTCGCTTTCCTCGCCATGGACGCGCGCCATTGCGCCGGCAGCGAGATGTCGGAACTGATGGCCTATGCCGCCTCGGTCGGCTCGGCGCGCGCCAAGCGCAAGGCCGATGCCGTGGGCTTCGTCGGCACCTCGATCGATTCCGCTGCCAGCTTCTTCGGCCAGGAGAAGGGGTTGGGAACCATGCCGCACGCCCTGATCGGCTATGCCGGTTCGACCCTGCGGGCGGCGGAAATGTTCCACGACACCTTCAGCGACGAGCCGATGACGGTGCTGGTCGACTATTTCGCCCGCGAGGTTTCCGATTCGCTGGAAGTCTGCCGACGCTTCTCTGATCTTGCGGCAGCGGGCAAGCTGTCGGTGCGCATCGACACGCCGGGCGGACGCTTCGTCGAGGGGCTCGATCCGCCTGCTTCCTACGCGGTGCTCGAGCGCAACGCGCCGCGCGCCATTCGCGGCTATCGCTCGGAAGAGGAACTGCGCTATCTGGTCGGCACCGGCGTTTCGGCGGCGGCCGTGTTCCATCTGCGCGAGGCGCTCGATCGCTCCGGCTTCAACAAGGTCAAGATCGTCGCGTCTTCGGGGTTCGGACCGGCCAAGTGCCGGGTGATGGCGCAGGCTGCAGCGCCGATCGACGTGATCGGCACCGGCTCCTACCTGCCGACCTACTGGAACGAAACCTATGCCACGGCCGACATCGTCGAGTACGACGGCGTCCAGCGCGTCAAGGTCGGACGCGAATTCCTGCATCGCAAGCCGCGATAACCGCGGGCGACGCTGGCGCCGGCCGGTGAACGCATGAAGGCCGTCGCCCTGGCCGTCATCGTTCTCAGCACGGCGTTCTTCCTCGCCGCCGTTGGCACGCGCGTGCTGCATTACGGCTATTACGGCGATTCACTGATGGACGATGCGTTCTTCTTCGTCCGTTATGCCGACAATCTGATCGATTCCGGCGTCTTCTCCTGGAACCTTGGCGAGGGACCGGTGCACGGCAACACGTCGCAGCTCTATCAGGCAATCGTCACCCTCGTTCATGCCCTGCTGGGGCGCGATGCGGTGCTGACGCCGACGGTCGCGGCTGCGCTCGGCGCTCTGGCGTATCTGGCCCTGCTGCCGCTGGCCTATGCGGTGTCACGCCCGCAGATCCACACGACATTGAGGTATCTGGTCTGCGCCGTCGCCGTGACGCTGATCGCGTTCGATGGACAGCTCTTCCTGTTGCTCGGCACCGGCATGGAAACGACTTGGGCGATGGCGCTGGTGGCGCTGTCGTTGCTCGCCACGTTCCGGCTGCAGAACGGTGCGACGGGGCGCGGTGCCATTGTCGCGAGCGGCTTGGTGATCGCCGCCGTCTATGCCGTGCGTCCTGATGCGCTGCTGCTGGCGCTGGCTGCGCCTGCGGGGTTGGCGCTTTTTGCCAGGGATCGCCAGGTGCGTCTTGCGGGACTGGGCGCGATCATTGCCGGGCTGGGATTCGTCGCCGCTTTCGTTGGCTTGTGCTGGCTCTATTACGGCGAGCCGCTGCCGCTGGCCTTTTTCGCCAAGACGATCCCGCTCAGCGCCCTGCCGCCGGACGGCCGCTACGAAACCTTGGGCTATCCCTTCACCCATCTGCGCGACACGGCGATCTTTCACATGCCGGAAACGCTGCTGGCTGCTGCGGCGTTGCTTTGCTTCGCACGCCTGTCTCCGGTGTTGCGCGGCGCCACGCTCGGCATGCTGGCCTATGTCGCCTATCACCTGTTCCTGGTCTTGCCGATCATGGGATATTTCGGACGCTTCTACGCGCCAGCCCTGCCGGTGCTCAGCCTGCTGGCTCTGGTCGTGGTCGAAGCGCTGCTGCGCCACAGCCGCCTGCCGGACGGATTGCGGCACCTGACGGCGAGCGGCATGATCCTGCTTGCCGGGCTCGGCCTGCTGGTGGCCAGCAAGACCGCGCTGACCGGCCTGCGGGTGATCGCGACGCACGTCCCGGCTTTCCAGTCGGACCCCACGCTCAACACCAGGGCAGGAGCCGTGGCGCATGTCGCGGACCAGTTTCCGTTCTTCCGTGGCCGCATGGCGGCGATGGTCGAGGCGCTCGAGCCTTCCTGTTCGATCGCCGCGACCGAAGACGGTTTGCTCTCCGCCTATGCGCGCGGTCGGCGCATCGTCGATCTTTCGGGTTTGCACGATGCGCGCATGGCGCATGACGGCTTCTCGGCCGAACGACTGCTCGACCGGCAGAAGCCGGACGTGCTGGCGATGCCTCATCCCTGGTACGGCGACTGGACGCGGGCCATCGAGGCGCATCCGGCTTTCGCGCGCGATTACGTCGTCGAGCCGGCCTTTTCCGATGCCGGCATGGCGATGGCTTTTCGTCGCGACAGCGCCTGTGCGCAGAAGGTGCGGCGCGCCATATATGGCGGGTAGGGCGGCGGCCCGCAATTGACAGGAAACCGCCCGGCCCCTAGCTTGCCCCTGCCGTAAGGCTCTGGTTTTCCGTAATTTTGCAGCTTTTCCGATGACCGACACGCTTGCTCTCGCCCTGGCCCAGATCAATCCCGTGGTGGGCGACGTCGCGGGCAATCTCGAGCGCGTGCGCAAAGCCCGTGCCGAGGCGGCCGCCCTTGGCGCCGATCTCGTGCTGCTGTCGGAGCTGGTGCTGTCGGGCTATCCGCCGGAGGACCTCGTCCTGAAGCCCGCCTTCCAGCGCGCGCTGCGCCAGGCGGCGGAAACGCTGGCCAAGGACACCGCCGATGGCGGCCCGGCCACGCTGTTGCCGACTCCGTGGGTGGAGGAAGGCAAGCTGCACAACGCGGTGCTGCTGCTGGAAGAGGGGCGCATCGCCGCCAAGCGCTTCAAGGTCGACCTGCCCAACTACGGCGTGTTCGACGAGAAGCGCGTGTTCAAGCCCGGGCCGATGCCGGGGCCGATCGTGTTTCGCGGCATCAGGCTGGGCGTGCCGATCTGCGAGGATATCTGGACGCCCGACGTGGTCGAGTGCCTGACCGAAACCGGCGCCGAAATCCTGCTGGTGCCGAACGGCTCGCCCTTCGAGGTCGACAAGGACGACGTGCGGCTCGATCTGGTGCGCGCGCGCGTCAGCGAAAGCGGCCTGCCTTTGGTCTACGTCAATCAAGTCGGCGGCCAGGACGAGCTGGTGTTCGACGGCGGCTCTTTCGTCGTCGGGGCCGACGGCGAGGTGAAGGTCGCCATGCCGGCCTATCGCGAGGGCGTCGTGCTGACGCGCTGGCGTCGGGGCGACGACGGCTGGAGCTGCGAGCCCGGCCGGATCGAGCCGCCGCTCGATCGCAGCGATGCGATCTACCAGGCCATGATGCTGGGCCTGCGCGACTACGTGAACAAGAATCGCTTTCCCGGCGTCGTCATCGGCCTGTCCGGCGGCATCGATTCGGCGTTGACCGCGGCGGTGGCGGCCGACGCGCTGGGACCGGAGCGTGTGCACACGGTGATGATGCCGTCGCCGTTCACCAGCCGCGACAGTCTGGAGGACGCGGAAGCTTGCGCCGGGGCGCTGAACATCCGCCTCGATACGGTGTCGATCGGCCCGGCGATGGAGGCGTTCGACGCGATGCTGGCCGATCTGTTCGCCGGCCGGAATAGCGACGTCGCCGAGGAAAATATCCAGGCGCGCGCTCGCGGCATCACCTTGATGGCGATCTCCAACAAGTTCGGCTCGATGGTGGTGTCGACCGGCAACAAGTCGGAGATGTCGGTCGGCTATTCGACGCTCTACGGCGACATGTGCGGCGGCTATTCGGTCCTCAAGGACGTCTACAAGACCTCGGTCTACGAAGTCTCGCGCTGGCGCAACGCCAACCTGCCGGAGGGCGCGCTGGGTCCGAAGGCGGTCGTCATTCCCGAGCGGATCCTCACCAAGGCACCGACGGCGGAACTGCGACCGGACCAGAAGGATCAGGATTCCCTGCCGCCCTACGACCAGCTCGACCGCATCCTGCTTGGGCTGATCGAGCGCGATCTGGCGGTCGAGGAGCTTGTCGCCGAAGGCGAGGACCGCGATACGGTGCAGCGCGTGTGGCGGATGCTGGAAAACGCCGAATACAAGCGCCGTCAGGCGCCGCCGGGCGTCAAGATCACGTCGCGGGCGCTGTCGCGCGACCGGCGCTACCCGATCACCAACGCCTTCCGCGGCTGAGCCATGGCCGGGCCGCGGGTGCGCTTCGCGCCGAGTCCGACGGGCCGGCTGCATGTCGGCAACATTCGGGTGGCGTTGGCCAATTTCCTGTTCGCCCGCGCCGGCAAGGGCGCGTTCGTGTTGCGTTTCGACGATACCGATCGCGAACGATCGACCGAGGCCTTCGCGCGCGGCATCGAAACCGATCTGCGCTGGCTTGGCATCGAATGGGACGAACTGGCGCGCCAGTCGGACCGTTTTGCCCGCTACGATGCCGTGGCCGACCGGCTGCGCGGCGACGGCCGCCTCTATGCCTGCTACGAAACGCCGGAAGAACTCGATCTCAAGCGCAAGGCGCGGCTCAACCAGGGGCGTCCGCCGGTCTACGATCGCGCCGCCCTGCGACTGACGGAGGCCGACCGCGCCAGGTTTGAAGCCGAGGGGCGTCGGCCGCACTGGCGGTTCAAGCTCGAGGCGCGGCATGTCGAGTTCGTCGATCTGGTGCGCGGCGCCCAGCAGGTTGACGAAGCCAGCCAGAGCGACCCGGTGCTGGTCCGGGCCGACGGCACCTATCTCTACACCCTGCCGTCGGTCGTCGACGACATCGACATGGGCATCAGTCATGTGATCCGTGGCGAGGATCACGTCACGAATACCGGCACGCAGATCCAGATTTTCGAAGCGTTGGGCGCCCGCCCGCCGCGCTTCGCGCATCTGCCGTTGCTGGTCGATGCCGCTGGCGGCGGCCTGTCCAAGCGCCTGGGCAGCCTGTCGGTAGCCGATCTGCGCGAGCAGGGCACCGAAGCGCTGGCCTTGGCGGCGCTGCTGGCGCGGCTGGGCACGTCCGACGCGGTCGAGCCAGTCGATAGCATGGGTGAATTGGTCGAGAGCTTCGATCTGGCGCATATCGCGCGCGCCTCGCCGCGCTTCTCGCTGGAAGAACTGGCCGGTCTCAACGCCCGCACCCTGCATCGCATGGACTATGCTGCCGTCGCGGAACGGCTGCAGGCGCATGCGCCTGGCGCCAGCGAGACCTTCTGGCTCGCCGTTCGGGCCAATCTCGAGACGCTGGCGGATGCGAGCGAATGGTGGGGCGTGGTTGGCGGCGCGATCGAGCCGGTTATCGAGGATGCCGGTTTCTGCGCCACCGCCGCCGATCTGCTGCCGCCGGAGCCGCTGGGCCCGGCAAGCTGGCGTTCGTGGACGTCGGCGGTGTCTGCCGCGACCGGCCGTAAGGGGCGGGCATTGTTCCATCCGCTGCGATTGGCGCTGACGGCGCGCGAACGTGGACCGGAGATGCAGAATTTGCTACCGCTCATCGGCCGCGCGCGCGCCGAAGCGCGGCTTCTCGGCCGTACGGCCTGACATCAACCAGATATCAATCGAAGGAGAGTACGGTGACGCTGCGCCTGCACAACACATTGACGCGACAGGAGGAGGTATTCGAGCCGATCGATCCCGCCCATGTGCGTCTCTACGTGTGCGGGCCGACCGTCTACGACTACATCCATATCGGCAACGCCCGTCCGATCGTGGTGTTCGACGTGCTGTTCCGCCTGCTGCAGCGGCTCTATCCGCGCGTCAGCTACGTGCGCAACATCACCGACGTCGAAGACAAGATCATCGATCGCGCGCGCGAGAACGGCGAGAGCATCGAGGCGCTGACGCAGCGCACGGCGGCCGCCTTTCACGAGGACATCGCTCCGCTCAATGCGTTGCCGCCGACGCACGAGCCGCGCGCCACCGCCTATATCGCCCAGATGCAGGCGCTCATCGTGTCGCTGATGGCCAAGGGCCACGCCTACGAGCGCGACGGGCACGTGCTGTTCAACGTGCCCAGCATGGCCGATTACGGCAGGCTTTCCGGCCATGGCCGCGACGAGCTGGTGGCCGGCGCCAGGGTGGAGGTGGCGCCGTACAAGAAGGACGCCGCCGATTTCGTGCTGTGGAAGCCTTCGACCGACGAGCAGCCGGGCTGGGGCAGCCCTTGGGGCCGCGGCCGTCCGGGCTGGCACATCGAATGCTCGGCCATGAGTGCCGCGCTGCTGGGCGAGACTTTCGATATCCATGGCGGCGGGCAGGATCTCATCTTCCCGCACCACGAGAACGAGATCGCCCAGTCGCGCTGCGCTCATGATACGGCGACTTTGGCGAAGTATTGGATGCACAATGGCTATCTGCTTGCCAATGGCGAGAAGATGTCCAAGTCGCTGGGCAACTTCTTCACCGTGCACGAGTTGCTGCAGGAGTTCCCCGGCGAAGCGATCCGCTACCTGCTGCTGTCGGCGCATTACCGCCAGCCGCTCGACTTCACCAAGGAGGGATTGAAGCGGGCCAAGGCGACGCTCGATCGGCTTTACCAGTCGCTGCGGCTCGCCGGCCCCGGCGCCCCGCCGTCTGGTGGAAGCGCAGCGGTGATGGAAGCGCTGCAAAGCGATCTCAACACCCCGCTGGCGCTTGCCGCCCTGCACGACGCCGCCAACCGGCTCAATGCCGGGACGGGCGAAGCGGAGAAAGCCAAGGCGCGCGACGAATTGCTGAGCGGCGCCGGGCTGCTGGGGATTCTCCAGCAGGATCCTGAGGCGTGGTTCAGGTGGCAGCCGCCGAAAGCCGGCAGCGATGCGCTCGACGAGGCGGCCATCGAGGCCGCGATTGCCGCCCGCCTGGCCGCCCGCAAGGCGAAGAATTTCGCCGAGGCCGACCGCATCCGCGACGATCTGGCGGGTCAGGGCGTGGTGCTGGAGGACGGACCGAAGGGCACGACCTGGCGGCGGGCCTGACGCGGCATATCGCCAATCCAGCCAAAGGCTTGCCCGCTTGCGTTGACGCGCCGCCTTCGCGGGTGCAGAAAGAGCGGGCAATTCAGGGAATTGGCCGATGAGCGAGCGCGTCTATCTGTTCGACACAACCTTGCGCGACGGCGCCCAGACCCAGGGCGTCGATTTTTCCGTTGCCGACAAGGCGGCGATCGCAGAGGCGCTGGATCGTATCGGCATCGACTACATCGAGGGCGGCTGGCCCGGCGCCAACCCGACGGACGACCAGTTTTTCCAGTCGCCGCCCAAGCTGACCCAGGCCAAATTCACCGCCTTCGGCATGACCCGTCGGCCGGGCCGCAGCGCCGACAACGACCCCGGTCTCAACGCCATTCTCAACACCGCCGCCCGCAACGTCTGCATGGTCGGCAAGACCTGGGATTTCCATGTCGACGTCGCGCTGGAGATCGACCGCGACGAGAACGTCGCCATGATCTCCGACTCCATCGCGCTGGCCAAGAAGCGCATGGAAGAGGCGATGTTCGATTGCGAGCATTTCTTCGACGGCTACAAGGCCAATCCCGATTACGCCCTGCGCTGCGCCAAGGCGGCCTACGAGACGGGGGCGCGCTGGGTGGTGCTGTGCGACACCAATGGCGGCACCCTGCCGCACGAGATCGAGCAGATCGTCGGCGAGGTTGTGAAGCACATCCCGGGCAGCCATGTCGGCATCCATTGCCACAACGATACCGAGAACGCGGTGGCCAACTCGCTGGCTGCCGTGCGCGCCGGCGCGCGGCAGGTGCAGGGCACCATCAACGGGCTGGGCGAGCGCTGCGGCAATGCCAACATGATCGCGCTGATTCCCAACCTTATGCTGAAGATGGGCTTCGACACCGGCATCAAGCGCGAGGATCTGGTGCATCTGACGCATCTGTCGCGCCTGCTGGACGACCGGCTGCACCTTTCGTCGAACCGTTCCGCCGCCTATGTCGGCGAGCGCGCTTTCGCGCACAAGGGCGGCCTGCACGTGTCGGCGGTCGAGAAGGACCCGCGCACCTACGAGCACATCGAGCCGGCGCTGGTCGGCAATTCCCGCCATATCGTCGTCTCCGACCAGGCCGGCAAGTCCAACATCCTGGCGCGGTTCCGCGAGATCGGTCTGGAGATCGATCCCAACGCGCCGGAAGTGCCGAAGCTGCTGGACGTGGTCAAACAGCGCGAATCGGAGGGCTATGCCTATGACGGCGCTTCGGCCAGCTTCGAATTGCTGGCGCGGCGCATGCTGCACACGGTCACCGACTACTTCGAACTGCACAGCTTCCGGGTCATCACCGAGCGCCGCTACAACGCGCGCGGCGATCTCATCACCCAGTCGGAAGCGACAGTGAAGCTCGGCGTCGGCGACGAGCGGATGATGACGGTGGGCGAGGGCAACGGCCCGGTGAACGCGCTCGACAGCGCCCTGCGCCAGGCTCTGGTGCCGCATTATCCGACCCTGGCGAGCATGAGTCTGGTGGACTACAAGGTTCGCATTCTCAATCCGCGCGGCGGCACGGCGGCCATAACCCGCGTCATGATCGAGTGCCTCGACGATGCCGGCCTGCGCTGGTCGAGCATCGGCGTGTCGAGCAACGTCATAGACGCCTCGTTCAACGCCCTCTACGACAGCATCACCTACAAGCTGTTCCGCGACGGCGTCGAATCCGAGCAGCGCAAGCCGGCCGTGCTGCGCGCCTTGCCGCGCTGATCTCGATGTCCGACCATCCGACCGCGCCGGTCGTCGTGCTGGTGCGCCCGCAACTTGCCGAAAACATCGGCACGACGGCGCGCGCCATGATGAATTGCGGCCTGAGCGAGCTGCGCATCGTCGCGCCGCGCGACAAGTTTCCGAGCGAGAAGGCGATCGCGGCGGCGTCCGGCGCCGACGAGATCCTCGCCAATGCACGGGTCTACCCGCATCTGCCGACGGCCGTAGCCGATCTGCAGCGCGTCTACGCCATGACTGCGCGCAACCGCGACATGCCGCATCGCGTACTGGATGCCCGTGAAGCGGCTGGGGAATTGCGGGCGCGCATTGGCCAGGGCCAGAGCTGCGGGGTTATGTTCGGTCCCGAGCGCAGCGGCCTGACCAACGACGATCTGACCATGGCCGATACGGTCATCACCGTGCCGCTCAACCCGGCGCATTCCTCGCTGAACCTCGCCCAGGCGGTGCTGGTGCTGGCCTACGAATGGGCCTATCTCGCCTTCGGTGGTGGACCGGCGCCGGTCCATGAGGGCGAAATGGCCCCGGCGACCAAGGACCAGATGACGGCGCTGTTCGAACATCTGGAGCGCGAACTGATCGATTGCGGTTTCCTGCGCAATCTCGAGATGCGCCCGACCATGATCCGCAATATCCGCACCATGCTGCAGCGGGGCGGTATGACGGACCAGGAAGTCCGCACTTTTCACGGTATTATCAGTGGGTTAGCGACAAAGCGGCAGTCGCGGACCTGACCGGCCTTGCGGCCCGAATCGGGGTTTGACAGGGCAGGGAGCCTGACTATACTCCGCCGCCATTCCGGAGAACGTGGATTCCCGCGCAAATGCGGCCTTCCCGCCCCGATCATTGATCGGACCAAGGCATATCCGGACAAACGAAGACCTGAAGGAGAACACGCGTGAGCAAACGCGAGAATTCGAAGTACAAGATCAATCGACGCCTCGGCGTCAATCTCTGGGGCCGCCCCAAGAGCCCGTTCAATCGCCGCGAATACGGTCCCGGCCAGCACGGCCAGAAGCGCAAGAAGCCGTCGGATTTCGGCCTGCAGCTCAACGCCAAGCAGCGCCTGAAGGGCTATTACGGCAACATCAGCGAGCGCCAGATGCGCCGCTACTACACTGAGGCGCTGCGTCGCCGCGGCGACACGGGCGAAAACCTGATCGAGCTGCTCGAGCGTCGTCTCGACGCGGTGATCTACCGCATGAAGTTCGTCGCCACGCCGTTCGCCGCCCGCCAGCTCGTCAACCACGGCCACGTCAAGGTCAATGGCCGGCGCGTGAATATCGCCTCGTTCCAGGTCAAGGACGGCGCCGAGATCGAGCTCACCAACAAGGCCAAGGAAATGGCCGTGGTGCTGGAAGCCGTCCAGAGCATCGAGCGCGACGTGCCGGACTACATGACCGTCGACCACAAGCACATGAAGGGTGCCTTCACGCGCGCCCCGAAGCTGGCCGACGTGCCCTATCCGGTGCAGATGGAGCCGTCGCTGGTGGTCGAGTTCTACTCGCGCTAAGCGCCGATCCGGAATTGGAAATGCGAACGGCCCGGAGCTTCTCCGGGCCGTTTTTCTTTCTGGCTGTCCTCGTCCTGCGGCGAGGCAGGTGAGGAAGATGTTGGTTGTCGCCTATGACGCCGCCGCGCTCTGGCGTTCGGCCTTGGCGTCCTCGGCATGCCAGCGGCGGGCGATGTCGTCCAGCCCGTTCAGCACGGGATCCAGCTCCATGCCGCGACGGGCGAGGCGATAGGTTACCTGCGGCGGGATGGTCGGCTGGTAGTGCCGCTCGATGATCTCCGCATGCTCCAGCAAGCGCAGCCGCTCCGTCAGCACCTTGGCGGAAATGCCGCTCACTTTGCGCTTCAGCTCGCCGAACCGGGTCGGGCCGTCGTTGCGCAGCACCCACAGGATGTAAGTCGTCCACGGCCCCATCAGCAGCCGCAGAATGGCGTCCATGGGGCATCCCATCGAGGATTTCGGCAGGGTCATGTCATCCGTCTCCAGAACATCAAAGCTCACCAAGTCGTAACGTAGGTTACTAAAAGGTACCTACTTTACAAGCGAAATCTCATGGGCAATATGCCCAACAGTTACTTTATGTGAGTGACTGAGATTTTACAACTTGGCCCGGTCGGGCTGTTCTGGAGGTATCCATGACTTCTGTCGCAATCGCCTATCACAGTGGCTACGGCCATACCGCCGCCGTCGCCCAGGCTGTTGCCCGTGGCGTCCGGTCCGTGGCCGGCGCGACGGCCACGCTTATTCCGGTCGAGGAGGCCGACGCGCGCCTCGCCGAGCTGCACGGTGCGGACGCGATCATCTTCGGCGCACCGACTTACATGGGCAGCGCCTCGGGCCAGTTCAAAACCTTCATGGACGGCACCTCGAAGTTCTTCGGCGCCGGCCCCTGGAAGGACAAGCTGGCGGCGGGCTTCACCGTCTCCGCCTCGCAGAACGGCGACAAGCTGAACACGCTGGTGCAGTTCGCGATCTTCGCCATGCAGCACGGCATGATCTGGGCCGGGCTGGGGCTGCCGCCGGGCAACAATTCCTCGAAGGGCAGCGTCGAGGATCTCAATCAACTCGGCAGCTACATCGGCGCCATGGCGCAGGCCAATGCCGATCAGGGCGCCGAGGGCATCAAGCCGTCGGACCTGCGCACGGCCGAGCATCTGGGCCGGCGCGTCGCCGAACTGGCGCTGGCACGCACGGCGCTCAAGGCTGCGGCCTAAAGGGAGGGACGATCATGGACCGCGATTACGGTGCTCTGCTGCTGCGTCTGGCCCTGGGCACGATGTTCGTCGCCCACGCCCTGCTGAAATATCTCGTGTTCACCGTGCCCGGCACGGTGGCGTTCTTCGAGGGGCTGGGGCTGCCGGGCTTCTTCGCCCATCTCACCATCCTCGCCGAACTGGTCGGCGGCGTGCTGCTGATCCTGGGCGTCTATGCCAGGGCAGTCGCGCTGGCCCTCGTGCCGGTGCTGCTGGGCGCGACCTGGGCGCATGCCGGCAATGGCTGGCTGTTCACCGCGCCCAATGGCGGCTGGGAATACCCCGCCTTCCTGACGGTGGCGGCGCTGGTGCAGGCGTTGATCGGCGATGGCGCCTTCGCCCTCAGGGCGACGCCCGCCCTGCGGATGGCGAGAACGGCGCGGGCGTAACGCAATATCCCTGCGGAAAACGGCCGGCTGACCGCCGGCCGTTTTCATTTGTGCTTTGCCCGCGCTGGTCTATGAAGAAGGAAAGCGCAGGGAGTGGAACGATGGACTACGCGGTCGAAAAGCTGGATGACGGCGCTATCTTTCGCCTGACAAGGCCGGCCAAGCTCAACGCCATCACCAAATCGATCCTCGACGGGCTGACGCAGTGCCTCGATGCGCTGGAGGCGGCGAACGCGCGCTTCGTCGTGGTGACGGGCGAGGGCGACCGTGCCTTTTGCGCCGGCACGGATCTGGGCGAATCGGCAAAGCTGACGCCGGAGGATCGCGTGGCCAAGAACGACAGGGCGCGCGCGCTGATGGTCCGCCTGTCGCGGTCCAGCCTGTTCAGCGTCGCCGCCATCAACGGTCTCGCCTATGGCGGCGGGCTGGAGCTGGCGATGGGCTGCACCGTGCGCCTTGCCGCCCCGCACGCCAAATTCGCCCTGCCGGAGGTCAAGCTGGGCGTGCTGCCGGCCTATGGCGGCACCCAATTCCTGCCGGCGCTTGTTGGCCAGGCGCGGGCGCTGGACATGATGCTGACAGGCGAACCGATCGACGCGCAGCAGGCGCTCGGCATGGGCCTGATCAACCGCATCGCCGCTTCGGATCGCCCTCTGGTCGAGCAGGCACTCGACTACGCTCGCTCCGTCGCGAAATTCAGTCCCGTCGCCGTCGCCGGCATCAGGCGGGCAGTGGCCGCGGCCGGCAGCACGGTAACTTCAGAAGGCCTGGAAGCCGAACGCCACGAAATGGGCATCGCGCTGGCCAGCGAGGACGCCAGGGAAGGCGTTGCGGCGTTTCTCGAGAAGCGGCCGGCGAAGTTCAAGGGACGGTAACGAAAACAGAAAAGGCCGCCCCAGGGCGGCCTTTTCCGTCGTTGCCGGAATTTATGCGCTCAGGCGGCCTGAAGCTGCACGCCGCGGGTCTTGAGGAGTTCCTCGAGTTCGCCGGTTGAATACATTTCGCGCACGATATCGCAGCCGCCGACGAACTCGCCCTTGATGTAGAGCTGCGGCACGGTCGGCCACTGGCTGAAATCCTTGATGCCCTGGCGCAGCGAGGGATCCTGCAGCACGTCGACGCCCTTGAACTTGACGCCAAGCTCGCTCAGCACCTCGACCACGGCGGCCGAGAAGCCGCATTGCGGGAATACCGGGTTGCCCTTCATGAACAGCACGACGTCGTTGGTCTCGATGTCGTTCTTGATGCGGGTCGTTACGGATGCGTCGGCCATGGAACAAACTCCTTCGCTTGCCGTCGGTCGGCAGGATTATAGGCTATTGCGCTGACGGCGGCACCTGGGTCTGCAGCGCCAGCGCATGCAGTTCGCCGCCCATGCGGCCCTTGAGGGCCTGGTAGACCATCTGGTGCTGCTGCACCCTCGTTTTGCCGGCGAAGGCGGCGGACGTGACGATCGCGGCATAGTGATCGCCGTCACCGCGAAGATCGCGGATTTCGACCTCGGCGTCGGGCAGGGAAGCCCGGATCAGCCGTTCGATGTCCTCCGCCGCCATCGGCATTGCACGTTACTCCGTCGAAACTGCGGGGCCGGGGCCTAAAGCTCGCCCGCCATGTAGCGCGGCAGCCAGCCCTCGTGGGAATCCTTCAATGCGGCCAAGGATATGGCCCCGTGCCCGGCCAGGGTCAACTCCCTTCCGCCGACCGTCCCCAGACGGTGCGCCGGGATGCCGGCCTTCTGTGCCGCTGCCAGCACGGTTTCGGCGGCGCCCTGGGGCAGGGCCAGCACGTAGCGGGCCTGGTCCTCGCCGAAACCGACGGCGAAGGCATCGCCGTCCGGCAGGGCAATCTCGGCCCCGATACCGCCGGCCATGGCCATTTCCGCTACCGCTGCCAGCACGCCGCCATCCGAGCAGTCATGCACGGTACGGACGGTTCCGGCTTCGATCAGGCCGCGCACGAAATCGCCGTTGCGCCGCTCGACCGCCAGATCGACCGGCGGCGGCGGGCCTTCTTCGCGGCCGCAGACGTCGCGCAGGTAGATCGACTGCCCCAGATGTCCCTTGGTCTCGCCGATCAGCAGGATGACCTCGTCGCCCTGCTTGAACGCGACAGTGGCCATGCGATGGATGTCGTCCATGACGCCGACGCCGCCAATGGCGGGAGTGGGCAGGATGCCCTTGCCGTTGGTCTCGTTGTAGAGCGAGACATTGCCGGAGACGACCGGGTAGTCCAGCGCCAGACAGGCTTCGCGCATGCCTTCGATGGCGCCGACGAACTGACCCATGATCTCCGGCCGCTGCGGGTTGCCGAAATTCATGTTGTCGGTGATGGCTAGCGGCCGGGCGCCAACCGCGGTCAGGTTGCGCCAGGTTTCGGCCACCGCCTGCCTGCCGCCTTCGACCGGATCGGCAACGCAGTAGCGCGGCGTACAATCGACCGTCATCGCCAGCGCTTTCTTCGGATGGTCCTCGACCCGCACGACGGCGGCATCGCCGCCGGGGATCTGCGCGGTGTCGCCGCGCACCAGATGGTCGTACTGCTCCCAGATCCAGCGCCGCGAGCACATGTCGGGCGAACCGACCAGCTTCAGCAGCGCGTCCGTCAGCGACATCGGATGATTGACCGGCGACAGTGGCTTCGGGGCTGGCGTTTTGGTCCACGGCCGGTCGTATTCCGGCGAAGCCTGGGCCAGCGGGTCGATCGGCAGGTCGCCGACCTGTTCGCCATGGAACTTCAGCACCATGCGGCCGGTGTCGGTCAGATGCCCGATGACGGCGAAGTCCAGCTCCCACTTTCTGAAGATGGCCTCGGCCTGCGGTTCGGAGCCGGGCTTGAGGATGATCAGCATCCGCTCCTGGCTCTCCGACAGCATGAATTCGAACGGCGTCATGCCGGTTTCGCGCGCCGGCACTTTCGACAGGTCGATCTCGATGCCCATGCCGCCCTTGGAGGCCATCTCGAAGGACGACGAAGTCAGGCCGGCCGCGCCCATGTCCTGAATGGCGACGATGGCGTCGGTTTCCATCAGCTCGAGGCAGGCCTCGATCAGCAGCTTTTCCGTGAAGGGATCGCCGACCTGCACCGTCGGCCGCTTCTCCTCCGAATCGTCGGTGAATTCGGCCGAGGCCATGGTGGCGCCGTGGATGCCGTCGCGTCCGGTCTTGGAGCCGACATAGACGACCGGATTGCCGATGCCGGCGGCGGCCGAATAGAAGATGCGATCCTTCTTCGCCAGCCCCACGGTCATGGCGTTGACCAGGATGTTGCCGTTGTAGGAGGGGTGGAAATTCACTTCGCCGCCGACGGTCGGCACGCCGACGGAGTTGCCGTAGCCGCCAATGCCCTTGACCACGCCGGCGACGAGGTGCCGCGTCTTGGCATGGTCGGGCGCGCCGAAACGAAGGGCGTTGAGGTTGGCGACCGGGCGGGCGCCCATGGTGAAGACGTCGCGCAGAATGCCGCCGACGCCGGTCGCCGCGCCCTGGTAGGGCTCGATGAAGGAGGGGTGGTTGTGGCTCTCCATCTTGAAGATGGCGGCCAGCCCGTCGCCGATGTCGATGACGCCGGCATTCTCGCCCGGCCCCTGGATCACCCACGGCGCCTTGGTGGGCAGTTGCTTCAGCCATTTCTTCGACGATTTGTAGGAGCAGTGCTCCGACCACATCACGGAGAAAATGCCGAGCTCGACCTGATTGGGCGTACGGCCCATGATCTCGACCACAAGATCGTATTCGGCGTCGGTCAGACCCATCAGATCGTTGGGACGCTGCGTCGATGCCGCCGTTCCGGACGCGCTCATTTCAGCGCTCCCACGACATGCTGGAACAGCGGCAGGCCGTCGGTGCCGCCGCAGATCTCGTCGGTGGCGTTCTCCGGATGCGGCATCAGGCCGAGCACGGTCTTCTTCTCGTTGAAGATGCCGGCGATGTTGTCCATCGAGCCGTTCAGATTGGTCTCCGGCGCGACCTTGCCGCTGGCGTCGCTGTAGCGGAAGGCGATGCGATCCTGGTCCTGCAATTTACCGATCGTGTCGGCGTCGGCATTGTAGTTGCCGTCGTAATGCGCGACCGGAACCGAGATCACCTGATGTTTCCGGTAGCCGCCGGTGAACTCGCTGGCCGTGGTTTCGACCCGCATGTCGATCTTGCGGCAGATGAATTTCAGCCCGGCATTGGTCATCAGCACGCCCGGCAGCAGGCCGGCCTCGCAGGCGATCTGGAAGCCGTTGCAGACGGCCAGTACGCGCACGCCTTGCTCGGCGCGGCGCTTGACCTCGCGCATGATCGGCGAGTGGGCGGCCATGGCGCCGCAACGCAGATAATCGCCGTAGGAAAAGCCGCCGGGCAGGACGATCAGGTCGACCTTGGGCAGGTCGGCGTCGCCGTGCCAGACCTCGATCGGCTTCTTGCCGTCATTCGCTTTGGTGAGAGCGAGCCGCATGTCGCGGTCGCGGTTGGAACCGGGAAATACGATCAGTGCGGATTGCACGTCAGCCCACCAACTCCACGGAGTAATTTTCGATCACCGTGTTGGCCAGCAGCTTCTGCGCCATGTCCTTCACGGTGGCCTCGATCTCGGCGCGCGGCTTCTTGGCCAGCGCGTCCTTGATTTCCAGTTCGATCACCTTGCCCTGGCGCACGTCGCCGACATCGGCGAAGCCCAGCGAATGGAGCGCCTGGCCGATGGCGCGGCCCTGCGGGTCCAGCACGCCGTTCTTCAGGGTCACATGCACGCGTGCCTTCATGGCAATTCCGTCTCCAGTCTCTTACTGAACCGCCGTCGGGCCGCGGACGTCGCCCGGGCCGCCCTCAAGCAGGATGCCGAGCCGGCGCGCCACTTCGAGATAGGCTTCCTCGACCTTGCCGAGATCGCGGCGGAAGCGGTCCTTGTCCATCTTCTCGTTGGTCTTGGCGTCCCACAGCCGGCAGGAATCGGGGCTGATCTCGTCGGCCAGCACGATGCGCATCATGTCTTCCTCGAACAGCCGCCCGAACTCGATCTTGAAGTCGACCAGCTTGATGCCGATGCCAAGGAACAGGCCGACCAGGAAGTCGTTGATGCGCAGCGCCAGCGCCATCATGTCGTCGATGTCCTGAGGGGCTGCCCAGCCGAACGCGGTGATGTGCTCCTCGCTCACCATCGGGTCGCCCAGCGCGTCGTTCTTGTAATAGAACTCGACGATCGAGCGGGGCAGCACGGTGCCTTCCGACAGGCCGAAACGCTGCGACAGCGAGCCGGCCGCGATGTTGCGCACCACCACCTCGAGCGGAATGATCTCGACCTCGCGGACAAGCTGCTCGCGCATGTTCAGGCGGCGGATGAAATGCGTCGGCACGCCGATATCGCCCAGCCGCATCATCAGGTATTCCGAGATGCGGTTGTTGATCACGCCTTTGCCGGTGATGACGCCCTTCTTCTGGTTGTTGAAGGCGGTGGCGTCGTCCTTGAAATACTGCACGAGAGTGCCGGGTTCGGGGCCCTCGAACAGGATCTTGGCTTTGCCTTCGTACAGGCGGCGCCGGCGGGACATGGCAGGCTCCCTCGTCGGAAACAACGCTGGCGGCGCTTTGCGGGCGCGGTATGCGTCACGAGGCGGCTTATAGCGTCTGGGACAGGACGCCGCAACGCGGCCGCGGCCGTCATCCACAGATTCCCGCTATTTCAGGCGGTTGGCACCGATTTGCCGCATCGGAAAGCGGGACGGAAAACGCGCTATACCAAAGAAATATGACACTAGTGTCATTTTATGGCATTGTTAATGCCACCAGCCATTCCCAAACTGGGCAAATCCGTTCCGCCGCCAAGTCGACGCGCGGGGATACCCGAGGAGAATCCGATGAGCGACCAGCTGACGCGCGATCCGGCCTACGACACCGTCGACCCGGCCGATTTCGGCTCGATGATCGAGACCCAGCGCTACGGACGGCGCTCGCCCGCCTTCGACAAGATCATCGCCTCGACGCACGATCACTTCTGGGACCCGCTCGATCCGGCCTACATCGACTACAACACCCCGTTCGACAAGGAGAACACCCCCATCATCCCGTTCGAGATGGTGGCGGAGATGCAGACGGCGGTGGCCGACCGCCTGGACGAGAAGCAGAAGATCGCCTTGGTCAATGCCAACGCGCATTGGGCGCTATCGGGCATATTGCATGGCGAGCAGGGCGCGCTGTCGCTGTCCGCCAGCCTGTGCCACATCCTGGTCGATCCCGGCGCCCAGGAATACGCCGCCAACCAGGCGCGCGAAGAAGCCCGCCACGTTACGGCCTTCTCGAGATATATCGAGACCCGCTTCGGCGCGCCGCTGCCCTGTTCGCCGACGCTGGCGCATCTGCTGGGCGAACTGGTCTCCGCGCACGAGGTCTACAAGAAGCTGATCGGCATGCAGATGCTGATCGAGGGTCTGGCCATGGGCGCTTTCGCCACCTTCCATTCGAAGTCGGCCGATCCGCTGCTGGTGCGCCTGACCCAGCTGGTGATGACCGACGAGGCCTTCCACCATCGTTTCGGCCGCATCTGGGCGCAGAAGACCATGCCCAAGCTGAACGAGGAGGAGCACAACCGCGTCGAGGACTGGGCCTCCCAGGTGTTCCAGATGCTGTTGTTCAACCTGGTCAATCCGGAACAGAAGCAGGTCATCTACCAGCAGTTCGGGCTCGACTGGCAGTGGGTCCGCGACGCGGTGGCCGAGGCCTACACCGACGATGTGCGGCGCGAGAAGATGCAGGAAGGCACCGACATTTTCCGCGTGCTGATCAAGACCATGCTGCATGCCGGCATCATCACCGACCGGACCAAGGCGATGTACGGGGTGTGGGTCAACATGGACGAGCTCAAGGCGGAGGGCGAGGAGATGGTTGGCGATCCGATCGCCGAGCAGGGCATCGCCTATCTCAAGGAGATCAACGCCAAGCGCCGCCGGCTGGGCAAGGTCGCGGCCGAATAGTCAACCGGCCGGGCGGATCGAATACTTGATCCGCGGAAAATGCACGACGACATCGCCCACCGTCTCGTCATGGCGGGCGATGGCGACCTCATCGATATCGCAATAGACCACGTCGCCCACCACCGCTTCCTGGCTGTTGTCGGTGGCGCGGATCGAAATTCGCCCCGCCAGCCGGCATTCGGGCGGCACTGTCGGACTGGGTGGCGGCGTTAGCGGCGTTGCCTTTCGCGCGATAGCCAGGGCGTCCTTCGGATCCATCTCCGCGCGCGTACCATGGCCGATGGCGGCCACGCGTTTCATCCACGCCGCGATATGCCGGTAATCCTCCAGGTCGGGCCAGGTGTTCGCCACGAATCCGTCGAGGAACCAGACGGCGTGGTAGCAGGTGAAGTCGAGCAGGCCCGGCGCGTCGCCCAGGATGAACTGGCGACCGTCGGCGAGCATGTCGTCGAGCCAGGCGAACTGGATGCGCATCGCGGGCAGTTGCCTGTCGGCGTCGGCCTTGATGCGCGCGATGCCGGGATCGGGCCTGTTGCGCATGGCCGCTCGGTCGGCATGAAAAGTGGCGCCGGCTTTCTCGGCGTTGCGGCCGGTGACGAAGCGCGCCATCGGCCAGAAGAACGGTTCCTCGATCCACATGGCGAGGGCAGCGGTCAGGCCGCGCTGATTGGCGGGAAACAGCGTCGGCTGCGGGAAACGCCGCTCCAGTTCGCGCGCGATCAGCGCCGTATCGCAATAGATGTTGGCGCCGATCTGCAGCACCGGCGTGCGCCGATAGCCGCCCGTCAGCGGCGTCAGGTCGGGCTTGGGGGCGACGGCGGGAATGATCACCGAGCGCCAGGCCAGCGATTTCAGGCCGAAGATCAGGCGGACCTTTTCGGAGAACGACGAATAGTCGTAGTGATGCAGGATCAGTTCGCTCATGCGGCGCGATCCTGCGCTCAGCCGAGCAGGTTTTCCAGCCGCAGTCTGGCGATCTCGTGCACTTCCCGCAGAGCGGTCCGGAATTCCGCCTCGGCGCCGTTGTGCAGCCGCCGCTCGAAGGCGGCGAAGATGCCGGCCTTGTCGTGGTTGCGGACGCAGATGATGAAGGGAAAGCCGAAGCGCTTTCTGTAGGCCGCGTTGTTGCGCGAGATGGCGTCCATCTCGGCGCGCGACAGCCGGTCGAGCCCGGCGCTCTTCTGTTCGCCGCGCGATTCCTCGGTCAACTCGCCCTGCTGCGCCTCCTTGCCGGCCAGATCGGGATGGGCCTCGAGCAGCGCCTGCTGCGCGTGAACTGGCGCGGCATCGACTATTCCAGCCATAGCGTCGCGCAAGGCGGCGACATCGGCGAATGGCCGTCGATCGGCTGCGGCCGCCGGTACCCACGGGGAACGCTCATAGATGCCGGCCAAAATGTCGCGGAACCGATCGGATGGCGCGGCGTTCAAGTCGTGAATGGTTACGGTCGCCACGGCGGCTGGAACCTCGCGAAATCCTCGATCTGGCGTCGACAGGCGCCTCCCGGGCGCGGCAGGCGGCACTGGGGCGAGGGGTGGCGAAAGCCGGCCCGCGCCGCTATATAGAAGCCGCCATTATGCCATGTGGGAGCGTGTCCATGTCGATGTTCGACGACCGGGAAAAGGGCTACGAGGCCAAGTACAAGCACGATCAGGAAGCTCTGTTCAAGATCACGGCCCGCCGCAACAAGCTGCTGGGCCTGTGGGTTGCCGAACAGCTGGGCAAGACCGGCGCCGATGCCGAGGCCTACGCCAAGGAAGTGGTGGCCGCCGATTTCGAGAAGCCCGGCGACGACGACGTCATCGTGAAGGTGCTCAAGGATCTCGAGACCAAGGGCATCAACCTGGACATGGACGTCATCCGCAAGAAGCTTCTTGGTTTTGCCGATGCGGCCCGGGCCCAGGTCGAGGCCGAAGCGAAGAAGTAACAGACGGTTCGGGGGCGGCTCAGGCCCTTCGGCCTGCGCCGCATCCGACTGGAGCAGGGACGCCGTCAGGCGTCCCTTTTGTTTTTGCGTAACGAGGAAAGGAAGCAAGATGACTGCCGCCCGCAAAATGGAAACCAAATCCGCCAGCAGCCCGGCCGCCGTCGGCGACCAGCCGCACGTGCCGTTCGAGCTGCCGCCGCTGCCCTATGACAAGGCGGCGCTGGAGCCGACGGTAAGCGCCGACACGCTGAGCTACCATCACGGCAAGCACCACAAGGCCTATATCGACAAGACCAACGACCTGGCGAAGCAGGCCGGCATGGAGAAGAAGTCGCTGGTCGAGATCATCAAGGCGACCGCCGGCAAGAGCGACAAGGACAGCAAGACGCTGTTCAACAACGCCGCTCAGGCATGGAACCACACGTTCTACTGGCACAGCATGAAGCCCAAGGGCGGCGGCAAGCCGACGGGCGATCTGGCCAAGGCGATCGAAAGCGATTTCGGCAGCTACGACGATTTCGTCAAGGCGTTCACGGAAGCGGCCAGCACGCAGTTCGGCAGCGGCTGGGCGTGGCTGGTCGTCGACGGCGGCAAGCTCAAGGTCGTGAAGACCGGCAATGCCGAAACGCCGCTGGCCGAAGGCAAGACGCCGCTGATCACCCTCGACGTCTGGGAGCACGCCTATTATCTGGACTACCAGAACAAGCGGCCCGACTACATCAAGGCGTGGCTGGACAAGGTCGTGAACTGGGACTTCGCGGCGGAGAATTTCGCCAACGCCTGATAGTTCGAAGCCCGAGCCGAATCGAAAAGGGGATGCGCGAGCGTCCCCTTTTTCTTAGGCCTCGCCGAACACTCGTTTGAAAATCGTATCGACGTGCTTGGTGTGGTAGCGCATGTCGAACAGCTCCGCCAATTCGTCGTTGGACAGGAACTGGCCGATCTCCTTATCCGCTTTCAGAAGGGACAGAAACGAGGCGTTGCCCTTCCACACCTCCATGGCGTTGCGCTGTACGGCGGCGTAGGCGCCTTCGCGGCTCATGCCTTTCTGGGTCAGCATCAGTAGCACCCGCTGGGAGAACACCAACCCGCCCAGGAGGTCGAGGTTGCGCTGCATGTGCTCGGGATAGACCATCAGTTTCTCGACCACGTCGGCCAGTCGATTGAGCGCGAAATCCAGGGTCACGGTGGCGTCCGGACCGATCATGCGTTCGACCGAGGAGTGCGAGATGTCGCGCTCGTGCCACAGCGCCACGTTCTCCAGCGCGGGTATCACGGCGGAGCGCACCACGCGCGCCAGACCGGTGAGGTTTTCCGTCAGCACCGGGTTGCGCTTGTGCGGCATGGCCGACGAGCCCTTCTGGCCCGGCGAGAAGAACTCTTCCGCCTCGCGCATTTCGGTGCGCTGCATGTGCCGGATCTCGATTGCCAGGCGTTCGATGGAGCTGGCGATCACCGCCAGCACGGCGAAATACATCGCGTGCCGGTCGCGCGGGATGACCTGGGTCGAGACCGGCTCGACGCTGAGGCCAAGTTTGGCCGCGACATGCTCTTCCACCTTGGGATCGATATTGGCGAACGTCCCGACGGCGCCGGAAATGGCGCAGGTGGCGATCTCCTGTCGCGCCGCCACCAGCCGCTCGCGGCAGCGGGCGAACTCGGCGTAGTGGCCGGCCAGCTTGACGCCGAAGGTGGTCGGCTCGGCATGGATGCCGTGGCTGCGGCCGATCGTCAGCGTGTTCCTGTGCTCCAGAGCGCGCTTCTTCAGCGCCGCCAGCAATCTGTCGAGATCGGCCAGCAGCAGGTCGGCCGCCTGCTTCATCTGCACCGCGAGGCAGGTGTCGAGCACGTCGGACGAGGTCATGCCCTGGTGTACGAAGCGGGCATCGTCGCCGATGAACTCGCCCAGCCAGGTGAGGAAGGCGATGACGTCGTGCTTGGTGACGCGCTCGATCTCGTCGATGCGGGCGACGTCGATCTTCTGCATCGCCTTCTTGCCGCCTTCCCAGATATTGGCGGCGGCTGATTTGGGGATCACGCCGAGATCGGCCAGCGCGTCGCAGGCATGCGCCTCGATCTCGAACCAGATGCGGAAGCGGTTCTCCGGCTCCCAGATATCGGTCATCTGCTTGCGGCTGTAGCGGGGGATCATGGCGTCCTGCGGAAGGCGTTGAAAACGGCGGTAAAATAGCGCGCTGGCGCGCCATTGCCAGCGCTATCCGCGCATGGCTGTTGCCGCTATAGTCCGGCCGCTTTCGTGGCACCGGAGAAGGACATGGCGAGCGATAAACTGCGGCCTCTGGCGGAGTTTCCGCGTGCCGGCCTCGCCGCCGTCAAGGCGGTCCTGCTCGATATCGACGACACCTTATCCACCGATGGTCACCTGACCGCATCTGCCTACGCCGCTCTCGAGCGGCTGAAGCGGGCTGGGCTGCTGGTGGTGCCGATCACCGGCCGGCCGGCCGGCTGGTGCGATATGATCGCCCGTTTCTGGCCGGTCGACGCCGTGGTGGGCGAGAACGGCGCCTTCTATTTCTGGCATGACGCCAAGGCCGGCAGGCTGCGACAGCGGTTCCTGCAGAGCGAGGGGGAGCGCGCCGCCGGGAGGCAGAAGCTCGAGGCGCTGAAGGCGCGGATCCTGCGCGAGGTGCCGGGGGCCGGCATCGCCTCCGATCAGCCCTATCGCGTTGCCGATCTGGCGATCGATTTCTGCGAGGACGTGCCGCTGCTGCCGCGCGATGCTATCGATCGCATCGTAGCGTTGTTCGCGGCTTCTGGCGCCACGGCCAAGATCAGTTCGATCCATGTCAATGGCTGGTTCGGCACGTACGACAAGCTCTCGATGACGAGGCTGGCGCTGCAGGAGCTGTTCGCCATCGACATCGACGATGAGAGCGAACGCCAGCGCATCGTTTTTGCCGGCGATTCGCCGAACGACTCGCCAATGTTCGCCTTCTTTCCCAATGCCGTCGGAGTCGCCAACGTGCGCGATTTCGGCGACCGGATGGCCGCCCTGCCGCGCTGGGTGACGCCTTCGCGCGCCGGCGCGGGGTTCGTCGAGCTGGCCGACGCCTTGCTGGCGGCCCGGTCTTGACCCGCTAGCTTCGCTGCGCGAGGCTCCGGCAACGAATCAGGGGGAGGACCACATGCGTCTCGTTAGCTTCAGCAAGGCCGGCGGCAGCGCCGTTGGATTGCGTCAGGGCGACAGCATCATCGATCTGTCGGTGGCGGCGCCGAAACTGCCGCGCACGCTGGCCGGCATTCTGGGGGCTGGCGCCTCGGCACGGGCCGAACTGAAGAAAGTGGCAGCCAAGCCAAGGAAGAATGCGGTCCTCAAGGCCTCGAAGGCGAAGCTGCTGCCGCCGATTCCGGCGCCAGGCAAAATCCTCTGCATCGGCCTGAACTACAAGGATCACGCGGCCGAAATGGGCAATGCGCTGCCGACCTATCCGGTGGTCTTCACCCGCTTCGTCAGCACGCTGGTGCCGCATGGCGGCAAGATGCTGACGCCCAAGGCCTCGAGCTGGTTCGACTACGAGGCCGAGCTGGCGGTCGTCATCGGCAAGCGCGGCCGCAACATCCCGAAGGACAAGGCGCTGTCCTATGTCGGTGGCTATTCCTGCTTCAACGACGGGTCGATCCGCGACTATCAGACAAAGACCTCGCAGTTCACCCTGGGCAAGAATTTCGATGGCACTGGCGGCTTTGGCCCGGACCTGGTGACGCCCGACGAGCTGCCCAAGGGCGCGCATGGCCTGAAGATCAAATGCCGGCTGAACGGCAAGACCATGCAGGACGGGACCACGGCCGATCTGGTTTTCGACGTCGCCGCTCTGATCGCCGAAATTTCCGTCACCATGACGCTGGAGCCGGGCGACGTCATCATCACCGGCACGCCGGCCGGCGTCGGCATGGGGCGCAACCCCAAGGTCTTCATGAAGCCCGGGGACGTGTGCGAGGTCGAGATCGAAGGTATCGGCATCCTGCGCAATCCGATCGCGCAAGGAGCCTGAGCTATCGAGAGTTCAGCAGCCCGTTGAGCACCAGGCGGGCGGCGAATTCCGTCGCCGCCTCCGGATCGACGGGATCGCGCGTCACCATAACCATCGAGACCTCGAAGGCGATGCCGGCGAAGGACGCGGCGAGATACTCGACGTCGGTTTTCGGCAGCAGACCACGCGCGATACCGTCCGCAATGTCGGTGCGCAGATCGTCGAACAGCGGCGTTATCTCCGGCTGGTCCAGCAAGGTGCGGATGGCGCTGGCATTGCGGCGCGAAAAATCGACCAGATCGGGATCGCCGGCGATGAAGGTGAAATACGACTTGAACGAACCGTAGACGAAGCTCTCGATCGTGGTCGCCGTGCGCCGGCCCGAGGAATGTTGGTTGCGCAGTTCGGTGGTCAGTTCCTCGACCACGGCGCGGAAGATCTCCTGCTTGTCCGTGAAATAGTTGTAGAACGTGCCGGCGGCGAGGTCGGTGCGGCGGATGATGTCGCGCACGCTGGCGGCGCCATAGCCCATTTCGGCGAACACGGCCTTGGCGGCGACGAGCAGGGCCGCGCGGTTGCTGGCCTTGTTTCGTTCGCGCTTCGTCGCCGGAGGAATTTGCGTAACGGTCATGTCTGCTCGCGATGGTCCGCAATTGTTGTTCGGACGGCGACGCTTGGCAACGGTGTTACGCGCGACCGGTCCGTCAGGCGGAAAGGTGCGAATGCACTGCCTGCGCAATTTCATCCATGGCGCGGGCCGCGGCCGAGATCGTCCCGGTGAACCCCACGAAACCGTGAATGAGGCTGTCGAAATTCCGGTACTCGACGCTCACGCCAGCCTCCGTAAGGCGGTCGGCATAGGCCCTGCCTTCGTCGCGCAGCGGATCGAAGCCCGCGGTACACAGATAGGCCCGGGGCAGGCCGGCCAGCGATGGGGTCTTCAGCGGCGAAGCGCGCCAGTCTTCGACCTGGGACGGCGTTTCCAGATACTGGCTGCGAAACCAGTCCATCATCGGACGGGTCAGAAGGAAGTCCTCGCTGCAGCTGCGATGCGAGGGCGATTGTCCACTAAGTTCTGTCGCCGGATAGATGAGGAGCTGGAAGGCAGGCTGGGCGGCGCCGCGGTCGCGCGCCATCAGGCTGACGATCGCCGCCATGTTGCCGCCGGCCGAATCGCCGCCGACGCCGACCCGCGACGGGTCGCCGCCCAGTGCAGCGGCATTGGCCTGCGCCCAATCGAAGGCGGCCAGACCGTCTTCGAGAGCGGCGGGAAACTTGTGTTCGGGCGCGCGCCGGTATTCGACCGACACGACGATGCAGCCGGACTTGGCGGCGAGATAGCGGCAGACCTTGTCGTAGGACGGCACGTCGCCCACGACCCAGCCGCCGCCGTGGTAGTAGACGAGAATCCCGGCAGGGGCGGCTGCGGCGCCCTTGGGTCGATAGATACGCACCGGGAGGGCGCCGGCCGGTCCCGGAATCGTCCGGTCGACGAGTTCGCCGATCGGCTGCGGCCATCCGCCCAGCACCCGCATCGACATCGCGAATTCGTGCCGCGCCTGGTCCAACGGCAGTTCGTGCAGCGGCTTGCGCCTCGCCAGCGCGACCAGCCGCAGCAGCCATTGCGTACGGGTATCGAGAACGTAGCCGTCGACGGTGCGCGCCGGGCCGGTCAGCAGGCCGGTCCACGACAGCGGCATGCGCAGCAGGCTGGACAGGGTCAGGGTCTGGATTGTCTCGCTGATCGAAGCCATGGCCTAACTGCCGATTACGCGGGGTCGCCCGGCATTATAGCGGCTGGTGGCGGCGCGTCGCGTCGATTCGGCGATGGGTCAGATCAGCCCAAGACTCTTGAAGCTGGCATGGCCCTTGCGGCCGATGACGACGTGGTCATGCAGGCTGATGCCGAGAATCTCAGCAGCGGCCTGCACTTCCCGGGTCATCTCGATGTCGGCCTGGGACGGTGTGGGATCGCCCGAGGGATGGTTGTGCACCATCTGTCGAGTCCAGTTTTCTGCCGGTTTCTGGCGGTGATCTCACTTTTTAGTAGCAGTTTGGCAGCAACGGCGTCGAAGGCCTTGAACACCGGCAAAAACGAGACATCTTTCGCTAGTGATGTAGGAGATGCTATCGAATGACTGAGAAGCTGCATGCGCGTCCACAGAAGGACGATGAAACAGAAGCCCCGCCCTCTAGCGGGGCTTCTGGCTTTCTGGGAGATAATTTCGTCAAGAAGAAACGGAATTTGGACGAGCTTGACGAATTCAGTACGGAATCTGAGGTCGCAGACGTGTTCAAAGTCAGCAGGTACACGTTGGCGTTATGGCGAACGCAAGGTAAGGGACCTCTCTTTCGAAAGTTTGGGCAGGCTGTCAGATATTATCGTGATGATTTGATAGAATGGGCCAATGCTTCGGTTCGGACCCATACCGACTAGGTCGATGAAACTCTCTAACACGGATTGGATGCATCAAATTTCTAGGGATTGATCGTTGCCGGCTTCCAAGGGCGACGATGGCGTCCTCCTCTCGGATCGCTTGCAGCCTACCAGCCCGCCGAACGCTATGCAGGATGCCGGTGCCCGCGGGCGGTTATGGCCGCGGGTGTTGTGCCGCTCCAGGGCGGGCCGCCACAGCCAGCGACCTCATCCGGATTGAAGCGTCTTCCAATGACGATCGGGCTATATGCTACCGCCGCCATTAATAACATTGATGTGGTGTGAAAAAATAACGGCAGAGTTTCGTACGGCCGTTATTGACAAAATCGATTGTTCATATAGAAACATGATGGATCGTAATAATATACATATCAAGCTAAGGAATCAGGGCCGTGAGCGCATTGGCAAAGCAGGAATTTCGATGGGGGGTCGAGCGAAGGCTCGAATTCATTGAATTCCACCTCTTTTGGGAGGGCGGCGTGAACCGGTCCGACGTTGTCGACGAATTTGGCGTCTCGGTGCCGCAAGCCTCCAAGGACCTGACGCTCTATCAGGCCCACGCGCCAGACAATGTCCGGTATGACCGAAGCCAGAAGCGCTACCTTGCTTCAGAGAACTTCCAGCCGAGATTCATTTCTCTGGATGCGGACGCATATCTCGATCACCTGACCACAAGATCGGCTTCGCTGGGTGATGATCGGCTGGAACCGGCGAGGGATTTTCCTTCAGCGTGCAGGCTGCCGATTCCGCAGCGACGGATCGAGCCTGAGGTGCTGCAAGCGATGCTCAACTGTATTCGTGAAAACGGATCGGTCGAAATCCTCTATCAATCAATGAGTGCGACCCGCCCAGAGTCCATGTGGCGACGGATATCGCCACATGCCTTTGCCAGTGACGGGTTGCGGTGGCACGCGCGCGCATTCTGTCACATCGATCGAAAATTCAAGGATTTCATCCTGTCTCGGTGCATGGACGCCAGGTCTCCCGATGCGGCAGGCGCATCGCCTTCCGAGGATCCGTTCTGGACTACATATTTCTCGGTTTGTTTGCGCCCCAACCCCCGCCTCTCCGTCAGCCAACAGAAAGTCATTGCTAGAGACTTTGCCATGGAGGATGGCGAAATCGCGGTGCCGGTGCGGCGCGCTTTGCTCTACTATTTTTCCAGGCGCCTGCGGCTTGATCTAGCCGATCGCTTCGACGATCCGAGTGAAGCCCCGGTCATCGTCAAGAACAGGGATGCTTTCGAGGTTGCGCTCCTGGAGGCGACGCAATGAAGTCTCGCAACTTCGAACAACTTCGCGACCTATGGCCGGAGCTTGCAAGTCTCGGCGGCTTTGCCGAGGCCTATGTGCATGCGGATCCCGCCAGTGCACAGGTGAAGTTGCGCCTTTTCGCCGAGAACCTGACGAAGGACATCTATCGAGACTTGGGCCTCCCCAAGCCGCAAATGGCCACTTTCGTCGATCTGCTGAACAATCACGCCTTCTCGGCGATCACGCCCAAGGTGGTCCTCGACAAGCTTCATGCCCTTCGAATCCATGGCAACAAGGCCGCCCATGGCGATCCGGCAACCACGCGCACTGCGCTCTGGCTCTTGCAGGAGGCGTTTGACCTCGCGCGCTGGTTGATCGTCCGGTTTGGCAAAGCTGACCCGGCACGTCTTCCCGCCTTTGAGCCACCTGCTCCCGCCGGTGAAGAAGACAGCAAGGGGCAGCTGAAACGGGAAAAGCGACAGATTCTGGAGAAGCTGGCCGCCCAAGAGGCGGATATGGAAGCTCTGCTCAAAGAGCTCGACTCTGTGAGGCAGACGGCGGCAACGGCTGAAAAGCGGGCCGAAGAGCTTGCGGCTCTGTCGTCCTCGGGAGATGCCGCTGCCAACCTTCTGCAATTTGATGAGGCAACGACGCGCGCGCGCATCATAGACAGTCTGCTGGCGACGGCCGGCTGGAAGGTTGCCCCGGGGTCGATGAGCAGTCATGAGGTCGGCAAGGAAGTTGAAGTCAAACATCAGCCGACGGCATCGGGCCTTGGATATGCCGATTATGTGCTCTGGGACGACGACGGCAATCCGCTGGCCGTCATCGAGGCAAAGAAAACGGCCATTGATCCCGAGCGGGGGCGGCAGCAGGCGAAACTCTATGCCGACGGCCTTGAACGCATGCACGGGCAGCGGCCGGTCATCTTTTACACCAACGGCTATGATATTTGGCTGTGGGATGATGTCCTGAACTACCCGCCCCGCAAGCTGTTCGGTTACTACTCGAAGGACAGCCTGCAGTACTTGGTCAAGATACAGCGGGCGGGCAGAAAAAAAATAAACTCGCTCGAACCGAACGCCGCGATCGTCAATCGCCTCTATCAGATCGAGGCCATCAAGCGTGTTTCCGAGCGCTTTGCGAACGGCAATCGCAAGGCGCTCATTGTTCAGGCAACCGGCACGGGCAAGACGCGCGTAGCGATCGCTCTGGCTGAGCTGCTCATTCAGGCGGGCTGGGTTAAGCGGATCCTCTTCCTCTGCGACCGGCGGGAACTGCGCAAGCAGGCAAAGAACGCCTTCAGTGATTTCCTTTCGTCTGAACCGATCCGCATTGTCAACTCGCGGGTCAATCAGTCCGCGAGTGAGCGCATCTTTCTGGCCACCTATCCCGCCATGCAGAAGGTGTACCAGTCTTTCGATGTCGGCTTTTTCGACCTGATCATCGCCGACGAGTCGCATCGCAGCATCTATAACGTTTATGGCGATCTGTTCCACTATTTCGATTGCCTGCAGATCGGTTTGACGGCGACGCCGGTCGATTTTGTCGCCCGCAACACCTTTAGCCTGTTCGGGTGCGAAGGACAGGTCCCGACGGCAAACTACGATCTTGAGCAGGCGGTACAGGAAGGATTTCTGACGCCGTTTGAAGTCTTCGAGCATACAACGCAGTTCCTGCGTGAGGGCATCAAGCTCGACATCCTCACAAAGGAGCAGATCCAGGAGCTTGAAGACCAGGGAGAGGACCCTGCGCAGTACGATTTCTCCTCGGAGCAGATCGACAAGATCATCTACAACAAGGACACCAATCGGGCGATCCTGCGCAACCTCATGGAGAATGGTCTGCGCGATGCGGCCGGGCACCTCCCCGGCAAAACCATTATTTTCGCCCGCAACCACCAGCACGCTGTTTTGTTGCGCCAGATGTTCGATGAAATGTACCCGCAATATGGAGGACGTTTCTGCCAGGTCATCGACAACTACGATCCGCGCGCTGAACAGCTGATTGACGACTTCAAGGGGGAGGGCACCAATTCGGAACTTACCATTGCGATCTCGGTCGATATGCTCGACACCGGAATCGACATTCCCGAAATCCTCAATCTTGTCTTTGCCAAGCCGGTGCGTTCGCCTGTCAAGTTCTGGCAGATGATCGGGCGCGGAACACGGCTATGCGCCGATCTTTTCGGCCCGGGCAAGGACAAGACGATCTTTCGGATCTTTGATCACTGGGGCAACTTCGAACGCTTTGAGACTCACTATCGGCCAGCCGAACCGGCCCCATCCAAGTCCCTGCTCCAGCTGGTATTTGAGGAGCGCATCCTGCTGGCCGAGACCGCGCTTCGCGCCAGCGAAATCGCGGTCTTCGACGAGGTGATCGAATTGATTGCCCAGGACATCGAGGCGCTGCCAGAAGAATCGGTTTCGGTGCGGGAAAAGTGGCGCGAGAAACGCGCGGTGGCGGTTCCGGTGACACTCAAGGCCTTCGCGCCCGCCACGGTTGCCATGCTCCGACAGGTTATCGCGCCGCTGATGCAGTGGCGCAACATTCGCGGCTTTGGCGATGCCTATGCATTGGATCTCCTGGTCGCGCGTATGCAGATCGCCGTGCTGCGGAAGTCGGCCGAGCTTTCTGATCTCAAGATCGAGCTGCTCGATCGCCTGTCTGCACTCCACATGCATCTCAACCCGGTGCGGGAAAAGGCTGAGATCATCAGGCGAGTCAAGTCGGACGAGTTCTGGAAAGGCGTTACCGTTGCCGAGCTGGAAGCGGTCCGCAAGCCACTGCGCGAGATCATGCACCATCGCGCCCGCCAGGGCGCCACGCCGCTGCCGGCGAAGGTAATAGACGTCACTGAAAACATTGCAGAATTCCAGACGAATCGCCGGGCGACCAGCCTCCAGACCGTTGACATGAAGGCTTACCGCCACATCGTTGAGGCCGAGCTGAAGAAGCACTTCGAGATCAGCCCGGCCCTGAAGAAAATCCGCGCCGGCGAGGCCGTCTCTGAGGCCGACATCCAGGCGTTGGTATCGCTGGTCCTCGTCAATAGCCCGGATGCAAGTCAGGACGTGCTCAGGGAGTTCTTCGCCGATACGGCGCGGCCACTGGATTTCGAGATCCGGTCGATTATCGGCATGGATCCGGAAGTGGTGGCGGCACGGTTCGCGGAATTTGCGCGACGGCACCCAAGCCTGACCGCAAAGCAGACGCGCTTCCTCGGGTTGCTGCAGAACCATATTGCCCGTTTCGGGTCGGTCACGCTGGACCGCCTCTATGAGCAGCCGTTCACGGTCGTGGACGCGGATGGTCCGGAGGGCGTCTTCGAGAGGCCGGAGGAGATTGAAGACCTCCTGAATGTCCTCGGCGACTTCGCACCACCCAAGCCAGCCGACGCAGGCACAGAAGAAGCCCCTGACAGGACAAAACACTGATGATCACCGGCGATCTGAAACGCAAAATTGATGCTCTCTGGACCGAATTCTGGCAGGGCGGCATCACCAATCCGCTGACCGTGATCGAACAGATCACGTTCCTCATGTTTGCGCGCTTGCTCGACATCAATGAAACGCGCGATGAAAACCGCCTGAAGCGAACCAAAAAATCCTTTCAGCGACGTTTCTCCGATGATGAGCAGAACCTGCGCTGGTCACAGTTCCGGCATCTTGGCGCCGACGCCATGCTGCCCTTGGTGCGCGACAAGGTCTTCCCGCATTTCAGGAAATCTTCGACCAGCGGCACGGCTTTTGCGGAGTTCATGAAGGACGCACAGCTGATGATCCAGAAGCCGAGCCTTCTGGTGAAGGCGGTCAACATGATCGACCAGCTGCCGCTAACCGAAGGCGACGCCAAGGGCGATCTCTACGAATATCTGCTCAGCAAGCTGACCACGGCGGGCATTAACGGCCAGTTCCGCACACCGCGCCACATCATCCGGCTGATGGTCGATATGCTGCAGCCCAGGCCCACCGACGTGATCGGCGATCCGTCCTGCGGCACCGGCGGCTTCCTGGTGCAGACGATGCAATATCTTCTGGAAGCCTACACCTCACCCGAGGGCGTTCTGGAAGAGATCGATCCGGAGATGGGCAGGACGGAGAAACTCTATACAGGCGATCTGCTGGAAGCGCATCGCGAGCATATCCGCAGCGGCATGTTTCACGGGTTCGATTTTGATGCCACGATGCTGCGCATCGCTGCCATGAATCTGATGCTGCATGGCGTCGATGATCCCGACATTCACTATCAGGACACGCTGAGCGCCAGCTTCACCGACAGGTTCCCCAAAGCGGCGTCGGAGGGCTTCGACGTCATCCTGGCCAATCCGCCGTTCAAGGGCAGCCTCGATTTCGAGGATGTCCATCCCTCGCTGCTGCGCCAGGTAAAGACCAAGAAGACGGAACTCCTCTTTCTGGTGCTCATCCTGCGCATGCTGAAAACCGGCGGCCGGTCAGCGACGATTGTGCCGGATGGAGTTCTGTTTGGCTCCTCGACCGCGCATCTCGCCCTGCGCAAGATTCTGCTGGATCATAACCAGCTCGAAGCGGTGATCTCGCTGCCGAGCGGCGTGTTCAAGCCCTATGCGGGGGTCAGCACCGGCATTCTGGTGTTTACCAAGGGGGGGCGGACGGATGACGTGTTCTTCTATGATGTTGAGGCCGATGGCTTCTCGCTAGATGACAAACGCGACCCTATCGAGGCAAACGACCTGCCGGGATGTCTGGCGACATGGCTGAACAGGGATGCATCGCAACTGACAGACCGCAAACTGAAAGCTTTCTCCGTCCCTGCGAACGAAATCCGGGAAGCAAACTACGACCTGTCCCTGCGCCGTTACAAAAAGCGCGACTATGTGCTGGCCAAGACTGACGACCCGATGGACATCCTCGGTAGGATGAAATCCCTCAATGACGAGATTAGCACCGATCTGGTTGAGCTTGAGGGCATGCTGCGATGAGTTGGGAGCAGAAAACGCTGGGTGAAGTCGCCGAAATCGTCAGCGGTTCCACTCCGAAGTCCGGCGTTCCACGTTACTGGGACGGTACGGTGGCGTGGGCAACGCCCACTGATCTATCGCGGCTGGATGGCAAACACCTAGACAAGACCGACCGGACAATTACCGAAGCTGGCTTGAACGAGTGTTCCGCACGGTTGTTGCCCCCGGGCTCCGTGCTGTTTAGCTCTCGGGCACCCATCGGGTTGGTGGCGATCAACACAACGCCAATGGCCACCAATCAGGGCTTCAAGAGCTTCGTGCCGCGACCGGAAGTGAATGCCGACTATCTTTATTGGTGGCTTCGGGCCAACCGGAGACAACTGGAGGATCTGGGGAACGGGGCAACCTTCAAGGAGGTGTCCAAGGCTGTGGTCTCGAGGGTCCAATTCCCATTGCCACCGCTGACCGAACAACGCCGCATCGCCGCGATTCTCGACAAGGCCGACACCATCCGCCGCAAGCGCGAGAAAGCTCTGAGGCTCACGGACGATTTGCTGAAGGCGGCATTTTTGAAGATGTTTGGCGATCCCGTTCTAAACGCAATGAAGTGGCCTCTGGCATCTCTGTCCGAATTTGAAGAGTTTCTTACGAGCGGTTCGCGGGGGTGGGCACAATATTACAGCAAAACGGGAGCGAAATTTCTCCGCATTGGGAATGTCGGTACTGACGCGTTGCTTTCAACGGACATTGTTTTTGTCAATGTACCGGACAATGCGGAGGCGAAGAGGACGAAGGTCAAGGCTGGGGATATTCTGATAAGTATCACGGCTGACTTAGGTCGGACTGCTGTGATACCTGAAGAGTTTGGAGACGCCCATATCAATCAGCATTTGGCATTAGTTAGGTTGCGGGGAATTTCGCCAATTTTTGTTAGTGCCTTTCTAGCCTCACAAGGTGGACAGGATCAGTTCAAAAAGCTCGACCGAGTTGGAGTTAAGTCTGGACTAAACTTTGATGACATACGTTCACTAAGGATTCCAGTCCCACCAGCATCCATACAGAAGCAGTACGAATCTGTATCGTTAGGAGTGCGAAAGCATCGGCAGAGATTAATCCTCGCTCTTGCGGAGGATAAGGAATTGTTCGCCTCCATCTCCCAGCGCGCCTTTCGCGGCGAACTATAGGACCGCACCATGCGCCTAAGCCGTATCGAGATCGAAAACTTCAAGGGCATCGGCGCCAGGCAGGTGATCGACCTGAAGCCGATCACGTTGCTGTTCGGCCCGAACAGCGCCGGCAAGAGTACGATCCTGCAATCGCTACATTATCTGCGTGAAATCCTCGAGCGCAGGAACCCTGACCCCGATCAGACGATCGCCGGTGGGCTGATCGATCTTGGCGGCTTCGCGACGTTGGTTCACGACCACAACCTGAGTCGGACCATGGTCATCAAGGTTGCGATCGACGGCATTGACGGTCAAGGTACCGATCGACTGCCCTTAAATTCAGGAGCATCCCTCGCAGCGGAGGAGTTCAAACACCTGCCGATCCGCTACCTTGTGGGCGAGAACACCGATCTGAAAGATTACGCCGTGGTACAATCCATCGGTGTCAGCCTATCGATCTCGTGGAGCGACTTGCTGGCAGGTCCCTACGTTTCGGCGATCACGGTGATGATGGACGACGCCGATATCGGCACGATTACGTCGCCGGGACAGTCAGGGCAGGCGATACTGTCAGAGCTTAACTTCAATCACCATCTGTTCCGTCGCTTTCGCGACGCCGACGAGCCACCGGAAACGGAAGAGGGACTGTCACCGCATCCACTCGCGGATGAAATCCTCGACCTGTCGCGGCAGATGTCCAGAGGCAAAGACGTGCAACTGCACGACTATCGGGTTGGCGTGCAAACCGTCCTTGGGGCGCTGCCCGATCTCAACCGGCCGATGGTAAGCGATCTTCGCGATCCAGAAGTCAAGAAGTCCGAGCTGGAAAGTAGGACCCCACGGGTTCGAGGTCTGAACGCACTCCTGGACGAGCTGATTGTCGGCCCGCTTCGGCTCGTACGAGACTATCTGAGTGCGATGACTTATGTCGGCCCGTTGCGCGAGATCCCCGGCCGAAGCTACAGGCCGCGCTTGTCGCCAGACGAATCACGCTGGGCGCAGGGTCTTGCTGCCTGGGATCTTCTGCACACCGACGCTTCCGGAGCCTTGCTGGAGGAAGTCAATGGCTGGCTCGGTGGCGAGGAGCGGCTGAAGACCGGCTACCGTCTGGAGAAAGTTCAATACAAGGAAGTGCCGGTTCCCAGCGCATTCCATCAGCTGTTCGAACGCGGCCTTACGGAAGACGATCTTGGCGATCTCCAGGATCTTTACGCGACGCTGCGTATGCGGACGGAAATTGCCCTGCGTGATTTCACCAAAGGCATCATAGTGGCGCCGAGCGATGTCGGCGTCGGCATATCGCAGATGATCCCTGTCATTGTCAGTTGTCTTCGCAATCAGGAGGGCATCCTTGCCATCGAACAGCCTGAATTGCACGTCCATCCGGCAATTCAGGTCGGTCTCGGTGATCTGTTCATCAATGCGGTTCAGAAACGCGACAGCGGCATCGGCGCGGGCAAGACCCTGCTTGTCGAGACCCATAGCGAACACGTCATGCTGCGTCTGCTTCGGCGCATTCGCGAGACGGCCGAGAACGAATTGCCCCCGGGCGCCTTCAGCCTTTCGCCTGATGACCTTGCTGTGATCTATGTCGAAAGCACTGACGACGGCGTGCGCTTCCGGCCTCTGCGCGTGGATCGCGAAGGCGAATTCATCGACCGCTGGCCGAAAGGCTTCTTCGAGGAGCGCGCGGAGGAGCTTTTCTGATGCTGTACGAGTACGCGGTTGAGCCTACGGTGATAGCTGGGGACTGGAAGACCTGCCGCTATCTATCCGAGTTGTTCGGATTTGACCGCGGTCGCGTGCTGTCTCAGTACCCGAAAAAATGGCTCCAAATAGCAATCAAGGCAGCCGATAGTCTGCCGGACGTCGAAAAGCAGCGCGTTATTGAGAAGATAAGACGATTGAAAGAGCACGCGTCGATACAGAAGATCCGGGACTACGATCATGATGTCACATGGGTAGATAACGCACTCAGACAGCAGCGCACTGCACCCTTCCACGCCATCGTCGTCGGACACGGTGTTCCAGGTGCCGCCGCCGTTGTCGAGGCAGATGATGTCAGCGACACTCACCGACTATTTGCAATCCCGCGGAATATAAAGATAGACCGCGTTGCCGAACAGATCGTGTCTTCAATTGCACCCTTGATCGTCAACTCTCAGAGAGCACTTTTTATTGATAAGTACTACGATCCGTTCAATGCGAGATATCAAGCAACTCTTCAGAAGCTCCTAGGAACAATTGCCTCACGCCCTGGCTTCGAGTTTGAAATACATTACTGTGAGCATAGTTATTGTCCCGATGCCGCATCAATCGAACGTGAAGTTTCAATGAAATTTGTCGATGTCATTCCTGCAGGCATGAGTATTAAGCTTTATCGATGGGCAGAAATGACAGGGGGGACTACGTTTCATGGTCGTTATTTGTTGACTGATCGAGGCGGCGTCCAGATTGATGCAGGCTTTTCGTCCGAAGGGTCACACGAGCAAACAGATATAACTTTACTTGAAAGTACATTCGCACAGAAAACACTGGCATTATTCAAGCCTAGTGCAAAGGCGTATAGGCTCGTTGGGCAAATCACCCAGATTGCGTCCGACTGCAGCATCACACACCTATGATAAGCGCGCGATGTGATAAGCGCGCGATGTCGAACGTGATCGTTATTTGGAATGTGAATTGCTCCTCGCTTTGACCCTCTCCCCATTCGTCATCCGTCTGCAGCTTGAGTCTGTTCCTGTTTTGCTCTCGTGGTTCGTGGTGCAACGGGGTGGGGCGCGGAGCCTACGGTCGAGCGCAGGGTCCCGCCCCGTTGCTTTTCGGTCTGCGCGTAGCGCAGAACACCGCGGGAGGCAACCTGCCCATTCGGCAGTGCAGGATTTCCGTCCAACCCGAGCCAAATGCGGTCGTAGTGACGATGCGGGTGATCGTTCTACCGGAATAGTAATGATTTCACCCGTCTGAGGATCAACATATTCGTTACCGCCAGCCGTAAGCAGTACGTACCCCCCACTTTCTACTTTCTGCCACAACCGTCTCCGTATTTTCTCCGCCACGAATCCATCATCGGGTCCCTTACGCTTTGCCTTCATCAACTCGGTAACAAACGGGATCGACTTGTATTCCCCCGTTTCGCGATGCACCATTAGATCACGTACAAATTTCCACTTGGGCTTCCGTAATCCGATCTTGATCATCCCACCTCTTAATCCATTCCCCCTGATCATCAGTAATCCAAGCAGTCTCATTCCCGCGATACGGCTGATATCTTCTCTGTGAATCAGACGACGATCTGGTGTCATTTCCACTTCCGGCAACACCTTGGTTGAATACGAGATCACTTCTGTCAGGTTGCAATCTTCCAGCGATACCGATCCGCGACGAATCCGTTCCTGGTTCCTTTTATTGTGATCTTCCAACCGATACCACTCGCTAAGACACACCGCTCTATCTGCGGTGAATATGTTCCTGAGTGTCTTTACCAAGTGATTCCGATCCAGTTGAGCCGCCCATACCAGAATATGAGCGTGGAGAACCAAGCCATCAGACACATCCATGTGACCGACAGCTTTGTATCCTTTGAAATGCGTGGTGAAGGCGTTCTGTAAAGACTTTCTGAACGATTCTGCTTTGCTTCGGCAGCCTGTCTCATCCAGCGGATTGATCAACTCATAGTTCACTGTGATCCAGGCCAATTGGTCCTGTGGTGGACGATCTCCGATGGCGGCGAACAGCGATTTGAAGTTCCTCTTGACCTCGGCCAGCTTCATCCTGCGGCCGCAGTTCCGGCATACCGAGAGGTTGCAGCGAGCATCCCGCGTACACTTGCCGAGGAAGTCAGCCATTTCCAATACTGCCGGGGCCTGTGCGGGATCAGCCTGCAGCAAACGAATCAAATTGGCTTGCGATGGCCCATCACAATATGTGATCCCGACCTGTTCGACGGGGCCGGGGAGTGTGGAACGAAGATGTTGGAGACGTGATTGGCGTTTTGACTTGTCCATCTGTAGTTGACCGATTGATGGCCAACGAAGTCACCGGCTTCTTTCCTCTGAGAGGAAGTTCCCCTGGCTTGTACGAACCAGGGGAACCAAGGGCATCGGTCAAGATGGACACCGCGACTCTCGTCGCATTGCTATTTATGTGTTTCCCTCTAGGTCCGAATTCAAGCGATCCATGAACGAAGTACCAGGAACAGACGGGGGTGAGGCTGACACGATCCTCTGGCGCGAACCCCAGAACAAACGGAGGACGTGCAGAAGCCGTTTCAGGCGGACTCGGCCAGAAGCGGATCGACAGGGCGGACCTTCTTCGGCCGGCCACGCCGGCGCTTCTCTTTAGTCGGCTTTTCGACCGGCTTGAGCGTGTAGAACGCATCGGAGTCTTCGAGACGCTCCGCCATTTTCTGCCAAGCGAGCTTGCCTTGCTGTTCCTTCGACAGTACGTCGGCCTTCCACTGACCGCCAAGCTTGCCTTGTCGAACCATCAGCAGACGAAGGGCATCCATCGCCGCCGCAAGTATGTCCCTTGATTTGAAGCCCCGGCGCTGCAGCCCGATGATCAGCAGAGCCGTCCTCGGATCGATCCTCGCCTGAAATTTGTCGTCGTCCATTTCCACTACCTCCGAACAAAATCGACTTAGTCGGAGCCGTTTCAAAATTAATTTTCAAATGGCTCCGTACTTATGTGTCTTTATTTAGGGGCAGTGCCATAAAAATCGTCGGATCGGAGCCGCTTGATAATTATTTTCCAAATGGCTCCGACCACTTCGAATTTGTTGGTCTTCGATTTAGGAAAGTACTTCCACGCGGATTGTTTGCTATTTCCCCGCCAGCCCGCCGAGCGGAGCTAGCCCGGGGGGGTACAAGAAACCCCTCCTGAATCGACCCATTGAAAACCCGTAATTGGCCCCTCCGGCGGCTGCCGCCGGCGGGGTACGGGAAACAACTGATTTTCGTACCCATAGGGTAGGGATCCTTTCGGAGGCAATCATGGTCAAACGCGTCGCAGTCTACGTTCGGGTTTCGACCGCCGGCCAAACGGTGGCCAATCAGGAACGTGAGTTAAGACACGTGGCTGCCAATGCCGGCTGGAAGGTGACGAAGGTCTATTGCGATGCCGCGGTCAGCGGTGCTCGCCGAAGAGACCAGAGGCCTGCATTCAAAGCCATGTGCGATGATGCGGCTCGGCGCCGCTTTGATATGGTAGCGGCATGGAGTGTCGATCGACTCGGCCGCAGCTTGCAGGATTTGGTTGGGTTCCTGTCGGATCTCAACGCGATGCGAATCGATCTCTATCTGCACCAGCAGGCGATCGATACGAGCATTCCGGCCGGGAGGGCATTGTTTCAGATGATGGGGGTATTTGCCGAGTTCGAACGCTCGCTAATCCGGGAACGGGTACTAGCGGGACTTCAGCGAGCCAAAAGCCAAGGGACGGCCTTGGGCCGGCCGCGAATCGATGCCGGAACCGAGGACCAGATCAGGGTCCTGCTGCTTGGGGGCAATATCGGCATCCGGTCGATTGCTCGCCGGGTTGGAGTGGGAACCGGCACTGTGCAGCGCATCAGGCTTTCCCTCAAAAAGTCAAACTCGCGACCGGATCTGCTGGTCTAAATCGTTGATCCAACTGGATAGAGGATCACTCGATTTTCTTGTCAGAAGAAAATGGGGCCGTTCGATGCTGCGATTCGCATCCACCACATTCCCTTTGGTATCGCGCGGGACGGCCAAATCCGTTCCGGTCACCGGTCCTGGTTCTATAACTTCGTGATAGCCAACGATCAGCCCATAAACCGGCATAGAGGGCCCCCATTGCCGGAAGTGCCGTTGCAAGACGTCGCGACAGGTATGATCCCTGGCCGCTGCTGAATGGGAGCGAGCCCGAGGCAAAAATGCATAGGTCGCCGCATAGACACCGCCGAGAACGGTCATGGTGTTCGGCTGGGGGCTGCCATGCTCAAATCGTGTCCAAATGTAGGGGCAGAATTCCTCTCTGTACCTCCGCTCGACCCGATCGGCCGCCTCGGCTGCTCGTGCGGCCAGTATGCATTTGGTCTCAGCGACTGCCCGATCGAATTCCTCCTGATCTACTCCGAGGGCTGCCGGCAGGCCCGGCCTCAAGAAGGGGTGAATGCCTCCGGTCTGTAAGGTGCTGCGCACGGCCTTCAATCCGCCGGCGACACTCTTGTACCCACAGGCTTTGGCCAAGTCCCATTCCGAAAGGTCCAGCTCGATCATCCTGGATGCTAATAGGTGGCAGATCGGAAGATCGGCATGCGTGGACATTGTTAAGACCTCTGTCAGCCCTATAAATATTGGGGAGGAAGAAATGAATGACGACTAGATGGACAGTACGCAATGTTAAACCGGAAGCCATCCACACGGTTCAAACGTTGGCCGATAGGACCGGCACTAGCCTTGGCGAGGCCTTATCCGTCGTGGTCCGACATGGATCCAACGCCGCACTCCGAGAGCTAAAAATGCAATGTGCTGATGATTTGGACTTGGTCGAAGCACTTCAACGCATACAAGCCCTACAATCCCGCTTCGCGCGTTACTTAGAAAGTCTAGACCTAATGCTCAGCGCGACGCTTCGGGCCGATAAGTAACTGACGCCCGAATCGGTCTCTATGTCTAGACAGAGTTCGGGCAACCCGAATTCGATCCGCCTTTGGCAGACCTCATGGTTAGACACAGCGAAAGAAGGGGTGGGAACTATAGTCTTATATTAATCTACTCTATGGGGGAGAAAATGAGTTCACTTAAGATTCTGATCCTCACAATTTGCTTGGCTATGTGTGCGGCGTCTCTTTCGAGGGCTGCCGAGGTCAAGCTGATCGGAGAGCGCAATGGCATTCCAGTGTTGAGATTTTCTGGGCCAATTGAGTTAGGTGATTCGGCAAAGGTAAGGTCTTTGCTAGAGACCCTGAGTTCCCGGAAGCGAGAATCAGTTGGCGGTTCCCTTGCAATTATCGATCTTAACAGTCCAGGTGGCATACTAATTGAAGGTCTCAAGATTGGTGAATTGCTCCATCAATATGAAGTCGGAACCTTGGTGCGCACCGGAAGCTCGTGCATGTCGGCATGCGCTATTGCCTTTTTAGGCGGTACCTTTGGCGGAGTAACAGGGGGAAAGGGCATTCAGCGCGAGTTGGAACAGGGAGCAGTACTAGCGTTTCACGGATTTTATCTCGATCCCGCCTCTCTGCGATCAAAGTCTGAACTAAAAGACAGCAAGTTAGCTGAATTCTCCGTAGCGAAAATTCTGTCGTCCCTACTCATATCGTACGCCACCACCATGGGAGTGGATCCAAAATGGATCTCTGAAATGCTAACCAAAGCAGAGGACGAGTTCATCGTGGTCAAATCGGTGGATGACGTCCTGCGCCTCCGAATAAGCTTGCTAAACGAGAAAGCCCCAGTACGCCCCCTCGCACAACAAGCCGTTTCCGCTTGCAATCACCTTACGGGTTGGAGGCGTCCATTGCTGCCCACAGGCACCAATAACAATGGCACCGTTCGAGTGGTTACCCTGACTCCTAGAAGTGCAAGAGTAGAAATCCTAAAACATCTGATAAAGGACTTTCATGAATCGTCCGGCTCATCACAGTCGGCCAAGTATTCCGTCGAGAGGCTCATATGGTTGACGCTTAACTCTGGAAAGGAGGCCGAAATCAATAATCTTTATGATGATCTACGTAGAATTGGCCTTCCCCTGATAAGCGTTGATCGTGGAAAGACGTTTCTTGTTGATGGCTGGACTGTCGTGGGTGCTGGATTTTATGTAATGGGTTGCGTCGTTAATATATCGCCCGCTCGAACTGGCGCTTCCGCTTCTCTAGAAGGATTACTGTTACGAACGTACGGTATTTCGGAGCCATTTCTCCAAATGCCATCCGATCAATTCCTTTTCCTCTTTGAAAGGTATGATCAGATTTTGTGAGTGTACCTAGATCTTAGTTCGAAGCGCTAGAGGTCCGGCTTATAGATCGCGCCAACTGTACGAAGCTCGCGCTAAATGCTGCGCACTCGATCGATTTGAGGCCTAATTGGGAAATCTGGACTCGTATCGCAGCTCCCAACGCTTAATGCCGGCCAAAGACTATAGGGGCTGTCGTCGTCATGCATAACGCGCAGCTTCCACACGAAATGTCAGGATGATCCATATCCGCCGGGCAGGTTATGCCATCGCTATTTCGTCCACGGCTTGGAGCATCTGCAACTAAGGTGCTGCGGTCCCCTTTGGCACCCGAGAACCTGATCCTGAATCGATTCCATTTGAACGATTCCGCCTCGATCATGCTCCCTATATCTGAATCACGTAGATGCGCAGTAAAACCAAAAATGTGCAGTTCTTCGTGGCGCTTTAGGGCTCTCAACCAGAACTCTAAGTATTGCCGGTCAGGGAAGTCGCCCAACGTATGGAGACGGACAGCGAAGCCGCGGGGAAAGGAAATAGATAGCTGCTCCAGCTCAAGCAGCAGCTTCACATAGAGGGGATCGCCCACTCGCCATCGCACTGCTCGATGCATAGCGTTGCCGTAGCACTCGTTCCAGACGGCACAAGACCGCGGACACGTCCGCCGCTCCTCCAGGGTCATAGAGAATATCGGCATGTCTATCCAAGGCCTCTTTGAGAAATGCGACCCTAGCTTTCTCGAGTGCTCGCCCGATTTCAGGACGCGCTCGCCTGGAACGGCAGTCCGGACCATAGCCTGGTGGATGGACCGACCTTCAAGTGCAGCAGGATGGTCAACGCTCAACGCTGGGTAGGGTTTGGGACGCCTGGCTGAGAACCTTCGATCAGGTTTCACGGCTAACCTTCTGAACATACTCTGCCAGGACTTCTGCCGTAACGGTCACCGCGTAAGTCATGCCATCGGGGAAGACGACAGCCAACGTCGGCTCACGGAGTGGATCATTTATCTTCAGACGTCCCAATCGTATTGACGTCTGATCTTTTGGCAGGCCATGAGGTTCTGCACTCCGATCGTCATGCGCTCCCGGTCCGATGGCTTCTATGGTTCGAGCGGCGTGCCGGCGCGTCTCGATTTCGAGTTTCGCCAATTGATAGTACCCGCCTAAGGCGATGATCTTGCCTTCCAAATCGGCTAAGGGCGTTACTTTAGCTATGTCTATTGCCCTAGACAGGGCCTTCGAATAGCGAGATTTCCGCGACCTGCTGATCTGTGCGTCAGCTAGGGATCCTTCGCCCCTCGTTAGCGATGCAAACAGAACAGCGACAACCCGCCGGCAGATGACGTAGTCACCGTCGTTCACCTCGATCTCCAGGTCGCGAAGAAGAAGATCGAATTCGTCAGGGTAGGCTTGCGATTCTTGGAATAGTCGAACGCCCTCGACTAGCAATGCTGCGTTCAGGCGGCGAGCGGATTTGGCATTGATGACGAGTTCGCTGATCAGTTGCCGTGCTCGATCGATCGTCCCAGCGAAAGGTTGCGATGCCGCAACTTCTACCGGCCTGTTGGTGGCGCCCGCCGCAGGGGCGGATCCGTGTGTCGTATCTGTCGAAATTTCGGTGTCACTCGCGTCTCGGGTCGTGCGCATGTCTAAGTTCTGTTCGAACATTCGATTGCCTCCACAATTGTGGTACGGCCTCGACGTCATTGCCTACCACATGATCCTGCGAGATATTCATTAGCGGATGTTCTGTCAAATCGATGTAAATTGCTGAGAGAATTGTGGCACAAGACTTAATTATTACTGCCAAGACTTGCTGTAGAGATATTATTCCGGTCATAGATTTGTTGAAATGTCCAAAGGGTGAAAATAACAACATTATTACCCGGCCCTTCGGCGAACCTGACAAGGCATACACTCCCTTGCAATAAATGCACGGCGCCAAGGGGAGCCATGGCTGTTTGTAGGGCATCGTTGGAACTCCCGGCCGGTGTTTGCACAAATGCCGTTCCTGCGTCCTCTAGGGGGCCTACCAGAGCCGCCCCCCACATAAGCGAAAGCTTGGTGGCCACCGATTAAAGCCATCGCTACGATCGCTTTTAAATCGCCTATTAGGGGCAGCGAATGCAATGGAATGGGAAGCGGAGACGGTATCGTCGTTCTCCCATGCGAGTATGGTTGGAGCGGATTGCGATCATCGCTTTGGTCGGGTTCGGTCTTCAAATTTATTCTCATCACGAAGTCATTCGGGAGTGGTTTGACGCCCAATTAATCGCTGCAGATGGGCGGTATGAACCTCAAGCTGAAACTGGATTGGTCACTGGTCAAGCTTCGGTCATTGACGGGGATACGTTGGAAATCCACGGCATACGGATTAGGTTGCACGGCATCGATGCCCCTGAAAGCGATCAACTCTGCCAGAAAGATGGTCAGTCCTACCGGTGTGGTCAGGTCGCCGCACTGGCTTTGGCCGATCTGATCGGTCGTCGTACCGTTCGGTGCCAAACGCGGGAGAAGGATCGGTACGGGCGGTTCATTGCCAGATGCTATGTCGAATCCACCGATCTTGGTCGCTGGATGGTCCGTGAGGGCCATGCATTGGCCTACCGGCGATATTCCACCGATTATGTCGGCGATGAGGATCAGGCACGGGGCGCACGGCGGGGAATGTGGGCCGGGACGTTTCAGAATCCGTGGGAGTATCGACAGGGGAAACGCTAATGGGTTTTTTTGAAACGCTTCTTTCCGGTTTTTTGTTGTCGATATTCGGGGGACTGGTCTGGTTCGCCTATAAGCATCCCAAAGGCTATAGCCGGCTTTGGTATCCGCTGTTTTTCTTAGCTGTTGTTTTGCTTGTGGTTGTTGCCGCCTACCAATTCGGTCGAGAGTGGGCCATGCAGGATGCAATGTCGGCAATTGAATCTGCCGATGTTCGTAATGCCGTCCGCGAAGCCCTTAACAGAAGCGACATTAATATGCTTTGGGCCATAGCTGGGTACGGCGCATTCATGGTTATCCACTACTTCTTGGGATTGGTTCTGCCTCGTCTCGTTGAAGCAGATAAAGACGAAAAATGAGCTTGGGCGATCAGATCATCCAGACTCTTCATCGTGATCCCCTCGCGTGGGTCAGTTGGATTCATTTCGATGATCTGGCCGGTGTTCTGTGTGACGGCTCCTTCACCAGCGAGGAAGCCGTTGTCATTGCCTGTGCGTTGCGTGACCTGGCTGAGGAAGGCCGGTTCGAGGTCCGGATGAAGGGCGGGGGAATCGACGAGGTATGTTTGGCCTTGAACTAGCCAAGGGGAAGGCAATGGTTTGGTTTCCTGATTCGAAGTGGTTGGAAGTCATAAAGCTATCTGGTGGGATGCTTCTCGCCTTGGGAATTGGCTTGTGCGCGATGGCGTTCATGGCCTCATTCTTTCCAAATGCAAACGCCGAAGTTCGTGAGACGGCTCAAATGCTTCTCGCGATAGCCGGTGGCTTCTTCCTTTGCCTATGGACCGGGAAGGTGGGGCAATCGCGGTATGAGAATTGGTCCAAGGATCGCCAAGAGAGAAGGAGGCGGGAGAAGATTAAGGAAGCAGCCCTGAGACAACTGCCCATGCTGAATGATAGAGAGAGAAAAATTCTCGGTTGGCTGGTTCATAATAACCAACAGATGTTCAATAACGATGCGGATGGTGGGCTTGCGGGGTCTCTAGAAGCGAAGGGCTTTGTTAGAAGGGCGGCGGTTCAGGGGCAAATGTGGGCACTAGATCAAACTCCCTTCGCGATACCCGAACCAGTTTGGGAAGTCCTAGTCGCCAACAAGGATCAGTTTCCCGTGCCTATCGACGACCAGCGCCATCCTTGGCGTGATCCGCTTTGGTCAGTGAGAACCCGCATATGAACGGTTCCCCTAAATGGTCGAACAGGGGGAAACTGAAATGGCAACACTCGCGGCAATCATCATCACGTTGGCGACGTTCGGCGTAGTCACACTGGTAGCGATTCATTTCGTACCGGATCGCGTCCATTCGCTGATCGACCGGTATAATAACGCTTGGATCAGCTACGATCCGTTCTAAACCCTGGATAAAGCAAAAAGAAAGGCCACCTAGGGGGCGGCCTTTACATTCGTTCAAATGCGGTACCGTTTACTTCTTGCTAAGCCGCACGTCTCCGCCGTCGGGATATTCAGCAATGTACTTGCCTTTCCAGCCGTTCCCATCTTTGGCCATTTTGAGGCCGACTTTTCCGCAAGGAGAGCCAAGATGCGTATTCACGATCAAAGTGTTTCCACCGTCCTCATACCGTCCTTCAAATGGCTTCTCGACCGGACAGCCTGAACTTTGAAATAGAATAGTGCCCTTTAGCTTTCCACCGTCGTCGGTGATGTTCGTGAGCCGCAATCCACCTTTGTAAGGTCCATAGCTCGACGCCCATTCACCTTCCAATGCTTGGGGTGTTTGAGCAAGTGTGGGTGTGTTCAAGAAAACGAAACCCAATGCCCCAACTAAAGCCGCGTTGCGCCAATTCATTATGCCCCCCTAGATAAAGGTTTAGTGGATTGAAGAGTATGCTACTGGAGGTACCGGGTAAATACTTACCGTCAAAGCCGGGAGATTTGGACGGACACGGCGAGGGTGATCATCGCGAGGGTTCCCCTGCCTTAGGGGACGCCAGTCGAATAGGCTGGGCTGGTAGGATTATTGACCTTGAAGCCGATCCTACCATGTTGAAAAAACCGCAAAAAACCGGGCTTTTTTGGCGATTCCCTAGAATCCCCGTGGGGACGCCAGCACTCAATAGGATTTGGGCAGGCCCGAGGATCAGCGCGCCTGCATGCGCGCGCCGGCATCAAGGTTGATCGTCGTGGCG
>JBDZUM010000128.1:0-11006 GCA_040255215.1 Rhodospirillaceae bacterium
TCCTGCTGCGGATGCTTGCGGCCGCCCTGCGGCGGCACGGAGGCGACGGTGCCTTCCATGATCTTCAGCAGCGCCTGCTGCACGCCCTCGCCCGACACGTCGCGCGTGATCGACGGGTTGTCGGACTTGCGGCTGATCTTGTCGACCTCGTCGATGTAGACGATGCCGCGCTGGGCGCGTTCGACGTTGTAGTCGGCGGCCTGCAGCAGCTTGAGGATGATGTTCTCGACGTCCTCGCCGACATAGCCGGCTTCGGTCAGCGTCGTGGCGTCGGCCATGGTGAACGGCACGTCGAGCATGCGCGCCAGCGTCTGCGCCAGCAGCGTCTTGCCGCAACCGGTGGGCCCGACCAGCAGGATGTTCGACTTGGCGAGTTCGACCTCGCCCGACTTGGTGCTGTGCGCCAGCCGCTTGTAATGGTTGTGGACGGCGACCGACAGCACCTTCTTGGCGTGGCCCTGGCCGATCACGTAGTCGTCGAGGACGGTGCGGATCTCCTTGGGGGTAGGCACGCCGTCGCGCGACTTCACCAGCGTCGTCTTGTTCTCTTCGCGGATGATGTCCATGCACAGCTCGACGCATTCATCGCAGATGAACACGGTCGGGCCGGCGATCAGCTTGCGAACCTCGTGCTGGCTCTTGCCGCAGAAGCTGCAATACAGGGTGTTACGGGAGTCGCCCCCGGACTTGCTCATGGACACTTGTCCTCACCAAATTCACGCTAAACCGGCGCGAATCACATGTTAGACCCGGCTTTCCGCAGGGCACAATATCAAAATATTGTGTATACTGGCCGGAATCGCACCGCGAATGGTGCGATTCGGCTCCCTTGCGGTCACCGCACCGTCGGTTTTCGGTGCGATGCGGGCGTTTTGCCGTCTCGGGCCGCCCCAACCGCCGATTTCTACGGTTCTAGGCCGGTTTTGGACGGCTGCTCACGACTTCGTCGATCAGGCCGAAATCCTTCGCCTCGAGCGCGCTCATGAACTTGTCGCGCTCGACGGCGCGCTCGATGACGTCCAGCGGCTGGCCCGTATGCTCGACGTACATCTGGTTCAGCCGGTGCCGCAGAGAGATGATCTCGCGGGCGTGGATTTCAATGTCCGTCGCCTGGCCCTGGGCCCCGCCCGAAGGCTGGTGGATCATGATGCGGCTGTTGGGCAGCGAGAAGCGCTTGCCCTTCTGACCCGCGGTCAGCAGCAGCGAGCCCATCGACGAGGCCTGGCCGACGCACAAGGTCGCCACGTCGGAATGGATGTAGCGCATGGTGTCGTAGATCGACAGGCCCGACGTCACCACGCCGCCCGGCGAGTTGATGTAGAAGGCGATGTCCTTGGACGGGTTCTCCGATTCCAGGAACAGCAGCTGCGCGCAGATCAGGCTGGCGACGTGGTCGTTGACCGGGCCGGTCAGGAACACGATGCGCTCCTTCAGCAGGCGCGAATAGATGTCGAAGGCGCGCTCGCCGCGGGAGGTCTGTTCGACCACCATCGGCACAAGCGTGTTCATGTAGACTTCGTAAGGATCGCGCTCGCTCATCTTCCCCGGCCTCTCGCCCCGTTACGCCGCACTCTGCCGCCCGGTCCGACGAACGCCGTCAGGCCTTGGCCGCCTCGTCCTCGTCCGGCTCCTTCAGCAGCTCCTCGCGGCTGACGATCCGTTCGTTGACCTTGGCCATCTCGATGATGAAGTCGACGGTCTTGTCCTCGAAGATCGGCGCCCTGAGCGTAGCGCGGGCCTGGTCGTTGTTCTGGAAGAACTCGAACACCTGCCGCTCCTGGCCCGGATAGCGCTGCGCCTCCTGCATGACCGCCCGGTTCATCTCGTCCTGGCTGACCTGTATGTTGTTCTGCCGGCCGATTTCCGCAAGGAGCAGCCCCAGCTTCACGCGGCGCGTGGCGATGTCCAGGTATTCCTGCTTGATCTTGTCCTCGTCGCCGTCGCCGACCTTCTCGCCCGCCTTGCGGGCTTCCTCGACGCGCGACCAGATGCCGTTGAACTCCGACTCGATCAGGCTCGGCGGCGCGGCGAAGTCGGTGCGCTCGGCCAGCACGTCCAGCAGCTGGCGCTTGGTGCGCGCCCGCGCCACGGCGGCGAATTCCTGCTCCAGCCGCTCGCGCACGGCCTTCTTCATGGCGTCGAGATTCTCGAAGCCGTTGGCTTTGGCCAGCTCGTCGTCGATCGCCCGGTCGACGAATTCCATCACCTGCTTGACGGTGCATTCGAACACCGCCGCCTTGCCGGCCAGGTCCTTGGCGCCGTAATCCTCGGGGAAGTTGAGGTTGACGTCGCGCTTGTCGCCGACCTTGGCGCCGACCAGCTGCTCCTCGAAGCCCGGAATGAAGGTGTTCGAGCCCAGCTCCAGCTCGAAGTCGTTGGCGGCGCCGTTCTCGAACGGCGTGCCGTCGATCTTGCCGACGAAATCGATCACCACCACGTCGCCCTGCGCGGCCGCCTTGCCTTCCGCCGCCGGCTTCTTCTCGCGCGACTGCTTGGCGATGCGCTCCAGCGTTTCGTTCACGGTCTCGTCGGCGATCTCGACCTTCATGCGCTCGAGCGTGATCGAGGCGTAGTCGGGCTGCACGATTTCCGGCAGCACTTCGAGCGCCACCGAGAATTCGAGGTCCTGGCCGTCCTCGAACTTGGTGATCTCCACGCGCGGCTGAGCGGCGGGCCGCAGGCCGCGCTCGTCGATCGTCTTCTGCGAGGTCTCGCTGACGGTCTTCTCCAGGATCTCGCCCATCAGCTGCTGGCCGAACTGCTTCTTCAGCAGCGACATCGGCACCTTGCCGGGACGGAAGCCCGGCAGCCGGGCCGTCTTGCCGAGTTCGCTGAGGCGCGCATCGACCTGGCCGCTGATCTGGCTGGCCGGAATCTGGATCTTGAATTCGCGCTTCAGGCCTTCGTTGGCGATCTCTGTGACCTGCATCTTTCCAAACCTGTATGATCGGCGGCCATGATCCGCGTCGGCTTCGCCGCCGACGCCCGACCCTGACCGCGTTTGCTGAACCGACTGGTGCGGGCGGAGGGACTTGAACCCACACGCCTTGCGGCACGAGATTCTAAGTCTCGCGTGTCTACCAGTTCCACCACGCCCGCCCCGGCTGCATCCGTTGCCCCGCGCACGGCCGCCAGGCGGGCGCCCGGCCGCCTTTCGCGGTCGCGTTTTCTATCCTAGGCCCTGTAGCAGGTCAAAGAAAAACCCTGCCGCCAAAACGCCTTGGCGGCAGGAAGGCAACGGATCCGCCGATCGCAATTCTCAGTGGTCGATGCGTTCGCGATAGCGCTTGCGGAAGGTTTCCAGCGCCAGAATGCGCGGGCCGTCGGAGATGGTCTCGTGCGGCCGCTGGTAGACGATGTTGTAATGCACGTGCGGAATGCCGAAGGAATCGGCTTTCACCTTGAGAACGCTCGCTGTTTCGACGAGGTTGCGCTCGTCGGACTCGCGGCGGAAGACCGAGCCGGGCTCGACCGAGGCGGAAACTTCGGACCGTCTGAACCACATGACGTCCCCCAAATGCTCCGGGCGCATCCCCTGCCCGGTACTCGATGGTCACAGGAAACGGCTATGGAATGGAGCCGCCTGTCCCACATACTTTGGGGAAATAATCGACAAACCGCAAGAACCTTCTGAAAAGACGCCCGAATCCGAGTTGTCTACAGGGTCAGTTCCGCAAGATCGATGCGCAGCAGATCCTCGGCAATCAGTTGTTTTCCAAGCCGATTCGCCGCCGCGCCATGCAGCCACGCCGCCGCCGCGCCGGCGGCCAGCGGCGAGAGGTTTTGCGCCAGAAAGCCGGCGGCGAGGCCGGCCAGGACGTCGCCGGAGCCGGCGGTGGCCAGAGACGGCGGCGCGTTGTCGTTGATTATCGTTGTTCCACAAGGACTTGCGATGACGGTGTCGGCGCCCTTCAGCAGGATTGTCGCGCCAGAGAGTCGCGCCGCAGCCTGAACCTTCTCTACTTTATTAGGAATATCCTTCAATGAACTGAATAGCCTGTTGAATTCTCCCTCATGCGGCGTCAAGAGACAGGGGCCGGCGATGGCCGCGAACAGGGTCTCCGGCTCGCTTGAGAAACTGGTTAAAGCATCGGCGTCAAGTATCACAGATTGCTTGGTTTTCAGGGCCACAAGTACACTGTGCTGTAGCGCCGGGGACACACCGCCGCCGGGCCCCAGAAGCATTGATTTGAAGCGAAAATCGTCAATATGAGCGGTGAAATCGCCGGTTTCCGACGCATTCTGCACGATGGTGCCGGCATCGCCGGCGCGCAGCGCGATCGCCGAGTCTCGATCGGGGGCAATGACCGTGACCAGCCCCGCCCCTGCCCGACGCGCCGCCAGCGACGCCAGCCGCGCCGCGCCGGTCATGCCCGACCCGGCGTAAACCAGGACCGCGCCGCGGCTGTATTTGTGGTCGGCGGCACCGGCCGGCCGCAGCGCCTGACGCCACAAAGCCGGCCCGTTGCGCCAGACAAGCGGCGCTATCTCCTTGAGAACGTTTGAAAAAATGCCGATATCGCCGACTACCAGCTCGCCGCACAGCGCGCGGCCGGGCAGCAGCAGATGGCCGGGCTTGGGGCGGAAGAAGGTGGCGGTCAGGGCGCAAGCCGGCGCCTCGCCCAGGATCTGCCCGCTATCGCCTTGAATTCCCGAAGGAATATCGATGGCGACGCAGGCCAGCCGACGCGCGTTGATGCCCCGCACCAGCTCCAGCGCCGCGCCGTCCAGGGGCCGCGACAGGCCGGCGCCGAACAGGCCGTCGACCACCAGAGAGTGGCCGTCCAGGCTGCTACCGGAGGTTGGTAGCACGGACTCGCCCGAATATTTCGACGCCGCCCAGGCGGCATCGCCCTTCAGTGCGGCGGCCGGCACGAGCGCCGCGACGCTCACCGGCCAGCCGGCGCGGCGCAACTTCTCGGCCACGATATAGGCATCGCCGCCATTGTTGCCAGGACCGGCCAGCACCAGGGTGGGCTGTGGCGGGAAGCGGTTGACGATGGCCTCGAACACGACGGTGCCGGCGGCCGCCATCAGCGCGGCGCCCGGCGTGCCGGCGGCGATGGCGGCTTCATCCGCCCGCCCCATCTGCGCCACGGACAGCAGCGCCAGCGAGTCGGACGGGAGGATGTCGCGGAGAGCGGCGTCGGTCATGGCGGGGCAAGCTTATCCGCCAGCGGACAAAAGAACAGGGGCAGGCCGTAACCTGCCCCTCATCTTGTGCTCCTGTGGAGCTTGTTAACGGAAGGCCCTCAAATCGTCATCGGCTAAGAAAACTGATTGATGCTTGCCATCCAACTACCAGAGTACGCCATAATCTTCGATTGAAAACAAGTCGGCTTGTTCGCGCCTGCAAGATTTTGAGAGGAAACGATGGACACTTCGTTCCGGTCACTCCCCTGGCGTCTCGGCCTCGACATCGGCACCAACTCGATCGGCTGGTGCGCATTCGACCTCGACCGGAATGGCAGGCCGATCCGGATCCGCAAGATCGGCGTTCGCATCTATTCCGACGGGCGTGACCCCCAGAGCGGCACGTCGCTGGCGGCGGAGCGGCGAGGACCGCGCGGCGCAAGGCGACGGCGCGACCGGTATCTGATGCGGCGCAAGGCGCTGATGACGGCGCTTATCAAGAGCGGGCTGATGCCGGAGGAACTGAAGTCCCGCAAGGCGCTCGAAATCCTCGATCCCTACAAGCTGCGCGCCAGGGCGCTCGACGAGAAGCTGCCGCTGCACCATTTCGGGCGCGCCCTCTTCCACCTCAACCAGCGGCGCGGTTTCAAGTCGAATCGCAAGGCCGACCGTGGCTCGGATAAGGCCAAGGAAGAACAAGGCATGAAGGCCGGCATGAAAGCGCTCGACGAGCGCATCAAGGCGGCCGGCGCCCGAACGCTGGGCGAATATTTCTGGAAGACGGCGCGCGAAGCGGCCGACGGCGATTCACGCAAGATGGGGCTGGTGCGTGCCCGCTCCCGCATCGTCAAGAACAAGGCCGAGTACGATTTCTATCCGACGCGGGCGATGTACGAGCACGAGTTCGACGAGATGTGGCGTGCGCAGGCCGCGCATCATCCGGAGCTGACCGAAGACCTGCGCCAGCGACTGCACCACATCATTTTCCATCAGCGCCCACTCAAGCCCGTCGATCCCGGCCCCTGCAGTCTCGATCCGACCGACAAGCGTGCGCCCCTCGCCCTGCCGATCGTGCAGCAATTCCGTATCCTGCAGGAACTTGCCAATCTCAGCTTTGAGCATGCGGTCGACCAGAAGCAGCGCCGCCTCACGCTCGAAGAGCGCGACCGACTGTTCGAGGAACTCAAGCAAAAGGAGAAACTCAGTTTCACGGCCATGCGCAAGCTGTTGAAACTCGACAGCGGCTGGAAGATCAATCTGGAGGACGCACGCCGTCCCGAGCTCAAGGGCGACACGACATCGGCCAGGCTAGGCGGCAAGAAGGCGATCATCTCCCGCTGGTTCGATCTGCCGGAGGAAAAGCAGACGGCGATCACGCTGCTGCTGCTGGACGAACCGGACGAGGCGACTCTCGTCAAGAAGCTCCAGAACGGGCACGGGCTGAACGAAGCGCAGGCGGACGCCGCCGCCGATATCCATATGCCGGACGGCTACGGCCGGGTCGGCCTCAAGGCGCTGCGCAAGATCGTGCCGATCATGCTGAAAGAGGCAAATGACAAAGGCGAGCCGCTGCATTACAGCGAGGCCGCCGAACGCGCCGGATACGATCATGCCGATCTGCCGACCGGCGAAGTGCTGGACGAACTGCCGTATTACGGCGAAGTGCTGAAGCGCTATACCGCGCCGGTCACGTCGCAGGGCGCGGCGGCGGAGGAACGGCAGCATGGGCGACTGGCCAATCCGACCGTGCATATCGGCATGAATCAGGTACGCAAGCTGGTCAACGCGCTGATCGAGAAATACGGCCACCCCGATTCCATCGTCGTCGAACTGGCGCGCGAATTGAAGATGAGCCAGGAACAGAAGAAGGATATCCAGAAACAGCAGAAGGAAAATCAGGACAAGAACGACAAGCGCCGCGCCAAGCTGGCCGAGATCGGCGAACTCGGACGGATCGACGGCATGCTGCGGCTGCGCCTGTGGGAAGAGCTCGGCGAAAACCCGGCCGACCGGCGCTGCATCTATTCGGGGCGCAAGATCTCCATCGAGAAGCTGTTCAGCAACGAGGTCGAGATCGACCATATCCTGCCCTTCGCACAGTCGCTGGACGACAGCCCGGCCAATCTCGTGGTCTGCTATACGCAGGCTAACCGCGACAAGCGCAAACGGGCGCCGTTCGAGGCCTTCGGCCACCATCCCGACTACAACTGGGACGATATTGCGCGGCGCGCCGCCGACCTGCCGGGTAACAAGCGCTGGCGCTTCCGGCAGGACGCGATACAGCTCGTCAAGGACCGCACGCAACGCGATCTGGCGCGCATCAAGGATTCCCTGCCGGGCGAGGTTATCGCCGATATCGAGAAGGCCGACGGATTTCTCGCGCGACAGCTGATCGACACGCAATATCTGTCACGGCTGTCACGGCAGTATCTGGGGAAGGTCTGCGATCCTTACCGCGTCTGGCCGGTGCCGGGAAGGCTGACCGAGTTCCTGCGCCGCAAATGGGGGCTTAACAAGCTGCTCTACGGCAACTGGCCCGATCCCGACGAGGATGCCAAGCCGGGCCAAAAACCCAAGCAGCGCAACGACCACCGACACCACGCCATCGATGCCTTCGTGGTCGGACTGACCGACCTGTCACTGTTGCAGAAGATCGGCACCGCAGCCGGCAAGGGCGAGATGGATCCCATCGAGCGCGGCGAGATGCCCGACGGCTATCCGGGTTTCCGCAACGACCTCAAGGACCGGCTCGGCAAGCTGATCGTGTCGCATCGGCCGGACCACTCGACAGCCGGCCGGCTGCATGAGGAAACGGCCTACGGCATCGTCGCCAACCCGGAAGCCGAAGGCGGCGCCACCCTTGTCTATCGCAAGCCACTGGTCGACCTGAACGTCAACGAGATCGACCGCATCCGGGACGCAGAGCTGCGCCGACGGGTGCTTGACGCAATCGACGGACGCAAAGCGACGGCGCCGGAGTTGAAATCGGCATTGACCGATTTCGCGGTCTCCGTCGAACCACCCATCAGACGCGCGCGTTTGACAAAAGTCGAAGCCAACACCGTCCAGTTGCGCGACCGGCGTAGCAGCGTTCCATACAAGGCCGTATCGCCGGGCGACAACCATCATGTCATCGTTTATGCCGACACAAACGGGAGATGGCGTGGCATCGGCGTTACGGTTTTCGATGCCAACCAGAAAAAGAAGCCTACGATTCCGGGCAACCCGATCATGAAAATCCACAAGGGCGACTTGATCGCGTTTGATCTCGACGGCAGACGGCGAATCATGAAAGTCCATCGATTGCAAGTAAAGGGCCAGTTCTTTCGGCTCGCCGAACACAATGAAGGCGGGAATCTCCAAACCCGGCATGACGATCGGAACGACGATTTCAGATGGTTTATGCGCGGGTTTGACGTGTTACGTGAATTAGGCGCACGCAAGGTGACGGTCGACCCGCTCGGGATCCTGCGCGATCCCGGCCCGCCGAGGGCGTGATGCAGGGCCGCGTCGTCGAAATCGCCGAGGACGGGCGGCATCTTTCGGTCGAGCGCGGCTTCATGCTGGTGCAGTCGGGCGGCGAGGAGATCGGCCGCGTGCCGCTGGACGATATCGGCGTGGTGCTGGCCAATGCGCACGGCATCACCTGGTCGAACCATCTGCTGGTGACATTGGCCGAGCGCGGCGCCGGGGTGGTGCTGTGCGGCCGCAACCACCGTCCGGCGGCGTGGCTGTGGCCCGTGGTTGGCCATCATGCGCAGGGCGGCCGGATGCGGGCGCAGATCGCCGCAACGAGGCCACTGGGCAAGCGGCTGTGGCAGGCAATCGTCAGGGCCAAAATCGTGCAGCAGGGCGCAGTGCTGGAAGCGACTGGCAAGGGCGGCAATGCCTTCGCGCTGCTGGCGCACAAGGTCGGCTCGGGCGATCCCGGGAACATCGAGGCGCAGGCGGCGCGGCGCTACTGGCCCCTGCTGATGGGCGAAGAATTCCGGCGCGACCGCGAGGCCGGCGGCGCCAACGCGCTGCTGAACTACGGCTACACGGTGCTGCGGGCGGCAACGGCGCGGGCGGTGACGTCAGCCGGGCTGCATCCCGGCATCGGCATCCACCATCTCGGCGAGGACATGGCGCTGGTCGACGATCTGATGGAGCCGTTCCGGCCGATGGTCGATCTCATGGTGGTGCGGCTGGTCGAACAAGGCCATGCCGATGTCGACCGCGATACGAAGCGCAGCCTGGCGCTGGTGACGCAGCTCGACATGCGCACCGAGCGGGGCACGACGCCGGTCTGGGGCTGCCTGGAGCGGCTGGCGACCTCCCTGGCGCAGGCCTACGAGAGCGGCAGCCCGAGGCTCGATCTGCCGATCGCGCCGCTGCCGCTGGAACTGCCCCTGCCGGGGTGAACGGAAATGCTGAGCGGGTATCGGCTGATGTGGATGGTGGTGCTGTTCGACCTGCCGGTGCTGACCAAGAAGGAGCGCCGGGTCGCCACGAAATTCCGCAAGTTCCTGCTCGATCAGGGGTTCGAGATGTCGCAATTTTCCGTCTATATGCGGTTCTGCGCCGGCAAGGAGCAGGCCGAGACGTACAATCGGCGGATCGCCCACAAGGTGCCGGAAACCGGCAAGGTGCATATCATGAGCATCACCGACCGGCAGTACGAGACGATGACCTGTTACGACGGAAGAAAACGGGAACGGGAGCGGAGAAATCCGGACCAGTATGTGCTGCTCTAGCGAGAAATTGGTGGTGTTCCATGTGAACACGGGAAGAAAAAACCCTCTGTTTCCAGAGGGTTGGACCAAGTCCCAGTTTAGCCGATGACGATTTGAGGGCCTACCGCAACTAACCCCGACAGCGGAAGGAGAGTGAGGATAGTTTAGCCGATGACGATTTGAGGGCCTACCGCAACTAGGTGACGCCGGCGGACAGATCGCCCTTCAGTTTAGCCGATGACGATTTGAGGGCCTACCGCAACGAGTTGGACTTGCTTCTGAACACCGAACTGAGTTTAGCCGATGACGATTTGAGGGCCTACCGCAACGCCTTCGTCATGAACGAGGTGATGTCGCTGAGTTTAGCCGATGACGATTTGAGGGCCTACCGCAACCATAAGGATTTCATCAAGGCGCTGGGCGGCAGTTTAGCCGATGACGATTTGAGGGCCTACCGCAACTTCGGAAATCACCGCGCCCGATTCACGACGAGTTTAGCCGATGACGATTTGAGGGCCTACCGCAACGACAGCTGCGCCACGGCGCCGCGCTGGATGAGTTTAGCCGATGACGATTTGAGGGCCTACCGCAACACCAACCGGAATGTAGAGCCGCGGCGTCATAGTTTAGCCGATGACGATTTGAGGGCCTACCGCAACACCGGCAGTGACGGTGCGCGCCATCTGTCGAGTTTAGCCGATGACGATTTGAGGGCCTACCGCAACATTCGATGCGGCCTGTGCCACCGAATACGCAGTTTAGCCGATGACGATTTGAGGGCCTACCGCAACGGCGCGCGGGTTCTCGTGATGGTTGGCGTGAGTTTAGCCGATGACGATTTGAGGGCCTACCGCAACTGTCGACTGGAGCGCACGCTGGCGAGGCCGAGTTTAGCCGATGACGATTTGAGGGCCTACCGCAACGCCTGGTCGCGCATCCGCTTGTAGTCGTCAGTTTAGCCGATGACGATTTTGAAGGCCTACCGCAACACTCGCGATGCGCGGCCCCACCCTTCCAAAACGCGGTAACCTGCCACTTTTTCCCTCTCCGAAGCGGGAACCAAAACCCTCCCGCGGGTTTGCCGCTTGGTTGTACAATGGAAATACCGCGCCCGGCCGCGGGATCGACGCGGAATGAACGACATCCAGACCTCCGACA
>JBDZUM010000129.1:0-10995 GCA_040255215.1 Rhodospirillaceae bacterium
AGCCGCATCTCGCCGTCGTGCAGGAAACAGGTCTTGCTGAACAGCGACAGATCGAGCGGGTTGGGCAGCCGCACGTCCGACAGCTCGGGCAGCTTCTTGCTCTTGAGATCGAAGCCGCGATCGATCTGCGAGATCAGCACCACGATCGCGCCTGAAACGGCGGCGAATTCCTTCAGCGCCCGAATCTGGATTCCCAGCTCGGGATTGCGCCGCTTCTGGTCGAGCAGCTGCAGGTAGTCGATCACCGCCACCGCGCCTCGCGGCGCCGTCCGCAACCGCGCGATCACATGATCGGCGCTGATGTCGTCCGACGTGAGAACGAAGAAACTGCCGAGCCGCGCCGGATCGACGCCCAGCGCGCGCAGACGATCGATCACGTCCGTCTGGTTGTATTCGAGCGTGAAGAAAAGCCCAGGCCGGCCGGTGCGCGCGGCGGCAACAGCGATCTCCAGGCCCAGCAGCGTCTTGCCCTGTCCCGGCCGGGCGCCCAGCAGCACCAGATCGCCCGGTTCGAGCTGCGCCAGCACCGCCTGCCCCGGGCGATGACCGTCAAGCGCGGCAGACAGATGGCTCCAGCCGCGAAATCCTTCCTCGCGCGCGACCTTGTCGAGCGCGGCATGCAGCGGCATCTGCGCCTGGCGCGCCAGAATGCGGGCGCGGCGCTTGAGCTTGAAAACGGGAACGGAAAGCTTCATCGCGAATACCTCCTCGGGCGAGCGGCGTTCGCAATCCCTCCGCATGCGCTGGCTCGGCCGATTCCGGTTCGCTGGATACGAACGCCCCGCATGTCGCCTGCTTCCCCGATGGAGGGGGGAGGCCCGGGCCGGGCCTGTGCGGGCACCGTAGTGCCCCGCACCGCCCGACTCAAGCCAACATCTATCCACCGCCGCCGGAAAGCGGCCTGTGTCCTAGCTCTGCGTCAACCGCTCGCCCCAGCACTGGCCGAGCCATTGCCATTCGGCCTTGTTGTCCCAGCTCTCCTGGCGTCGCTGGCGCAGATTCTTCAGCCCGCCCAGCACCTCGATCAGATGCCAGTACTTCTTCATGTTGGGTTTGTGGACATGGGTTCGCCGGCGCATGGTCTCGCGGAATGCCGCATCCGGCTCGACGCCCGTCGCCCTGGCCCAGCCAGCCAGATATTCCTCTCCCGCTTCGACGCCGGCGGCCGACGTCGGACTGTCGCCGCGCGCCACGGCCGCCTTGGCCTTGGCGAGCAGCGAGTCCTGAACGTCCTGCCATATCTTCATGTCCAGCCCGCGCATGTTGTTGTCCCTGGCGTTCTCGCGCAAGCTCTCGATGAAGGCCGGGTCGGCCATCAGCGCCTGCAGTTCGATCCAGGCGTCGACCTGTTCCGTGGTCGGCTGCTCGGACAGATCGAGCTCGCTCATCTCCAGCATCCAGCCCTTCCATTTGGCCGAGATGCGCGGATCGTCCGCCACCTTGTCGAAGAACCGCTCGAGAACGCCGCGGCGTTCGCTGATCGATAGGTTTGCCATGGTCCACACTCTCCTGAGATCGTCGTTGGTGGGCGCAGGCGAACGGAGCGCGACCCGCAACGCCGCCGCAAGGCGACGTTGCGAGGCGATCTGGGTCTCTATTTCCTCCAGCCGCAGGTCGAGCACGTCCCGGATCGAGGACCGCTCGGCCAGCACGGCACGGATCGCCGCCAGTCCGATACCCGCCTCGCGCAGGGCGCGGATCAGCCCGATGCGAACCAGATCCTCGTCGGAGAAGACGCGATAGCCGCTTTCCGTTCGCCCGGCAGGCGGCAACAGCCCTTCGTCGGCATAGAATCGCAGTCGCCGCACCGAAATGCCGGAGAGACGCGATACCTGGCCGATCGTGTAGCTTCGCCCTGCCATGACCCTCCCTTTAAAGGCTCCACCGGGTGGAGGGTCAAGCGGCCGGTGGCGGGAGCGTCAACGCCCGGGAATATCCTCGGGCGCGGCGTGGAATTCGACGAACATCCGCATCGAACCGAGCGGTTCGACCTCGTGCAATTGCTGCGGCCGGACCACGCCCCGCACTTGCGGCGTCAGAACCGTCTCGCTGTCGGGATCGAAAGTGCGATAGCGCAGCCGTCCCTCCAGCACATGGATCAGCCCCCAGACGCCTGCCTTGGTCTGGTGCTGCCGGCGCAAGGCGGCGGGCAGCGTGCCCTGGTCGAAGGTTGGCGTGCGCCGATAGGCTCGCAGCCCCGGCGGCAGCGCGCCCGGTGCGGCGGCGCTCATCTTCCTGCCTCGCCTGTCGCATCCAGTTCCGGCCGGATCAGCCGCTGGCCCTTCTCCGGCAGCCGGCCGCCGGCGATGGCGATGCCGAGTTCGAGGCTTTCGGCGATGCGCTGCGCGCGTTCGACGAACAGCGCCGCCGCCTTGGGCGGGCACAGCTCGCGCGCCGTCTCGCCGAACAGTTCCAGCCAGCGGTCGAAATGCCGCGAATCGATCGGCAATGGCAGGTGCTTGCGCATCGGCTGGCCGTGATAGCGCCCGCTCATCAGCACCACGCCCGACCAGAAGGCGAACATGCGCTGCAGATGCGGCTCCCAGTCGGCGATGCGCGCAGCGAAGATCGGTCCGATCATTGCGTCCTCGCGCACCCGCGCATAGAAGCCGCGCACCAGCCGCTCGATCATCGCCTCGTCGATGCCGGTCTCCGCCTGAATGTCGGCGACGATCCGCGCCCGACGCTCGTTGGTCTGGTCCTGTTCCATGGCAAGTCTCCGCAGTCGATCCGCCGAAGATATAGGAATCTCGACCGGCGGCGCCGCCGCGCAAAACGACGCCGGAGGCAATCCGCCGCAGCGAGCGAAAGATTGTCACGCCATTGCCGGCAGGGCCGCGCTAGCATCGCGACGGGAGCGTTCCAGATACCCCGGAGGCGAGTATGGCTTTTGTCAGCGCGAAGGACGGCACGAAGATTTTCTATCGAGACTGGGGCAAGGGCCGCCCCGTCGTGTTCTCGCATGGCTGGCCGCTCTCGGCCGACGCCTGGGACGCGCAGATGCTGTTCCTCGGCCGCCAGGGCTATCGCGTCATCGCCCATGACCGGCGCGGCCATGGCCGTTCCGACCAGACCTGGACCGGCAACCACATGGACACCTACGCCGACGATCTCGCCGCCCTGATGGACCATCTCGACCTCAAGGACGCGATCATGGTCGGCCATTCGACCGGCGGCGGCGAAGTCACCCGCTATCTCGGCCGCCACGGCACCAAGCGCGTCGCCAAGGCCGTGCTGCTTGGCGCCGTGCCGCCCTTGATGCTGAAGACGGCGAACAATCCCAACGGCACGCCGAAGGAAGCCTTCGACGGCATCCGCGCCGGCGTCGAGAAGGACCGCTCGCAGTTCTTCCGCGACCTGACCACGCCCTTCTACGGCTTCAACCGCGACGGCGCGACGGAGTCGCAGGGTCTGCGCGACTCGTTCTGGCTGCAGGGCATGATGGCCGGCATCAAGCCCGCCTGGGACTGCATCGAGCAGTTCTCCGAGACCGACTTCACCGAAGACCTGAAGAAGATCGACATTCCTGTCCTCGTCGCCCACGGCGACGACGACCAGATCGTGCCCATCGAGGCCTCGGCCAAACTGTCGGCGAAGCTGCTCAAGCAGGGCACGTTGAAGATCTATCCCGGCCTCAGCCACGGCCTGGCGCAGACCCACCCCGACCTCTTCAACGCCGACCTGCTGGCCTTCATCAAGGGATAGCCCCCTCATCCTGAGCCCGTCGAAGGATGAGGAGCGCTACCCCGCCAGCTCCCCCGACCTGATCACCCGCACCCCCGGCGTCGCCGCCAGCACGGCCTCGAGCAGTGCGGCGGCGATGACCGGTGCGGGGTTCATCTTCATCGACCGCGGAAGCACCGGATCGACCGCCCGCAGCAAGGCGAGGAACGCCCGTTCCGCCGGCCGCCGCTCCTCGCGCGCGCCGCCGATGAAGCTTGGCCGCGCGATGGTCAGCGAGACGAAGCCCAGATCGCGCACCGCCTGTTCGATCTCGCCCTTGACGCGCGAATAGAACACCGGCGAGCGCGCGTTCGATCCCGCGGCCGTCACCAGCGCGAAACCCCGCGCCCCGTGCCGCCGCACGGCCTGCGCGCCTTGCAGCACGGCATCGAAATCGACCTTGCGGAAGGCCTCGCGCGAGCCGGCCTTTTTCATCGTCGTGCCCAGCGCGCAGATCGCCCCCTCGCAACGCCACCACGAAGCGTCCGCCGGCAGCCTGCCGAAATCGACCACCGGGTTCTCCAGCTTCGGATGATCGATCGCCAGTGCCCGCCGCGTCGGCGCCACCACCTGCGTCACCCGCACATCCGCCAGCGCCAGCCGCAGCGCCTCGCGCCCGACCACGCCCGTTGCCCCCAGAATGACGATCCTCGCCATGCCCGATCCTCTATTGCCGCATCACTGGCGGCACGCTGGGCGGTTTCATTCCCGGTGGCGTCACCCCCGGTCCGCCGCCGCGCTGTCGCCCGCGCGTCAGAAGCTGCGTCAGTTTGAGATAGACCAGCAACGCCGCCACCCCGCCCAGCAGGCAGAACATCAGGCTGACCGCGCTGGCGCTGGGAATGCGCAGCGCCGGCTTGGGCGGCAGCACCAGCAGCAGCACGACGATCCCGACGATCGCCGCCCAGAACATCCAGCGCTCGCGCGGCGGCTCGGCCACGTGCCCGCCCAGCCTGGCGATGATCGCCATGACTGCCGCCAGCACCAGCGCTATCGCCGTCGCGCCGAGAATGACCACGTAGGATGCCGCCAGGAAATCTCGCGGCGCCTGCGTCACGCTGCTCTGCCGCCCGTCGAGCGCGCCGCAGCCCGGCAGGAACGACAGCGCCCCCTCGCACGCCCCCGCCAGACCGGCCGTCGCCCCGTCGAACCCGACGAACGCCGCCAGCCAGATCAGCGCCGGCACGAAAAACAGCACCAGCCAGTAGGGCCGCCCCGATGCAACCGGTCCGCTCATGCTCCCCCGCCCCCGAAAATCAGGCCCCGCTGACCAAAACAGTATCAAATGCTATAGGACCACGCGCAACGAGATCGGAGTTCGCGACATGCCGCCAACCATCCAACCCAAACCGACCTTCAAGGAAAACCTGCAGCAGATGCCGCCCATCGACGGCGTGCGGCGCATCGACCTGATCGACTCCAAGGGTGCAATAGTCGCCAGCATCGAGAACCAGCCCGGCAAGCAGGGCTCGCTCGCCGTCTACCAGTATCTCGGCCAGGCCTTCGGCGCGCTGGATGCGAAGGCGGCCGAACACGGCCTGCTGGTCTTCGCCGAGCACACGGCAGACGCCCGCAACCGCCCCGGCGCGCATCCCAACGTCGACCGCCTGCTCGCCATCGCCGCCGGCGGCGCGCCGCTCAGGATCGAGATCGTCGCCGCGTAGGGATCTCGCTCATGCCCCGCTTCCTCGCCGTCTACACCATGCCGCCCGACGCCGTCGCGCGCTTCCGTCGCCTGCCGAAAGCAGAGCAGGACGCGATCGACGCGCGCGGCCTCAAGCAATGGACCGAATGGCAGACCAGGAACGCCGTCGCGATCGTCGATGCCGGCGGCATGGTCGGCAGGACGACGCGTGTGACCAAAGACGGCATCGCGCCCGCGACAAACCCGTTCTGCGGCTACCTGATCGTCGAGGCGGAATCAGCCGAAGCCGCCGCCCGCCTGTTCGAGAACCACCCGCATTTCTCGATCTTCCCCGGGGACGGGGTCGACGTCATGCCGTGCGTCACGGAGCCGGTGGGGTAGGAGTTAGCTATGGCAACGCTTGTCGTAGATGCGAGAGGAAGGATCACGCTGTGCAAAGAATTGCTGCAGCATCTCGACGTCGAACCGGGCGGGAAGATCGAGATCGTGAAACTGCCGCATGGACGTATCGAGATCAGAGCTGCAAAGACGGCCGGACGGATTTCTGATGCATTCGGGATGCTCAAGCGGACGAGCAATCGGACACTCACTGTCGAGCAGATAAATGGCAGAACCGCCAAGGGAAAAACTGGCCATCGATGACGCTCGCTGCCGATCCAAAATTTCCGTTTTCGCAGTGAGGCTGATCCGGCCTAACTCGGTTCCAATAACTTGTCTCGATTAAATTCACTTCACTTGCGGCGATCATCGCTCGCGCTACAATTTCGCAAACATACGGCCCATGCTCACAACCGCCCAGACAGACCGGGCAGATTGGCTCGTCAATAAAACTAGCCAGCGCATCGGCGCGTTGTTGCTTCAGCATTTTTCATCCAACATACATTAGAGTATCGTTGAAGGCATTCGATCTAAAGTAGATTGGAAAGATCATGAAATCAGCAGGATCGGAATGGCGGCGGTGGGATTTGCATATCGACACACCCGGGACTTTGTTCAATGATCAATTCGGAAGTTGGGATGAATATTTAGACGCTATCGAATGCAACACTGATGTCAAAGTATTGGGCATTACCGACTACATGTTGCTTCGGAATTACTCTCGATTGCTAAGAGCGCAAAGAGAGGGCCGAATCCAGAATATTTCCCTGCTAGTCCCAAACCTCGAGTTCCGGATTGCGCCTCCGACCGACCGCTCAACTGCGATAAATATTCACTTGATCGTTTCGCCGGACGATCCTCATCACGAACGAAAGATTGTCGAGGCGCTAGGCCGCTTGGTTTGGGTTTATCAGGGGAACAGGTATTCGTGCGTGCCTGAACAATTGACGGCTCTCGGACAGGCCTTTAGCCCAGGCACAGTAGATGGCGAAGCAGCGCTAAAGATCGGCGCTCAACAATTCAAGGTGGATTTCTCGGCCTTTCGCGACTGGTTCGTTAATGAAGGCTGGCTAAAGGCAAACACTTTGGTGGCGGTCTCTGCAGGGACCGATGGTCTCTCCGGCTTCTATCAAGACGGCGGCTGGGCCGCCTTGCGATCTGAGATTACGCGCTTTTCTGACATTATTCTTTCTGGTCGGGATGCCGAAATCGAATTCTGGCTAGGGCAAGGAACCGATGAACAGCATGAGGCAATGCGCAGACTTCATGGTCCAAAACCGTGCATCCACGGTTCCGACGCTCACTCCTTGGAAAGACTATTTAAACCGGACAAGGATCGGTTCTGCTGGATCAAAGCTGATCTGACATTTAATGGCCTGCGTCAAGTCCTGCACGAGCCCGCTGGCAGAGTTCACATCGGTCCTACCCCACCAAACTTCCATGATAGTTCGCGAGTAATATCAACTCTGAGGCTTAGCAACTCAAGCGGCTGGTTCGATGACATTGAGCTTCCGATCAACGCAAATCTCATCTCAATAATCGGCCCTAAAGGATCCGGAAAATCTGCCGTCGCCGAACTAATTGCGTTGGCCGCAGGCAGTACGGACGGCCGTGATCCAGCCAGCTTTCTCCATAGAGCTGGTACACATATCAAAGGAATGAACGTCGAGCTTATTTGGGGCGATCGATCCAGCTCGCGCGCCATTGTGGGCACTCCAACCGAGATGAACCAAGAGGTACGCTACCTATCGCAGCGTTTTGTCGAAGATTTGTGCTCTGGCGATCTTCTTGGCCAGCACCTAATCGACGAGATCGAGAATGTGATATTCGAGAACCTGGACAACACTGACACACTCAACGCCTCGACCTTTCGAGAACTTCGCACCATCCGAACAAAAGAAACGCACATCCGAATTGGTCGCCTCAGAGAGAATCTGATACGCATCATCGACGAAGAGATCGCACTACGAGATAACGAAGCATCGGTCGGCGACAAGAAGAAGCGAATTAGCGCACTAGAGGAAGAGAAGGCCAATCTTCAAGCCCAAATTCCAGAAGCCACCAGCACCGCCGAGGAAGAACGTAGAAAGCGGCTATCAGAACGGAGAGAAGTTCTTCGGGATTTGGAGCACAAGATTGGGTCTCAGAAGCAACAACTACAGAAGGTATCTGACGTTCGCTCGCGGTTGGACGAACTCAAATCCCAGATCAGCCGGTTCGCCTATGAAATCGGGCCCCTTTTGAATGATCTCGGCATTCCTGCCACCGAGCAGCAGCAGTTTATTCCGGCCTTTGCAAGTGCACCGGAACAGATGCTGGAGAGAATAGAACGGACTCTCACAGAACATCTCGACGAACTTCAAGGCTCACGGGAAGCCCCCAAGCCCGGTACGCTTTTGCAATTGCGCGCCGAACTAACGGCGTTGGTTCAAGAGGAGACGGAGGACAGGGCTCTTCGTGAGAAACTCAAGATCGTTCAAGAGAGACTTTCAACCATTGAAGTTGAAATTAGAAGAATAGCTGATGAAATCGCGCACATTGTTGGACCAGAGTCGCTACGAAGAAAGGCTGCGCGAGAGGAGCGATACGCCGCGTACGTAGGAGTATTTCAATGTCTCTGTGATGAACAGAGTATTTTGGAATCACTCTATGCTCCGATCTCCGCAAAACTCAAAAGCAGAGACGCGACGATTCATGAGCAGAAGCTTGAGTTCTCTATTCGCTGGCAAGCAGATATTGTTACCTGGCTTCAACGAGGAATGACCCTCTTCGACCAACGAAAGAAGCTTCCGTATGAGTCGTTTGATGGTATTGCCAATGCTGCAGCGGAAATTCTACTGCCCGCTTGGATGTCCGGCAATCCAGATCGAATTCGCCCTGCGATGGAAACTTTCCTTGCCGGCTTCAATGCTGATGGACTTTCACCAAACTTTCGTCGTGCCGGAATAGGAATCGGAGATATCTACAAATGGCTTTTTGAGGTTGGGCATATCCGCCTTACGTACAGCTTGAAATACAATGGAACTGAGCTAGCAAAGCTGTCGCCAGGCACGAAGGGAACAGTTTTGTTGATTCTGTACTTAGGAATGGATACGGCCGATACGCGACCACTTATTGTTGACCAGCCTGACGACAATCTTGATAACGAATCGATCTATTCAATGCTCGCGCCGTATTTCAAACAAGCCAAGAACAGAAGGCAAATAATTCTTATTACACACAATCCGAATTTGGTCGTAAATACAGACTCTGAGCAGGTTGTTGTTTCAGCAAACGAACTTCGAACAGAGGGACTCCCTAGCTTTAGCTATTTGGCCGGCGCTCTCGAGACGGTTGAAAATGGAGTCGGAATTCGTGATCACGTCTGCCGAATTCTAGAGGGCGGGGCCGAGGCATTTCGCCGACGAGAGCGAAGGTACGAGTTGAAGCAGAACGAGTAATGGCACGCCCGGCTGGATTCGAACCAGCGACCTACCGCTTAGAAGGCGGTTGCTCTAGTCCAGCTGAGCTACGGGCGCCCCGTGCGAACGGGAATTCTGTCGACCAATAATAATGCCACGCCAGGGCCGCCGGCGCCAAAAGGCCGGGCCTGTCGTTTCCGCCGGACGCATTCTCCAGAGTCTTGCGACCCTCAATGCGTCCAGCGCGTCTTTCTGTTGAAGGCGAAATTGTCGGCGTAGGCCTTGGGCTTGACCGTGCGTTCCTGCGGCTCGATCACCGTGTAGAGGATGCCGTGCTTCTCGGCATAGGCGATCGCCTCCTCCCTGGTGTCGAAGCTCATGCGGATCTGGCCGCGCGTATCGAGCGAGCTGGTCCAGCCCATCAGCGGATCAATGGTCCGGGGCGGCGGCTCGTATTCCAGCAGCCAGTCCTTGGTCTTGGCCGTTCCCGACTGCATGGCCGTCTTGGTCGGCCTGAAGATGCGTGCCTGCATGTCCTGCGATCCCCGCGACAACGTCTCGTCTCTTCTGCCCGCTTCGCTGGTCGGGGCGGAGGGATTTGAACCCCCGACATCCTGCTCCCAAAGCAGGCGCGCTACCGGGCTGCGCTACGCCCCGCCGCCAGCGAAACCGGCTGCCGGTCCCGCGCGGGCCCCCTTACCTATACGAAGCCGCCAAAGCGCGCAACGCGGCCGAATTTCCGGGGCTTGCGCGGCACTTGGAGCCGGGCGGCGGCTGCGCCAAGATGCGCTCCCGCTTTCCGGAGTATCCCCCATGGCGCGCACGCCGACGCTGAACAATCAGAAGCTCTACGACTACACCCTGGCCACCTGGCTGCGCGATTCCGACCTCAAGCGCCGGCTGCGCGAGGAGACGGCCAAACTCACCGCCGGCGGCATGCAGATCGGCCCCGACCAGGGCCAGCTCATGGCGCTGCTGGTGAAGTCGATCGCCGCCCGCCGCATCGTCGAGATCGGCACCTTCACCGGCTATTCCGCCCTCTCCATGGCCGAAGCGCTGCCGGCCGACGGCAAGCTGATCGCCTGCGACATGTCGGCCGAATGGACCGACATCGCCCGCCGCTACTGGCGCGAGGCCGGGCTCGAGGACCGCATCGAATTGCGCCTCGGCCCCGCCATCGACACGCTCTATCGCCTGCTGGGCGATGGCGAGAACGGCACCTTCGATCTCGCCTTCATCGACGCCGACAAGGCCAATTACGAGCGCTACTACGAGGCCTGCCTGCTGCTGCTGCGCAAGGGCGGGCTGATCCTGATCGACAACGTGCTGTGGGGCGGCTCGGTGATCGACCCGAGCAAGACCGACGACGACACCGTGGCGATCCGCGAGCTGAACCTCAAGCTGCGCGACGACAACCGCATCGACCTCGCCCTCATCCCGACCGGCGACGGCCTGACGATAGCCCGCAAGCGTTAAGCGGCCCTCGCTGCGCTCGGACTCTTTCTCCCAAGCCCCCCTCACCCTGCCTCTCCCCGTTGGGGAGAGGAGCGAAGACTCGGGTCTCCTCTCCCCACCGGGGAGAGTGCAGGAAAGCGTCGCCTCGTCTTCCTCATGTCTCCTCTCCCCACCGGGGAGAGGATTAAGGTGAGGGGGTCTTCTCCCCCTACCGGTTCCCGAACATCGAGTGCACCACCGTGTCGCCCGGCTTGATGCCCAGCAGCCTGGCGCTGCCGCCGGCGATCTCGAGCACGCCGAGCGCCTGACCGCCCGACAGTATCGTGTCGGTCGACATTGGCTTGGTGTTGGCGGCGATGGAGATGATCTTGCCCTGGTCGTCGATGAAGATCA
>JBDZUM010000222.1:0-2213 GCA_040255215.1 Rhodospirillaceae bacterium
TTCACCGGCCACGCGGACCTGCTGGGCGTGTCGGCGCAGTACCGCTTCTGATCGCAGCAAGCTGAAGCGTTCAGGCGGCGGCATTCGGCCCGCCGCCAGGAAAGAGCCCCGCCGTTCGCGGGGCTCTTTTTTTTTTTGCGCTATCCTCGCGCAGCTGCCGTGGGGACGGCAGCGCATGGCGATCCGGCGCCCAATACGGATCGCCACCTCGACAAAAACGCAATGGGGGAAGGCAATGCCGAATCATTGGGCGTTGGATGCCGCGCTGGCGGCGTCCAGGGGAGATCGCAGGCGCGGGCCGAGGCCGGGCGCCATGGCGCTGGCCGTGGTCGTCGCGCTGGGAATGAGCGCATGCGGTGGCGGAGGTGGCGGCGGTTCCAACGTCAAGCCCACGCCGCCGCCTCCGGTCGTCGATACCTCACCGATGGTGGTCAGCACTGACCTTGCGGTCGCGAGCGGCCAGACGATTACCCGCCCCGTCGTACTCGATGCTGGCGCGGATCTGGACAACCAGGGAAGGATCGGCGGCAGCGTCGACGTCGCCGTGGAAGTCAAGACCAATGAATCCGTCGTCACGAACCGTGCGGGCGGCGCGATCCGCGGCGGGAAAACCGCGATCTACATGGCGCACGGCGGAGTGGTCTACAACGAGGCTGGCGCGGTCATCGAGGCCACGGGCACCGGCGACAAGTGCGGCCCGGGCGTTAAGTGCGCGATCTTCGCCGGCTCCACGGAGGGCAACACCTTGCCCGGCCCGTTCAGCCGGCAACTGGTGAATGAAGGCACCATCATCGGCAACGTCAAGCTGTGGGGTGACGACGCCCATTGGGTGCAGTTGTACGCCGGGAGCTCGATCCAGGGCGATCTCGATCTCGGCGGGAAACAATCGTCGATCCTTTCCCTGGGTGGCGGGGCGGGAACGACCCAACGCTACTCGCAGGCGGTGACGGGTTCGACGACCCTCGCGGGCGAGTTGCAGAAGGGCGGTGCCGGTGCCTGGATCATCGACAAGGAAGTTCCGGCTTCCTGGGTGGCGATCGATGACGGCACGCTGCAGATCGGGGATGGCGGAACCAGCGGTGCCTTGGTGGGCGCCACCACGATCTACGTCTTCTCCGGCGGCACCCTGGTGTTCGACCGCAGCGACGATATCGCTTCCGACGTGTACCTGTACGGTACGAGCGCGCCTGCATCAATGGTCAAAGCGGGTGTCGGCACCCTGACCCTGACGAGCGACCGGATCAATATGGCTTCGGTCGTGATCGAAGAAGGTACGCTCCGGTTCAGCACGGCGGACGCATCTTCCAGCTTGCCATCGCTGGGAGCGGGCGCCATCACCAACAACGGCACGCTCGTGTTCGACGGCGACCTGCCCCTGTCGACCTACGCCGGCATTTCGGGGAGCGGCGCGCTCGTCAAGGACGGGACCGGCAGCCTGGCGTTGTGGACGCCCAGCACGTACACCGGGGTTACCAGCATCGACCGCGGCACGCTGCTGCCGGTCAGCCTGGCGGGCGATGCCGTCGTGGGTACCGAAGGCAGCCTTGGCGGACGGTTCGGCCATTTCGAGGGAAACATAGGCATGGGCGACATTGCCGGCGATGTCGCGAACCATGGCAGGGCGGTCGTCGCCGGGGGCGATGCGCATGTCGGGGGCGACTACACGCAGGCGGCGAGCGGCACTCTCTCGATCGAGCTTGGCGGCAAACTGGTCGTCGACGGAGCCGCGAGCCTCGCGGGCACGCTGGAAGTCAACGGGGCCAGTTCCTCGTTCATTCCCAATGACCACACCGAAGTGCTCACCGCCGCGGGCGGAATCAACGGCACGTTCGACCAGCTGGCGAAGGCGCCGGGCGTGGTCTTCGTGTCGAACACGATCAACTACGACGCCAACAGCGTCTGGCTCGACACGACGGGCCTGGACATCACGACCGCGGCGGCAGGGGGCGGCATCGGCTACACGCCGGCGTCGATGAATGCCGCCGAGCGCGTGCAGGGGGCGTTCGAGCAACTGAACGATCGCATCTCGACGGATGCGCTGGCGGGTGTCTCCAGCGATTTCCTGCGCGCGGCGGGGCAATTCCAGCGCGCACCCTCGATCGAGGCGGCGCAGGCCTCGCTGCGCAGCCTCTCGGGCGAGCTGCATGCGGCCAGTGCCGCGATGACGTTCCGCGCGATCGATGCGGGCAACCAGGCGCTGTCGGACCACCTCG
>JBDZUM010000130.1:0-10830 GCA_040255215.1 Rhodospirillaceae bacterium
ATCGGTCTTGCGCGTGTGCAGGGAAGCGGCGTCGTCCTGGGAATGGACGGAAACGGTTTCGATGCCCATGTCGGCGGCAGTGCGCGCGATGCGAATGGCGATCTCGCCGCGATTGGCGATCAGAATCCTGCGAATCGAAACGCTCATGGCCCAATACTCTCCCTCTCGCCCTGCGAAAGACGCGGGCTTTTTTCGTGGAGACTATAATTGGCCGTGCGCGCACGCGCCGCCAGCTTTTGCTGGCGGCATCGAGGCTAGGGAGCGGACTACTTGATGGCGATCCACTCGGTGGCGGGCGGCGTCACCTCGACGCCTTCGAGGCCGGTCGGCGTCTTGCGCATGATGCAGACCACCGTCTTCTGCGGCTCGTTGGCGACCGCATCGCTGGTCAGCAGCGCCACGCCGTAGCTGGTCGTGCCTTCGGGCGCCACGACGATCCGCGGGCGCGGCAGCTGCGCTTCAGCGATGCACGCCTGCACCAGCTGGGCGCGGAACTTGTCCCAGGAATCGGGCGAGGATGCCCGCACGCCCACCACGACGGCGGCGACGGTGACCGCAGCGCCCACGCCGGCGAGCGCTATCGCTTTCTTGCCCATGCGACCTCCTGTGCCATTCTGGGTAAGCGTCGCAGAGGAACCGGGGTTCCCGAGCCATCGAGAAGCCCCGGAAGGGAGGAAACATGGCCGCCGCATGCCTGCTGATCGTCACCGCCGAAGTCGACCCCACGGTCGAGGCCGCCTGGAACAAATGGTACGACGAGGTCCATCTGCCCGACGCCCTGGCCTGCCCGGGCGTGCTGAGCGGCCGGCGCTATGTCGGTTCCGGGCCGATCGCCGAATTCGATCGCGGCGAACGGCGGCGCAGCGACAGGAAGCTCTACACCACGGTCTACGAGCTGGCCGGACCGGAGGCGGTGGAAACGCAGGAATTCGCCGCCATGCGGGGCTGGTACGAGTTCGGTCCCAACGTGGTGTCGCAGACCAGAGTGGTGGTCTCCCTGTAAGAGCCGGACGGAACCGGCGACGATTCCGGGCGTTTTCACGGGGCCCGGCGGGTTGTCCCTCGGGGCCTCGCATGCAAGTATCGACTGCCCTCCGAAACCGCCCCGCAAAGGACCATGCCCCGTCGTTTCCCCTGGACCAAGCTGCCCGATTCCGAACTGCTCAAGCTGCGTTTGAAGGACCTGAAGGTGACGGTCGAGGGTTCGGCGCTGGAGCGGCGCATGGACGAGCTCTATGCCGAGCTGGATCGCAAGGGATTGCGCATCCGGCCGCATGCCTGGGTCTCGGACGAGTGGTTCAGCCCCGACGAGGCGCCGGGCATCGCCATCCCCTTCTATCTCGCCCATCCGCGGCTGACGCGGCTGGAGCGCAAGAAGATGATCGACGTCGAAGGCGGCACCGTCGCCGAGTGCATGCGCATCCTTCGCCACGAGGCCGGGCACGTCGTGCAGAACGCCTACCAGCTGCACCGGCGGCGGCGCTGGCAGCAGCTGTTCGGGCCGGCCTCGAAACGCTATCCGAGCTTCTACCGGCCCAATCCCGCCAGCCGCAACTACGTGCAGCATTTGCGCCTGTGGTACGCGCAGAGCCATCCGGCGGAAGATTTCGCCGAGACCTTCGCCGTCTGGCTGCGCCCGCGCGCCGACTGGCGCAAGCGCTATGCCGGCTGGCCGGCGATGAAGAAGCTGGAATACGTCGACGAGCTGATGCATGAAGTCGCCGGCGAAAAGCCGGTGATGTTCAACCGGCGCAAGGTGGACCCGCTGGGCAAGCTGTCGATGACGCTGGAAGAGCATTACGAGAAGAAGCAGGCGGCCTACGCCTTCGACTTCCCCACCACCTACGACCGCGAGCTGCTGCGCATCTTCTCCAGCGATCCGCGCCATTCGCGCTCGCCGGCAGCCTCGACCTTCCTGCGCCACAACCGCGCCCGCATCCGCCAGGCCGTGTCGCGCTGGACGGGGGAGCATCAGCTGACGCTCGACACGCTGATGGACGAGATGATCGGCCGCTGCCGCGAGCTGAAGCTGCGCGCCGTCGGACCCGAGCGCAAGCTGCGCATGGACTTCACCGTGCTGCTGACCGCCAAGACCGTGCACGCGATCTACAGTCGATCGCGGCGCAAATGGTTCGCGCTATGAGACGCCGGCGCGTGCTGGTGCTGCTGCACCCCGACCTGATGCCGCCAGACACGCTCGATGGCCATACAGCGCAGGAACAGAACAACTGGAAGACCGAATACGACGTCGTCACCACGCTGCGCTCGATCGGCCACGACGTACGGCCGCTGGGCGTGCAGCACGAGCTACGGCCGATCCGCGAGGCGATCGAGGAATTCAAGCCGCACGTGGTGTTCAACCTGCTGGAGCAGTTCCATGGCGAGACCACCTACGACCAGAACGTCGCCTCCTATCTCGAATTGCTGCGCATTCCCTATACCGGCTGCAATCCGCGCGGCCTGATGCTGGCGCGCGGCAAGGACCTGTCGAAGAAGCTGCTGACCTACCACCGCATCCCGGTGCCGGCCTTCGCCGTCTTTCCGATGCGGCGCAAGATCAAGCGGCCCTCGCGACTGAGCTTCCCGCTGATCGTCAAGAGCCTGAGCGAGGACGCCTCGGTGGGCATCTCGCAGGCCTCGGTCGTCGATACTGACGAAAAACTGGTCGAGCGCGTCGCCTTCATCCACGAGCGCGTCGGCACGCACGCCATCGCCGAGCAGTACATCGACGGGCGCGAAATCTACGTCGGCGTTCTGGGCAACGACCGTTTGCGCGTGCTGCCGATCTGGGAGCTCGATTTTGGCAACATGGCGCAGGGCGCCAGCCGCATCGCGACCCTGAAGGTCAAGCACGACACCGACTACCAGGAGCGCCGCGGCATTCTGCAGGGACCGGCGGAAGGTCTGTCGCCCGAGCTCAGCGCCCGCATCGTGCGCAGCGTCAAACGCATCTGCCGCACCCTGGCGATCGACGGCTACGCGCGCATCGACTTCCGCCTGTCGACGGACGGCGTGCCGTATTTCATCGAAGCCAATCCCAATCCGGAAATCGCCCGCTCGCAGGAATTCGCCGAAGCCGCCCTGCACGACGGGCTGGACTATCCCGATCTGCTCGAACGGCTGCTGCAGCTCGGCATCAGCCGCGCCCGGGCGCTGGAATACGCCTAGATCGACTCAGGCGGCCAGTTCCAGAATTTCCAGCACCTCGGCCGGCGTCGGGATCGGCCGCGGATTGCGCGGGATCCACGGCGTGCCCATCGCCTGCTTGGCGATGCGCTCGAAATGCTCCTTGCCGACCTTCACTTCAGACAGGCTGCGCGGCATGCCGAGACCGCGGATGAAGTCGTCGAGCACGTCGCCCGCATCCTTGCCGGGATGCCCCATCGCCGCGGCCACCAGCGCCTGGCGCTCGGCATTGGCCGGCTTGTTCCAGCGCATCGCCGCCGGCAGCATGATGCAGGAGGTATGGCCGTGGGGAATGTCGAACACCGCGCCCAGCACGTAGCCGATGCCGTGGCTGGCGCCCATCGGCACGCCGCCCGAGAGCGGTCCCATCGACAGCCACGAACCGATCTGGCAATCGAGCCGCGCTTCCATGTCGTTCGGATCGGCTTTCACCCGCGGCAGGCCGCGCGCCAGCAGCGACAGGCCGTGCAGGGCGGAGGCGTCGCCGAAGGGATTGGCCTCGCCCGAGCATACGCCCTCGACGCAATGATCGACGGCGCGGATGCCGGTGGACAGGAATAGCCACATCGGCGTGTGACGCGTCACCACCGGATCGAGCACCACCGCCTGCGGAATGACTCCGGCATGGCGAAACAGTTCCTTGATCTTGGTGCGTTCGTCGGTAACGCCGGAGATGGCGGAGAATTCGCCGGCCGACAGCGTCGTCGGCACGGACATCTGGCGCACCGTGGGCGGGTTCATCGGCGGCGGCGCCAGGCTGCCGTCGGGCTGCCTGACCCAGCGGATGCGGTCGAGATCCTCGGGCGTGCGAATGTCGTTCGACAGGCAGAGCTGGACCGCCTTGGCGCCATCGGTGATCGAGCCGCCACCCAGGGTGACGATGAGATCGGCCTTCGCCTCGCGCGCTTGCTCGGCCGCGGCGATCACCGCCGAACGCGGCGTGTGCGGCGGCATGCGGTCGAACGTTCCGACGCAATGGTTGCCCAGCGCGCGGCGCAGTTTCTCGATCTCGTCGGTTTCCCGGTTCAGCGTGCCGCTGACCATCAGGAAGACGCGCTGCGCGTCGGCGGCCCTGGCCAGCTCGGCTACCGCCTCGGCGGCCGGCCGGCCGAACACCACCTCGTCCATCTTGCCCAGCATGACGCGACCAGACTGAACCATTGCCATTCCTCCCGGAAGTGACGGCGATTTACGCCGGATTTGCCCGAAGCTTGGCCGCGATCCGGCGGGCGCGCAACCCGCTCGAACGCGGGCGTTGATCGGCGCGCCGCCCGACCGCAGGATAGAGACAGACACCGACTTCGCCGGAGCCCGCGCCATTCCGACCACCGAGAAACCGCCGCAGAAGACCCGCATCAAGTCGTTCGGCGGCTACATACTGATCGGCGTGCTGACGGCGGCGCCGCTCGGCATCACGTGGGTGATCCTCGATTTCCTGTTCGACCAGCTCTCGCGCATCGGCCGGCCGCTGGTGACGTCGCTGGCGCGCGCCATCGCGCCCGACCAGCCGCTGATCGCCGCCTGGATGGACAACGACACCTTCGTTTCGGTGCTGGCCGCCGCCGCGGTGCTGCTGCTGCTCTGGGCGCTGGGCTTCGCCGCCACCCGCGTCGTCGGCCGCCAGCTGATCGCCATGTTCGAGCGGGTGATCGGCATCGTGCCGTTCGTCGACAAGATCTATCGCGCCACCAAGAAGTTCCTCACCGTCGCCGGCACCACGCCCGAAGGCGAACGCCGCGTCGTACTGATCGACTTTCCGTCGCCGGAAATGAAGGCGGTCGGGCTGGTGACCAAGGTGCTGCGCGACGCCGATACCGGCGAGGAGCTGGCGGCGGTCTACGTGCCGACCTCGCCCAACCCGACCTCGGGCTATATCGAGATCGTGCCGCTGCGCCAGATCACCTACACCGACTGGACCTTCGACGAGGCGATGTCGTTCATCGTCACCGGCGGCTCCAATTCGCCCGACACGGTGACGTATTTCACCCGCCGCAGCGCGCCGCCGCCGTTGAAATCAGAGCCGCCGAACGAGACCTGAAAAAGTGACCGGCGGCAGCCAGACGGCCGCCGCCGATTCGCATCCTGCCTAGTGCGCCAGCAGCACGGGCACGCGGCAGGCCGAGATCACCTTGGCCGTGGCGCCACCGAGGCCGAGGAACTCCATCATCGAAGCCTGGCCGTAGGCGCCCATCACCAGCAGGCCGGCGCCGCGATCGTGCGTGAAGCCCAGCAGGGCGCGGCCGCGGGCGCGGGCCGACACCGCGCCGGGATCGATCGAGGCGATCTGCACGGCGATGCCGTGACGCCCCAGCCAGTCCTTGAGCCGCGCCGTCGCCACCGGCTTCTCGCCGGCGCCGACCACCACCACCGTCACCGCACTCGCCTTCTGCAGCAGCGGCAGCGCGAAGCGCACCGCGCGCGCGGCCTGCTGGCTGCCGTTCCAGGCGATCACAGCCTCGCCGGTGCCGGAGAAAGAGCCGCCGGGCGGCGCGATCATCACCGGACAGGCCGATTCGTGCAGCGCCACCGACACGGTCTCGGGCTGGTCGTTGTCGGGATCGGCGCCGGGGCGGCCGGCCACCGTCAGATCGGTGGTGCGGGCGCGCGCCAGAAGATCCTCGGGATCGGGACGCTCGGCGGCGACGTAGCCGATGCCGCCGCGCTGCGCCAGCTGCCCCTTGTAAGCCGCCGCCGAGGCTTCGGCCCGCGCTTCCAGCCGGCGCTGGTCCCAGCCCACCACCGAGCCGCTCAAACCGTCGATCATGCCGGCGGCGACGTTGCGGATGGTGGCCGGATAATGCAGCGCCTCGACGCCGGCGCCGAACAGCGCCGCCAGATCGCCGGCCAGGCGAAAGGCCATCTCCGCGTCCGGACCGCCTTCGGACACGGCGAGAATCGATTTGATCACGTTGACTTACTCCCCCAATGCGCGCCGCACCAAGCCGCGCGACGGGCCAGACTTTGCCTCAAAGCAGGGCGAGGGGAAACCGCGAGACGCTCGAACGAGCGTTGCGTTTTCAGACTGCCAGGTCATTGACGCGTCGGCACAATGAATCTAGGTTCATAGTATCTGAATTAGGATTCACTATGGCTCTCGCCCGCCTGCGCCAGCAGCAGATCGAAGACACGCTCAACCGGCTGATCCGCAGCACGCGCGATCTGATCGCCGAGGGCGGCTGGGCGGCGGCGCAGATCACCGTGATCGCCGATCGCGCCGGGCTGGCGACCGGTTCGGTCTATCGCTATTTTGATTCCAAGGTCGATCTGTGCGTGCAGGTCCTGGCGCAGGTGTCGCAGCGCGAGGCCGAAGTCGCCGCCGGCATCATCGAGTCGCCCGGCGACGCCACCACGCGCCTGCACGACGTCGTCGCCATGTTCGTGCGCCGCGCCGCGCGCCAGCCGCGTTTGGCCTACGCGCTGATCGCCGAACCCTGCGAACCGGCGCTCGACGAGGCGCGGCTGCAGTATCGCGACGGGCTGGCGCGGCTGATCGCGCGGCTGATCGACGAAGGCATCGAGCGCGGCGAGTTCCTCGACCTGCCCAGCGACGTGCTGTCGACCTGCATCACGGGCGCCATGATGGAGCCGCTGGTCCGGCCGCTGGCCCGCGCCGGCCGGCCGCAGAAGGCCGAGATCGAAGCGCTGGCCGAGCAGGTTGCCGCCGCCTGCGTGCGCATGGTGCGCGCCGCGCCGACGAAGCTCGCCGCCGTCAGGAAACCGCGGAGGACGCCATGACCCATCACGTGCTGAACCAGGCGCGGCCGGCTACGGGCTACAACGCTTTCGCCGACGATGCCGTGCTGCGCGACCAGGTCGAGCGCTACGCGCCGTGGAGCACCGAAAATGCCACGACGCTGGGCGCGCTGGCCGGCGACGAGCAGGCACAGGAGGCGGCGCGGCTGGCCAACGAGCATGGCCCGCAGTTGAAGACGCATGATCGTTTCGGCAACCGCATCGACTGGGTCGAGTTCCATCCCGCCTGGCACCAGCTCATGGCACTGGCGTTCGGCAATGGCGTGCACAGCCTGGCGTGGACGGCGACGCAGCAGGGCGGCCATTTCGCCCGCGCCGTGCTGAGCTATCTGTGGAACCAGGTCGAGAACGGGGTCGGCTGCCCGACCGGCATGGCCTATGCCGCCGCCGCCGGCTTCGCCGACCGGCCGCAATTCAAGCTGTGGCACGAGCGGACGATCGCGGCGGCCTACGACCAGCGCCGCCTGCCGCTGCAGCAGAAAGAGGCCGCCGTGATCGGCTACGCCATGACCGAAAAGCAGGGCGGCTCCGATCTGCGCCAGACCCAGACCACGGCGGAATTCGCCGGCGCCGAGGACCGCGCCGACATCTATCTGATCACCGGCCACAAATGGTTCTTCTCGGTGCCGACCTGCGACGGGTTCTACACGCTGGCGCAGACGAAATCGGGCGTCAGCTGCCTGTTCGTGCCGCGCGTGCTCGACGACGGCAGCTTCAACCGCGTCTTCGTGCAGCGGCTGAAGGACAAATGCGGCAACCGCTCGAATGCCTCGAGCGAGGTCGAGTTCGATCGCACCCGCGCCATGCTGGTCGGCGAGGAAGGCCGCGGCATCCGCGAAATCCTCTCGCACGCGCATCTAACGCGGCTGGATTTCGCCGTCGGGTCGGCCGGGCTGATGCGCCAGGCCCTGACCTTGGCGATCAACCATGCCGGAACGCGCAACGGCTTCGGGCAGCGCATGTCGGAACTGCCGATGCAGGCCAACGTGCTGGCCGATCTGGCGCTGGAATGCGAGGCGGCGACCTTGGCGGCGTTGCGGGTGGCGCGCGCCACCGATGCGATGGAAACCAGCGACAGCGAGCGGCTGCTGGCGCGGGTGGCGACGCCGGTAGTCAAGTTCTGGAACTGCCAGCGCGCCAGCTATTTCGTCTACGAGGCGCTGCAGGTGCATGGCGGCAACGGCTTCATCATGGAGAACCCGATCGCCCGGCTCTATCGCGAGGCGCCGCTCAATTCGATCTGGGAAGGCACGTCGAACATGATGTGCATGGACGTGCTGCGCGCGCTCGGCCGCGAGCCCGGCGCGCGCGAGGCGTTTGCGGCCGAGGTGACGGCCGCCGGCACCGTGGACCGCACGCATGAAAGCTTTCTCGGGCAGCTGTCGGACGATCTCGACAAGCGCGCCAACGACGAAGGCGGCGCCCGCTCGCTGGTGAGCCGCATGGCGTTGGCGCTGCAGGCCAGCGAGATGATGCGCCACAGCCCGCCCGCCGTGGCGCAGCGCTTCGTCAGCTCGCGGCTGGGCGGCAGGCACGCCGGCATCATCGGCTCGCTGGAGAATGGACCCGATCTCGGCGACATCGTGCGGCGCGCCGCGGTCATGGCCAATTGAAGGAGCCCGGCATGCAGACCCTGCCCGTGACGCGGATCAAGGCGTCGGTCTCGGCGCTGGAATGGCGCACGCGGGTCGATCTCGCCGCCTGCTACCGGCTGATGGCGGTCTACGGCATGACCGACCTGATCTACAACCACATCAGCGCCCGCATTCCGGGGCAGGACGAGCACTACCTGATCAATCCCTACGGCATGCTCTACGAAGAGATCACCGCCTCGAGCCTGGTGAAGATCGACGTCGAGGGCAACACGGTGCTGCAGCCCGATCACGGCTACAACGTCAACGTCGCCGGCTTCTACCTGCATGCGCCGATCCACAAGGCGCGGCCGGACGTGCAATGCGTCGTCCACACCCATAGCCGCGCCGGCACGGCGGTCAGCGGTCTCGACGAAGGCCTGATGCCGCTGTCGCAGACGGCGATGCGGTTCCACGGCAAGGTCGGCTACCACGATTTCGAGGGGCCGGCGATCAGCGGCGCCGAATGCGATCGCGTGGTGCAGGATCTGGGCGGGCGCGACGTGATGATCCTGCGCAACCACGGCCTGCTGGCCTGCGGCCGCAGCATCCCGCAAGCCTTCAACGCCATCTACTGGCTGGAGAATGCCTGCCGCATCCAGGTCGACATGCTGGGCTGCAACCGCGCCCTGCACCGGCCGACCCAGGCGGCCATCGACAACACCGTCACCTGTTTCCAGGGCAGCGAGATCACGCTGCTGAACGAGACGCAGACAAATCCGACGATGAGTCCCCACGCCGGATCGAACAGCGGCGGCTACGGCGAGCTGGAGTGGCCGGCATTGCTGCGCAAGCTCGACCGCATGGACGCCGGCTTCCGACAGTAGCCCGATCAGCCGTAGACGAAGGCAGGATCGTCGAGATCGATCGTCGGGAAGACGTCCTTCTCGGCCCAGTAGTCCTGCGAGTGCTGCCATTCCGGTTTCTCGCCGCGCCTGGGCAGCAGGTGCATGCTGCGCGTGACGTAGCCGGGATTGAAGTTCTCTGTATCAATCCAGGGCAGGATCTTCATGTCCCTGTCCTCGGGCCGCAGCGCGACCTCGACCTTCTTCGCCTGCTTCTCCTGCATATGGCCCAGCAGACGGCAGACGAAATCGGCCACCAGATCGGCGCGCAAGGTCCACGAGGCGCGGAAATAGCCGAACACCCAGACCATGTTGGGCACGCCGGTGAACATCATGCCGCGATAGGTCACCGTGTCGGCGAAATCCAATGGCTTGCCGTCGATCTCGAAATCGATATCGCCCAGGACGTTGAGGTTGAACCCGGTGGCGGTGACGATGATGTCGGCCTCGAGCGCCTGGCCCGATTTCAGCTTGATGCCCTTCTCGGTGAAGCTTTCGATCTCGTCGGTCACCACCGAGGCCTTGCCCGATCGGATGGCGCGGAACAGATCGCCATCGGGCACGAAAGCGATGCGCTGGCGCCACGGCCGGTAGGTCGGCGTGAAATGCTTGTCGATGTCGTAGTCGGGCCCGAGGAACAGCCGGGCAGCGGCCAGCAGTTCGGCCTTGACCGATTCCGGCTCCTCGAAAGCGCGCTTCATGAAATTGGCCTGATCGAGCAGGATCCGTCGGCGCGTAATCTCGTGAATCCAGCTCTCGTCGATCTGCAACGTGCGCAGTTCGTCGGCCAGCACCTGCGCGTTGCGCGCTGGAATGAAATAGGTCGGCGATCGCTGCAGCATGACGACATGCTCGACGTCCTGCGCGACATTGGGGATCAGCGTCGCGGCGGTGGCGCCCGAGCCGATCACGATCATTTTTTTGCCCTTGTAGTCGAGATCTTCGGGCCATTTCTGCGGATGGACGATACGCCCCTTGAAGTCGGCCGTGCCCGGCCATTCCGGCGTGTAGCCCTGCGAGTGCCGGTAGTAGCCCTGGCACATCCACAGAAAGCCGGCCGTCACGATCAGCATCGCTCCGTCGTCGAGGCGTTCGACCTCCAGCGTCCAGCGGCTCTCCGCGCTCGACCAGCGCGCCGAGCGGATGCGGTGACGGTAGCGGATATGCGGGGCAAGCCCGTTCTCGTCGATCACCTCGCCCATATAGTCGAGGATCTCGCGAGCGGTGGCGATCGGCTTGCCGGTCCAGGGCTTGAAGCGATAGCCGAAAGTGTAGAGATCGCTGTCGGAGCGGATGCCGGGATATTTATGCGTGATCCAGGTGCCGCCGAAGCTTTCCTGCTCCTCCAGCACGAGGAAGCTGGTGCCCGGGCGCTGGGTCGTCAGATGGTAGGCGCCGCCGACGCCGGAGATGCC
>JBDZUM010000011.1:0-52078 GCA_040255215.1 Rhodospirillaceae bacterium
CGGCGGCGATCGTCGAAGGCGACCGGCGCGTGGCGTACGCGGCCTTCGACGGTGCTGTGTGGCGCGCAGCCGCGGCCTGGCGCGATGCCGGCATTTCTCCCGGGCAGATCGTGGGCTTGAGTCTGCCGAACTCGGCGCTGTACCTGACGGCGTTCTACGGCCTCGCCCGCCTTGGCGCGATCGTTCTGCCGCTGCCGCTCGGCGAATCGCCGGCATACAGGGCCGCACTGATCCGGCGCTTCGCCGCAACAACGGTGATAGGCGATCCGGCCGGCTCGTCGGCGCGCTCCTTGCAGCCCGATCCGGCATGGCTGGAAGCTGGACCGCACGACGCCGATCCCCGGTTGCGCGCCGATGGCGGAGACCGCGGACTGAAGATCGCGTTTTCCTCCGGCACGACCGGGCGGCCCAAGGCCGTGCTGCGCACCCATCGGGCGTCGCTGGAGATCGACCGCCATCGCCGGCAGGCGGTGCCGCAGTTTCAAGACGACGTTTTCGTGGCGTTGCTGGACATGGGCATGTCCTTCGGCCTGCGTCCCTGCCTGCGTACCCTCGACGTGGGCGGCACGGTCGTGGTGGCGCCGAAAGGGATCGGCGCCGCCGATTTCATCGCGCTGGTGCAGCGACACGCGGCGACGCAGTTGGCGCTGGCGCCGTTTCACGGCATGGCACTGATGGCGGAGGTGCACAATCCATCGCCGATGCTTCGCAGCGTGCGGGAGCTCGTAATCAGCACCGCCAATTGTCCGCACGATTTGCGGCTCGAAATCCGCCGCCGACTGACCGAGGGCCTGATCGTCTCGTATGGATCGAACGAAGTGAACGTCCTGGCGGTGGCCGATGCCAGTCTGCAGGACAGCCATCCCGGATGCGTCGGCCGCTGCATACCGGGCATCGATGTCGAAGCCGTCGACGACAATCATCTGCCGGTTCCAGCCGGCGCCATGGGATTGCTGCGCTTTCAGGCGGGGTGGTTTCCGTCCGGCTACATCGACGACGATGCGGCATCGCGCAAGTCGGTCCGGTCCGGATGGTTCTACCCGGGCGATATGGGCGTATTGAGCGAGGACGGAGCGATCCACCTCAAGGGGCGGGCGGACGACATCATCAACTTCGACGGGATCAAGATCGCACCGCTCGATATCGAGGCGGCGTTGTTGGCCCATCCTGCCGTCCTCGAGGCCGCGGCCTTTCCCTTGCCGTCCCCGTTGCATCAGCAGATTCCGGTCGTCGCGGTGACGACGCGAACGGCCGTCGCTTCGGCGGAGCTGCTCGCCTTCGCCCGCCAGCGGCTGGGGACGCGCGGGCCGGCATCGGTCGTCGTCATGGACAGCCTGCCCAAGAACGCCATGGGTAAGGTCCTGAAAAACGATCTGGCGCGGACGCTGGCGGCATCGCCACAACGCGAGCGCAGTCCGATCGCGTCGCCCACGACGACGAATTAGGGATCTCAGACGGAAGCGAGCGGAGGAATGGTGGAGGGCGCGATGAGCAATGTGGCGGACGTCATCGCACGTCATGCCGCCGCGCGGCCCTGGGCGGCCGCGATTATAGAAGGCAGGACGATCATCCATTACTGGCTGTTCGAACGTCTCATCTGGGCGGCGGCGTGGCATTTTCGCCGGTCGGGCGTTGCACCGGGCGACGTCATTGGACTGGCGCTGCCGCACTCGGGGATCCATCTGGTGGCGGTCTATGCTCTGGCCCGCATCGGCGCGGCAAGTACCGCCTTGCCGCACAGCGATCCCGAGCCGCTGCGGGCCAGTCTGGCGCGACGGTTTCGAATCAAATGGGTCGTTTCCCTGACCGACGGGGCGGGACCACCTGGCGTACCCACCCTGGTGCTGACCCCGGCCAAGCTGAAAGAGGCGCCGGACGTCATCCCCTCCGACCTTCGGGCCGAGGGCGGCGATACGCCATGGAGTATTCGGCGAACGTCGGGCACGACCGGCGAGGCAAAAGGGGTTGCCCGTACGCATCGCAACGCCGGAATGAACTTCGCCGCTCATGCCGCGATACATCCGGGAGTGGGTGACCGCCTTCTGGCGGCGCTTGACCTGTCGACGGCCTATGGCCAAGGAGTGTGCGAGCGCACGCTCTATGGCGGCGGCACTATCGTCATCTGCCCGACAACGCTGGGACCGGCGGAATTTCTCGATGCCATTGACCGCTACGCCATCACGAGAGTGTCGCTGACCGCCAATTTTTTCAGCGCGCTGATGCCGCATCTGCCGACCGACAGTTGCCGATGCCCGGGGCTTGTGGAGGTGACGACTTCCGGCATGGCCATTCCGGAGAGCCTGCGGGCGGAAATCCGTCGCCGGTTCAGCCCCAACCTGGTGATCTGGTACGGCGCCAACGAGGCGCAAACGCTCACCGCTGCGGATGCGAAGATGCAGGAGCGGTTTCCCGAAACCGTCGGGCGGGCATTGCCGGAGGTCGAGCTCGAAATAGTCGACGACGAGGATCGGCCGGTGAAATGCGGCGAAGCGGGGCACGTCCGCGCCCGGACTCCGTGGATGCCGTCCGGCTACCTGAACGCGCCCGACGCCCTCAATCGCACGTTCCGGAATGGCTGGATGTATCCGGGCGATGTCGGGGTGTTGTCGGCCGAGGGCATGCTGTTCCTGCGAGGCCGTTCCGACGACATGATGAATTACGATGGCATTAAGATCATGCCGGCGGATATCGAGGAAGTGCTGCTGACGCATCCGTCCGTCGCGGAGGCGGTGGCGTTTCCGGTCGCCTCGGCTCTGCATCAGCATTTGCCGGCCGCGGCGGTGGTTTTGCGCCATCCGGCCACGATCGAGGAGTTGATGGCGTATTGCCGGCAGCGGCTCGGGGTGCGCGCTCCCCTGGCGATCGGCATCGAAACCATCTTCCCGCGCAACGCAACCGGCAAGATCGTGCGGCAGGATCTGGCTGCGAAGCTGCTGGCTGCGCTGCCGGCTTCGGTGCGATGAGTTTGAAAAGCGAGGCGAAGCGGTAATCCGATGTCGATTCAGGCAGTCACCAATATCGCTGACGTGATTACGCGGCACGCCATCGAGCGGCCCTGGGCAGTTGCGATCATCGAGAACGATTCGGCAATCCATTATGGGACGCTCGAGCGTCTCGTCTGGGCGGCGGCGTGGCATCTGCACCGCGCCGGCATCCGGCCCAACGACATCGTCGGCGTCGCGCTGCCGCAATCGGCGCTCTGCCTGGCGGCGATCTTCGCCCTTGCCCGTATCGGGGCCGTCAGCACGACGCTGCCGTCCGACGAGCCGATCTCGGTGAGCGAAAGCTACATCAGGCGTTTCGGCGTCAACTTCGTGCTCGGCCCGGACGACGGCGTTGCGTTCGCCGGCGTTCCGACGGTGACTCTCGCCATCGGCGATCTCCAGGCTGCTCCATCGTCCATTCCGCTCGCCATCCGCGCTCCGGGCAACGACGCCGCCTGGAACATACGGCGTACGTCGGGCACGACAAGCGAGGCCAAGGGCATCGCCGCCACTCACAGTGCGCTGCTGGCGCGGTGCGAAGCTCACCGCCCGTTCTTCTATGGTCCGGGCGATCGGGTGCTGTCGACTGTCGGCATCGACATGGCGTTCGGGCTAAGCGCCTGCGAACGGACGCTGTACGGCGGTGGCTGTATCGTGCTGCCGCCGCCGGCAATGAACGCGCAGCGCTTTCTGGCGCTCATCGACCGATACGGCGTGACCCATGTGTCCCTCACGCCGAACTATCTCAATGCCTTGCTGGCACACCTGCCAGCCAATTCCTGCCGCTCGCCGCTGCTCCGTCAGATCGCGACCACCGGTATGGCCATCCCGGAGGCGGTTCGCGCCGAGATTCGCCAACGATTCAGCAGACAGCTCCTGGTTCTCTATGCCACCAACGAAACCGCATTCCTGACCGGCGCCGATGCGGCGGCGCAGGAGGCATATCCCGAAACGGTCGGGCGTGCGCTTCCAGGCGTCGAACTGGAAATCGTCGACGACGACGATCGGCCCGTCGGTCCCGGCGAGACCGGCCACATCCGCGCCCGCACGCCGTGGATGCCCGGGAGTTATGTCAACGCCGATGCCGATGCCCGCCGCAAGTTCCGCAATGGCTGGATTCATACCGGCGATGTCGGAGCGATTTCGCCCGAGGGGATGCTGTTCATACGCGGTCGTTCCGACGACATGATGAACTACGACGGTATCAAGATCATGCCGTCGGACATCGAAGAGGCGCTGCTGGCGCATCCCGCCGTTGCGGAAGCAGTGGCGTTTCCGGTCGTGTCGGGCCGGCACCAGCATCTGCCGGCGGCGGCTGTGGTGGTCCGGCGCCAGGTCAAAGGCGACGAACTGATCGTTCATTGCCGAAAGCTACTGGGTGCGCGCGCTCCTCTCGCCGTCAGCATCGAAACTTCACTGCCGCGCAATGCGATGGGCAAGGTCAGGCGACAGCTGCTCGCGGCAAAGATCGCAGCGCACATGCCCGCATCGCAGATGTGACAATTCGCGGGAAGTTCGCGGTGCCTTGTTTGGTCGCCGGCCCGCCGCTAAAGGATGGCAGCGCGCGAACGGTGGCGAGACGCATGCGTCGAAAAGCAACGGAGGTCCGGAAAGCATGGCCGAGAAACTGACTGTCGGAATCATCTATGGTTCCGACACGGCGCGTCTGCCCGAACGCAGCGAGGAGTTCGCAGGTCTCAGTCTCGATATGCGAGGACACAACGACGCCCCGCGACTGATCGACGCCAGAGCGGCCGATATCGTGCCGCTGCTGATGACGCCGGAATATCTGTCGCGCAGCTGGCGGTACGACTTCAGCCGGTTCGACGTTATTTTCAACAGCCTGGCCGATCCGGATCTCAACGCGTCCACGTTGCTGGTGGCGATTTCGGCCCTCGCGGGCGTCGCCACGCCTATCGTGAACGATCCGCGCAACGTTATAAGGACCAGGCGCGACATCGTTGCCGGCATGTTGCAGGGCCTGGATGGACTTGCGGTTCCCACGACCGTGCGGCTGATGCCGGGTGAGACCGCGTCCTCGGTGGCAGCCGCGCACGCAATGACCTATCCGGTGCTGGCGCGTAGTGCTGGAAGCCACACTGGCGTCGGGTTGATCAAGGCCGCCACGGCGGTCGAGCTCGATACCGCCATCGAGTCGGGGGCGGTCAGAACGCCGGCCTATCTGACAGAGTATCTGGATTGCCGGGACGCCGACGGTCTGCATCGCAAGATGCGGCTGATGGTCTGTGGCACGACCGTCGTCATGCGTCATCATCTGTTTTCCCAGCATTGGCTGGTGAATGCCGCGTCCCAGAAATTCATGGAGAACCGGCCAGACCTGCTGCAGTTCGAACGCGAGGCCGCGGCCGAGCCTCTGCGAATGCTGCCATCGCGCGGCGCGGAACTGATGACGACGATCAAGAATCGGATCGGACTCGACTATTTCGGGGTCGACTGCGCCATGCTTCCCGACGGCCGGCTGGCGATATTCGAGATCAATGCGGTGATGAACATGCTGCCGGCCAGTCGCCATCCCGTTCGTGGACCGTTCACCCTGGCGGCGATCGGTCGGGTCGCGGAGGACTTGAATGCATTGCTGCGTTTGCGGGCTGGTTCGACGAAGCGGAAATTTCGGGCCGCCGGATCCGGTGGGCGGCGTGGTCGGAATGCGAGTTCTTCGCAAGGACATGTCTGAACTGAATAGATGCCGATACGAAACTAACGTGGCTGTCGTCGGTTCAAATTCAAAAGGATATACGTTTCGCTAGTCAACTGTGTCTGCCCAGCAACGTATTGTATTTCAAAGATATTTCTGTGATCAAATTTGCTATATCGCTTGCTCCCGGTGCCCCCTTATCGGTACTTTGGTAACTGATGCAGTAGGGGCATATCAGCCCCTCGGGGAATTTTGAGTTCGGGGGATCTCCAGGATGTCGGTCAAAACACGCTTTCTGAATTCGGTTTCTGGCGTCGCGTTGACGGCGGCGCTGATGTCGGTCGCGATGCCGGCACGTGCGGACACCGATGACGCAAGCGGCGCGGCGCAGCCTTTCGGCGCAGGCTTCAATCAGAACTGGACCGTAACGACCGTTCCGACGGTTGAAGCGGAATCGACCGATCCCTCGAACACAGTCGAGGTCACCGGCATCGTCTACGGGACGGCGGCCTTCAACCACCTGAACGCGATCGGCGTTTACGTCGATCAGTGGGATATCGAGGCATCGGGCGCCGAAGACTTCGAGTCGGGCATCGGCGCGAGCGCGCTGGCGGTCAACTCGGCGACGGTTGCCGGTTCGATCATCGGGGCGATCGCCAATCCGGATTTCGCTCCCGGCAGCGGTTCCTACGGCGTCCGAGTGGCTGACGACATCCAGGCGGAAGACGCCGAAGCCTTCGCGGACTACAGCGGCGCCGGCAATCCGTCGGTGACGGCGATCGCGCGCAACAACATCGTCGCGGCGGGCACGGTGGCCGGATCGGCGGTCAACAGCTTCGGCGTGCGCGTCGATGGCGACGTGCAGTCGTCGTTCGCCGCGGCCGGGCTCCGGATCGACAACTACACCAGTCCCACCGATATCGCCTCTGGGTCCGCCCAGGCGTTGAACTTCGTCTCGATCGCAGGCACGGTCGGCGGCGAAGGCGCTTCCGACGGCTCGATCGGCTTCTTCGTCGGTGGAGACGTCTATGCCGAGGAGGCATCCGCAGACGGCGACACGTACATTTCGATTCCGGCGCTGAACTTCTACGGTTTCCCGGTCGGTTCGGTCTGGGGCTCCGGCCAAGTTTCAGGCAATTTCGTTGGCAGCAACACGGTCGGAATCACGGGCGCCGTGATCGGCGATGGCGGCAATCTGGCGATCGGCGCCGATATCGCCGGCAGCGCCTATGCCGAGGGCGCGTTCGCGGCCGGCGAGGCGCTGTCCGACGGATTCCAGGACGTCGCTTCCGCAGCCTTCATCAATCTCGCCGCGACCAATACCGTCGTCATCGAAGGTGCTGTGTCGGGCCTGCAAGGGCCCGCCACGGGCGTTCGCGTCAATGAAGTATGGGCGGAAGGCGCCGTAGCGATCGGCGAAGGCATCGCGGCATTCGCGCCCGATTACTATACCGGCACCACGCCTTCCGCCCTGGCCGAAATCGAGGCCGTGGCAGGCAACGCCGTCAGCATCACCGGCGTTGCCTCGGTCGCGGAGGGTCTTGGCGTTTCCGTAGGCGGTTCGGTTTACGCCGAAGGCGCGAGCGCGGAAGGCTTTGCCGGCACGAACATCTACGGTCGGCCGGAGAACGTTCCCCTCAGCGACGCCATGGCCACGGCACGCGCCACAAATACGGTCGTGGTGGTCGGTCTGGCGCAGGCGAGCGAAGCGAAGGGCGTGCAGATCGGCGGCGACATTTTCGCCGAGGGCGCCGAAGCGGAGGCCGTGGCGGATTCATACGCGAGGTTCACGGCCGCGCCCGAAGGCATTACGTCGCTCGCCGATGCCGGCGCCAGCGTCACGTCGGTCGCCTCGAACGCGGTCACCGTGATCGGCGTCGTCGATGCGAGCCTGACCAATGCGGCCGGCGTGGATCCGGAAGACATCTACGCCGAGAACGCCGATTCCTACCATTCGGCTTTTGCGTCAGCCAATTCGGTCGATGGCGCGGGCGCCATGGCGGATGCGAACGGCGACGGCACCGCGAGCAACATCGCTGCCGTCACCGGCACGATCGGGGACGGTGCATCCGGCTCGGTCGGCGTGGCGCTTCTGGGCGAGGTCGAGGCGCAATATTCCTTCGCCGAAGGCTACAGTTACGCCACCGCTACCCAGACCAACAATTCGGTGTCGACGGCAGGTGCGACGGCGACCGCCGTCAACAACGTGACGGCTGCAAACTCCGCCGTCGTCAACGGAATTCTGGGCAATAGCGTCACGGGATCGACGGGCGTCGATATCGGCATGGACGTCGACGCCGACGAAGCCGTGGCCTATGGCGGCGTAGACGCCTTCGCGACGGTGACGGGCGGCGATGTCGCCGATGCGCTGGCCACGGGCGAGGGCAACGTATCTGCGTCCAATACGGCCGTCGTCGCCGGAATCGTCGGCACGCATGCGGTTGACAGCTACGGCGTTCGCATCGACGGATTCGACAGCTTCCTGGGGGATAGCGGCGTCGATGCCGATGACGCCTACGCCGATGGCTACGTCAATTCCTACGCCTACAACTACAACAGCGGCGGCAGCGCCACGGCCAACGCCATGGGTACGGTTTCGGCCAGCAGTCTGGGTGCCGTTTCCGGCAATCTGGGAGACGAGGCGACCAATTCGGTCGGCGTGTGGATCGGCGAAGGCCGGGTCGGCGCGTTCGACGCCATAGCGTTCGGTCGCACCTACGGCTATGCCCAGCTGATCGACGGACAAGGCAATGGCGATGCGATCGCCAATTCCGACAACTCGGTCTCCGCGACCAACACGGCGCAGGCACTGGGCGTGCTGGGGAATGCCGCTGAAGGCTCGACCGGCGTGTGGATGGGCGAAGGCGGTGTCGTGGCGATATTCGCGGAAGCCAATGGCTATGCGGAAGCCTTTGCCACGCTCTCCGGCGGCGACGACAGCGATGCCATCGCCGATGCGAGCGGCAATGTCGCGAGCGGAAATACGGCCGGGGTGGTCGGCATCCTTGGCATGGACGCACATGGCAGCGTCGGCGTTTCGATTGGTGAAGGCATCGGCGCTTTCGGGGCCTTCGCCGAAGGTGGGGCGAGCGCCAATGCCTACAACGATCTGACGGCCGGCGATGCCACGGCCATTGCAAACAACCTGGTTTCTGCCGGCAACCTTGCGTCGGCCGTAGGCCAGATCGGAGACTTCGCGCTGGATTCGACTGGCGCCTATCTGGGCGAAGGCGTGGCGGCGGCGGATGCCTTCGCCGAAGGCTCCGCCTATGCCAATGCGCAGCTGACGAACAACGACGGCGCCGGCCTCGCCAGCGCCACGGCCAGCAACGAAGTGTCGGCCACCAACACCGCTTCGATCGTCGGTACCGTCGGCGCCGGCGCCGAGGGCAGCGTTGGCGTGCTCAGCGACGATTCGAGCTTCATCTTCCTGCCATTCACCGGCCCGGTCGAGATGGGGCTGGCCGCAGTCAATGCCTTTGCCGAAAGCACGACCTACGCGAACGCCTACGGCGCCGGCACGACCGGGACGGGTGCTGCGGAAGCGACAACGACCAACGACGTCTCCGCTAAGAACGTCGTCGCCATCGTCGGCGCGGTCGGCGCCGACAGCATCGAGAGCTCCGGCGTGGTGCTGGACAACGGCGATGTCGCCGCTGCATTTGCCGAGGCGATCGGCTCCGCGAGCGCCTATGCGCAGAAGGCGGACGACAGCGCCGGAGACGCAACTGCCCAGGCCGGTGGCACCATCGGCGCCACCAATTCCGTCGCGATCGTCGGCACGGTTTCCGATGCCAGCTACGGCACTTATGGCGTGTCGATCAACGACGGCTGGGTTGTCGCTTATACAGCCGAAGGCGTCGGCGACGTCTTTGCGTCGGCGTCGCGCAACGGCGATGCCAACGGCAATGCCACGGCAGGAATAGGTTCCGAAGGCGCGGCCGCTGCCGTTCTGGCGGGCAATGGAGTCGCGATCATCGGCACGGCGTCCGGGATCAACGGCGAAGGCGGCGGCTTACAGAACAACTACGGCGTCTATATCGGTGAAAGCGTTCTCGCCGAAACCGCCTGGGCCGAAGGCGAATTCGAAGCCGAAGCCTATCGCAGCGGAAGCGGCGAGGGCGCGGCCGGCGCCAGCGTGTTCGGCGAGGTCGCGGCGTCCAACACGATCCAGATCGTAGGCACTGTGACCGCGGGCGCTCCCGCCGAGGGCGCATTCGTCGGCGAAGGTTCGACCGGCATCTGGGTCGGTGGTTTCGTCGAGGCCGACGGGGCCTTCGCCGAGGGCGACGCCTATGCCTACGCCGAACGCAATGGCAGCAGCGAAGTCGGTGACGCCACCGCGTCGGCCAGCCTTGCGACCTCGGCAGTCAATGCGGTCGTGATCGCGGGGGTGGTTGGTTCCAGCAACGCCGAAGCCACGGGCGTCCACATCGGAGAAGGCGTATCGGCGTTCGAGGCTTTCGCCGAGGGATGGGCCGAGGCATACGCTCAGAACAACGGCGATGCCGACGGCGCGGCCTCCGCGACGGCCGACAACCGCACCCAGGCGACCAACGCCATCCAGATCTCCGGTTCCGTCGGCGTCGCCGGCTTCGACGCCGGCGACAGCGCAGGCGTCTGGATCGGAGAAGGCGTCGAGGCGGCGAACGCCTTCGCCGAGGGCACGGCAACCGTGACGGCGGAAAGCAATGGCGCCGGCGACGGCAATGCAACGGCTACGGCGTCCAACGCGGCCGTCGCGGTCAACTCGATTGTGATTGCCGGCGAAGTCGGTCCGGCTATCAGCGACGACAGCGTCGGCGTCTATATCGGCGAGGGCGTAAGCGCGAGAGACGCTTTCGCCGAGGGCAGCGCGTACGCGTCTTCCACCCGGACCGGTCCGGGAGCGGGGATCGCCACCGCCACCGCCACCGATTCGAGCCAGGCCGTCAATCTGGTCTCCATTTCCGGAACGGTCGGGGCCGATACCTGGAACGCGTATGGCGTCGATCCGGAGTTCGTCAATGCCGCCAACGCCACCGCGACTTCGTTTGCTTCGGCCAGCGCCAGCGGACCCGCAGGCAGCACGGCGACGGCGACAGCATCGGCGACCGCTCTCAACAGCGTAGCGCTGACCGGCATCGTCCTCGGCGACCCGATCGAGACGATGAACGGATCGACGGGCGTGTACGTCGCCAATGACGTTACGGCGCAGAACGCGTCCGCCAGCGCTTCTCTCGACATCGCCACCGACGGCGCGGCGACCGGCACGGGCACGGCGACCGCTTCGGCGTCCAACGTCGTTGCGGTCAGCGGCTCGGTCGCCTCCAGCCAGGGTGGATCCGGCAATGCCGGCGTCTGGATCGGCGGCGACATCGCGCTAGGCGGTTTGGCGATCTCGCTCAGTTCGACGATTGCCGCGCAGAACGACGCCACCGGCGCGACGACGGCGACCGGCACCATGACCAATGTCGCCGTCCTCGCTGGCGCGGTTGGCGACAACATGACCGACTCCGATGGCGTGCATGTCGGCGGCGGCCTGTTCTTCGGCGGCGACGTGACTGCCAGCATCAATCAGGTGCCTAGCGGCACTGGCGACGGCAGCATGTTGAATGTCATCGATGGCATGAACATCGCTGCCATCTCGGGCACGGTCGGTACCGGTTCCCCGGGCTCCTTCGGCGTCCATATCGGCGGCAACGTCCAAGTCACCAATACCCTGGTCTCGAATTTCGTCATCGAAGGCGCCGACGCCACCAACGACGGCACGACGCGTGGCGTGTGGATCGGCGGCTCGGTCATCACCGGCGATGCAACCAGCAGCCGGGTCGCCTCGGGCTTGGGGTCGCAGAACAATGGCACACTGCCGATCGTCCCCGACCCGCTGCAGATCGGCGACTACGTCGAGTTGGCGGGTTCGGTGTTCATCGGCGCCGACGGCGGGTTGAACCCATACGGCGTCGCGGTGGGCGGCGGCGACGACAGGGTCGTGGTGCGCGACACTCACTTCCAGATGGAAGTGGTCAATGGTTTCGATGGCGGATCGAACGCCGATGTCGACGGCCGCGACGTGATCACCTTCGATACGGCGCAGATTTTCGTGTCGAACATCGACAACTTCGAGGTGCTGAACGTTACCGACCGCTCGGTCCTGTTCCTCACCAACCCGACGCCTTACATCTATGCGGTGCGGGACGAGGTCAACATCGACTATCACGGCATCCTTTCATTCGGCGATGGCGGCGCCACGCCACCTCCGCCGATCGCAGGCTCTTCGCCGGTGAACACTCTGCAACTCGACACCGCAATGCTGACGATCGGCGGCATCGCCGGCGTCAAGACGCCGGGTCCGGGCTTCGACGACAGCATCCTGAAGGCCGAGAACAACGGCACGGGCAGCTACGAGATCAACGGCGACGTCTACAACTTCGGCACCATCACCCTGTCGAAGGTGCTGAGCACGGTCCGCGGCACCGATCCGCACGGCCTGCTGGCGAACAGCATGACTTCGTTCGACGAGGCGGCGGAGCAGCAGTACTGGGCGACCACGGGCAGTTGGGCGATCGATCCGACCAGCGCGGCGGGCGACCAATTGACCATCAACGGTAACTACACGGCTGGCAGCGACATCATCGTCGATGCGTTCGTCTACAAGACCGGATCGGCCAGCGATACGGTAGTAATCAACGGCGACGTCGCCGGCGTGACGACCATCTGGGTCAACAACACCAATGCCTTCGGCCAGGGCGCCCTCACGGGCCGCGGCTCGACAGACGGTATTCTGCTGGTCGACGTCAACAATGCGCAGGATCCGGGCGTTGTCGGCGCGGCATTCGTCCTGGGCAATACGTCGGGCTGGAACTGGTCCGATCCGGGCAATTTCCCCGAGCCGGAAATCCAGGTCGGCGCCTTCGTGTACGACTTGCAGCAGGGCGGACCGGACGGCAAGGAGTTCTATCTGCAATCGCAACTCCTCGACCAGGTGCCGGCCTATACGGTCATGACGTCCGCCATCCAGCAGCATTTCTATGCCGAGCTCGGCACGCTCTATCAGCGCATGGGCGAACTGCGCCATGCCGATACGGGACCGAAGGCCAACAGCTCGTTCTTCGAGTTCTGGCTGCGGGCCTACGGCCAGGATGTCGAGATCGATCCGAAGGAAGGCTTCGGTTTCGACATGACCAGCAAGGGCTTCATGATCGGCGGCGACTATGCGATCCGCAACTGGATCGCGCCGCAGTCCCGCCTGCATCTTGGCGCTTTCGGCGGCTACGGCTGGACCAAGCTGGACAATATCGAAGGCAGCGGCAATTCGGACGGCAAGACCGACGGCTACACGCTTGGTCTGTACGCGACCTACTTCGACACGGCCAAGAAGGGGCAGGGCCTCTACGCCGATGCGGTGGCGAAGTTCAACTTCCTCGACAGCGAATACAGCTCGTCGACCCGCAGCACCAAGGCGAAGAGCGACGACTTCGCGTGGGGCGCCTCGCTCGAGGTGGGTTACGGCATCGGTCTGGGCAACGGCTTCATCATCCAGCCGCAGGGCCAGCTGAGCTACATGGAAGTGGGCAAGGAGAAGGTCAAGGAGACCTCGCCCGGCATTCCGCTCGATATCGAGCGGGAGAAGGCCGAATCGCTTCGCGGCCGGCTTGGCCTGCAGATCCAGAACACCTGGACGACCTCCGGCGGCACGCAGTTCTCGCCCTATGTCATCGGCAACGTGCTGCATGAGTTCATGGGCGACAACACGACGAAGGTCGCCGGGACGGAGTTCAGCAACGACATGGGCGGCACCTGGTTCAACGCCGGCGCCGGCTTCACCGTGGACTTCGGCAATGTCGGCCTCTATGGGCATGTCGAGTACAACTTCGGCAACCGTGTCGAGGGCCTTGGCGCTGGCCTGGGCGTGAAGGTCCGTCTCGGCGGTTCGACGCCGGTGGCGGCGGCGCCCGCTCCGACGCCGGCGCCGGCGGTTGCTCCGAAGAAGAACTTCATCGTGTTCTTCGATTTCGACCGGTCGAATATTACGTCCGACGCGCAAAGCGTGATCGACCAGGCGGCTTCGACGGCGAAAGCGGGCAACGTGGCGCGACTCCAGCTTACCGGCCACACGGACCGGTCGGGCTCGGAGCAGTACAACATGGCGCTGTCGCTACGCCGCGGCGAAGCCGTGAAGCAGGCTCTGATTGCACGTGGCATCCCGGCGGCCTCCATCAGCATCATCGGACGCGGCGAGACGCAGCCTCTGGTGCCGACCGCCGACGGCGTGCGCGAACCGCAGAACCGTCGCGTGGAGATCCTGCTCTAGGACGACGTGCCGCAAAAAGACGCAGAACGGAATCGGGGCGGTCGATGAGACCGCCCCGTGCTACAAGTGGGGAATGCTCCACGGCGTTCGCCGGAGCAATCAAACAGCGTTAGAGGTTGGCAAGGTGTCTGTTTTCAATCGAAACTCGAAAGGCGGCACGAGTGCGCTTTCGATGACCGCATTTATGCTCGCTGCCGCAATGCTCGTGGCCGCTCCGACGCAAGCCCAAACGCGCCAGCCCGTCGATACGCGCCAGCCGGCCGCCACGCAGGGGCCGCCACGTTCCAGCGCGCAGGCTCCCTCCGCAGTGGCGCAGGCTGCCCCCGCAGCGCCGGCGCCGCGACCTGCTGCGGTGCCTCAGCCGGTGCCGGAGGTTTTCGACAAATGGTCCCTGCGCTGCTACCAGGATGCCAAGGGCGCGCAGTCGTGCCGAATCGAAACTATCGTCAGAGAGCAGAACAATCGTCCGCAGCTGGCTGTGACGGTGCGCCCGCCGCGCGAAGACAATCAGCCGTCGATCGCCACGGTCACGCCGCCATGGGGCATTCTGCTGGCCCGTGGCATCGACATGCAGGTCGATGCCCAGCCGGCGCTGCGCATCGGCGTGCGGACCTGTCTGCCAACGGGCTGCCTGGCGGACTTTTCGCTGATCGATGTGATGGCGGCGCAGTGGCAGAAGGGAACGACCCTGAAGCTCACCATGGCGGCGGCAAACGGGCAGTCGCTGACGATCGAAGTGCCGCTGGCTGGCTATGCCAAAGCGTATGCGCGTCTGCTCGAAAAGGCCAAGCAGCGATAAGCGATTGCGGCTGACGGTCCGGCCGATGATGGCGGGTTGAGGTCAAATGCGGTCTCCGATCTTCGCGGCAGCTATAGGCGGCGCCATCGTGTTGGCGGCGGTCGCGGGCGGCGCGATCTACTTGAGTCGTTCTGCGGACGACCAGAATACGGCCTCGGTCGCCGCTCCGGCGCAGCGTGCGACCGCTGGCGGCGCGCAAGGCGGCGCGGCATCGGTTCCCGTTCCACCTCCTGCAAGAAATGCTGTGCCGCCGCTGCAGGTGCCGCAGCCTCTGGCCGAGACGTTCGGCGAATGGCGTGTCTGGTGCACGCTTGACGTTCAGAGCCGGGAGAATTGCCGCGCGGAGCAGGTTCTCAAGGATCAGGATGGCAAGTCGCAGCTTGCCGTCGTCGCATATCCCGCAGCGGGCGGCGCACCAGCGCGTCTGAGGCTCGTTCCGCCCTGGGGTGTGCTGATCGAAGCCGGTCTCGCCGTTCGTGTCGATGCCATGCCCGTGATGCAGGTGCCGATCAAGAATTGCCTGCCGACGGGCTGCCAGGCGGAGCTGATCCTGAGCGATGGCTTGCTCAAGGCGATGCAAACCGGCAAGGAGCTTAGGATCGGCGTGACGACGGCAGACCGCAAGCCGATTTCCACCAGCGTTCAGCTGGCCGGGTTCTCCGACGCCTATTCGCGCATCGCCGACAAGACCGCCCGATAAGCGGGACGCCGTCTTTCGATCCGGCCGGGATCGGTCAAATATCGCGAACGAATTCGGGTCGCTTGCCGCTCGGCAGAGCGTCGATCGCCGCCACCTCGTGCAACATGACGAGGAAGGCGTTGCGGAACAGTTTCGTGGCTTCGTCGGCCAGTCGCTTCCGTTCCGCATCCGTGAGGGTCCGGGCCGGCGCGACCAGCAGGTCAATCCGATCGGTCGCGCTCTGGCGGAACTGCCACTGCCGTATGGGAGCGATGTCCGTCCAGTCGAGGCCATCGATCGGCACGAACTGGCGGCTGCCGTCCGGGAACTGGACGATCGAACGCTCGCGCCCCATGATGCGCTCGATCATGGGCCACGTACGACCGCAGGCGCACTTGCCGCCAGCGACAGCATAATCGCCGACATCGTAGCGAATGAGGGGCATCACGACGCTGTGCGGCAGCGTGACGAGAACCCGGCCGATCGTGCCCGGTTTCACGGGTCGGTATTGATCGTCGACGATCTCGACGATCGCCATGGGCACCGCATGGTATTTGCCGTGGCTGCACTGCAGCGCGATGTATCCGCATTCCTCGGTCGAGTAGCGATCGCTCAACGTCGCGCCAAAGGCCTGACCAAGCACTTCGCGGAGCTCATCCGTGACCATTTCGCCGAAAGTCAGGAACTGCTTAATCGGTAGCGGCTCTCCGCCGCGCTGCAGCTTCAGATAGGCGAGCTGGCGGGCGATGCTCGGCCAGGTCGTCACATAGGTCGGCCGCTCCGTCTCGAGCCATGCCAGCGCTTCGGCAATGTCCTTGCCGACCGGATTGAACTGGACGCGCGGACCGGTCGTAACCAGGTTCGCCGTCTCGCGGCTCCAATAGCCACCGCCGCGACTCTTGCCGACTTCCTTGCGAATGACCGCCAGTTTTCCCGAGAAGTCGCGCCGGCTCCACAGGTGATCGGTGAAGGTAATGGCGTCGAACAGAATGCTGTTGATTTCGGGCTTTTCGACGCGCACCCATTTGCCTGTCGATCCCGAAGTCTGGAACGTCGACACGTCGCCCCACTTGGCCGGCGCCGGATAGGCCCGCATGTCCTCGAAAGCGGTCTGCATGTCCGCTCTCGTAAGCGGCGGCAGACGCTGGAGGAGGTTGATGTCGAAGGACTTGGCCTTCGAATCGAACCCGGCCGCGCGCAGGCGATGCCGCCAGAATTTGGACTGGCGCTCGGCATGAATGAACAGGCTATGCAGCTGTTGGTACTGCAGGGTCGCCAGCTGGGCGGCGGGAAGGCGCGAGGACCATTCGAGCTGGGAGGCGACGGCAAATACTTTTGCGGCGCGCGCTTCGGGAATGCCTGGAAAGAAGTGGGAAGGAATATCGGACTGGAGAAGCATGACCGTGGAAGCGTATTGAACTGGCAAGCGGACCTTACCGCAAAACCGTATGAATGCGGCGAGAAAGCGCGAGTTGCAGGCGTTGCGGGTCCTGTTGAAGAACTGACTTCGGCCGGTCGTCGGGGACGATCTGCGTTGTGTCGCAGAATGCCGCTTCGACAGATCAGCTGAACGCTTTCGGAGTGGATTTCGCGCCTCGCAGAACGCGTTCGTACAGCGCCCTGTACCTGTCGGCGACGACTTCGATGTCGAACTCCGACAGGACTTTTCGCCGCGCCGCGCTGCCTATGTCCGCGCCGGCTGCAACGCTGTCCAGGCACCACAGGACGCCGCGCGCCAGATCGTCGGGATCGAACGGCGTGGCGAGGTAACCGTCGACCCGGTGGGTGACGATATCGCGTGGACCGCCGGAATCGAAGGCCACGACCGGGGTGCCGCAGGCCATCGCCTCGATCAGGGTCTTGCCGAACGCCTCCTGCAGCGACGGCATGACCGCAACGTCGGCGCTGGCGTAGAGCTCGGCCAGCCGGCGATTGTCCTCGACGAATCCGACGTAACGGGTCTCGATGCCGCAGTCGGGAATGTCGCCGTGGCGCAAATCGCCGAACACGACGAGGAGCATATTCCTGGCCCGTTCCTCACGTCCCAGCGAGTGCAGGCTTCGCAGCAGTTCGGGAAAGCCCTTGCGCGGATCGCGCGTTGCGTTGATCGCGCCGTAGACGGCGATCGGTCTGTTGGACGGTAGGTTCCAGACCGCGCGGGCGGCAGCCTTGTCGAGAGCGTGGAAGGTCGAGACGTCGAGACCGTTGGGAATGACTTCGATCGGATAGTCCGCCAGCAGAGTGCTGGCGCTGGCGCATTCGCCGAGCCATCGACTGATGGGCACCAGCCAGAGATCCAGGTCGTCCCAGTGCTTGCGCTTGTGGCGCCAGACGAGACGACTGATGTCGTTGGTTCGGGTCGAACGCAGTTGCGGACAGGCGCCGCAGGCATCGCGGTATTTTTCGCATCCAGCCGTATAATGGCAGCCGCCAGTGAAGCTCCACATGTCGCGCAACGTCCATACGATGGGGCGCGCAAAACGCTTCATCGCGGCGATGGGCAGAAACCCCGCGCCCACCCAATGCAGGTGGATGATGTCGGGAGCCGCATCCTCGACTACACGGTCGATGCGGCTGGGCAGCAGTCCAAGGGTCCAGAAGGACTCATCCGTAGGCCGGTAGATCCGGGTCGGCAGATCGTCCAACCGCATCCGCAACTTGGCGGCCACGCGGGAGAATCGGCTCGGAAGCCCGCTGATAGACGCATCGTCGCCGATCTTCTTGGCCACCACCATGGAGGATTTGACGTTGCGTCGAGCCAGCGCCTCGTGCAGCCAGAGCGAACCGCGTGCGGCTCCCGATCCGGCATCGAAGGTACTCAAGTGCAGCACCTTCATCGAAAGCCGGATCCCGCATTCCAATGGTCGGGTCCGGGACCGGTCGCAGAACAAGTCATGGCAAACGCTAACTCCCGCGGCAAGTCTGGCAAACGCGACGGCATGACCGGCTGGTCGCATTCTATCGCGCGCAGCGTCATGGACATAATTCCCGCGCGGCGAGAAAACATGACCGTCCATGAATGATCACAGCGGCGTCGCGCGCGCCATTTGGTAAAAGTCTAGCCGTCTGCGGCATTCGATTGCGCCCATGTGCCTTCGGCTTAGGTCGCATCCCATCGAAAGGTGTTCTTCCATGCATCTCGATCCGCGTCCCTTGATCGGACGCCTCCGCTGGATACGGCAATACCCGGCCTATCGAGAGGCGCCGGCGACATTCGCCGCTCGCACGATGGCTTTTACGTGGCGCGAGCAGATCGCCGGTGGCGGCACGGTCGAGTTCAGCGCCTGCAACGGCCGTCGATTCCGGTCGCCGCGCAACAACGTCTCGTCGTTCATCGCTGCGGTGTTCGGACAGCGCGACCTGAATATCGTCAGATTCTGGGCCAAGGTGCTCAGGCCCGGCGCGGTCTTCTTCGATATCGGCGCCAATATCGGGCTGTACGCCGTTCCCGCGAGCCTGCAGGTAGGGCCGGCCGGGCAAACCATCTGCTTCGAAGCGCATCCCGGGCTGTGCAGCTTTCTGCGCGACAACGTGGCTCGCAACTGTCCCGATAACGTCACTATCGAGAATCTCGCCGTCGGTGCAGCCGAAGGCCATATCGAACTCGCTTTCAACCCTTCCAATCCGGGCGAAACGCGCGTGGCTCTCGCCAGCGAGATCGGCGATTCAGTGCCGATGGTGACGCTCGATCGCTACTGCCGGCGGCGGCATATCGGATCGATCGATTACATGAAACTGGATGTCGAAGGATACGAAGCCAATGTCCTGCGCGGCGGCGAATCAATAATCGCGGCAAGCAGGGACATTCTGATTCAGACCGAATACGAGCCTTTGCACCTTTCCCGCTATGGCGGCGAAAGAGAGATGGCGGAATTGCTCTCCGATTGGGGCTTCATTCCCCATCGCATCGACTGGATCGAGGGCTTGCCGCAGCCTATGGCTTCACTGCAGGGCTATGCCGGTGAAATCGTTTGGAGCAGGAGCGAACTGCGTCTTCATTCCTGAGGTCGTCGCAGGTCGATCCTTTTTCGCGCCGCAACAAGAATGACGCCACAATCATGCCATGATTGACCGATCAATCGTTCGGCAATCGACTGCATCCTGTGCAACTCGCCTGGTCCGCTGTGACAATTCTGGATCGGGCGCAACCAATCTGGGGTTTATACGTCCTGCTGCCGGTTCTATTCGGATAGTGCTTGGTTGCAGTGCGAGATAGCGCTTTACGAGAACACACGAGTTCTGCAAAATTTCTTCTGTCAGCCGACACGCTCGACGCCCTGCAATGGGCGCGATTGGGGCAAGGATCGAAGCAGGATCGGCTGCAACCATTGTTCCGCATCATGCGGGCCACTGGTCCGGGAGGAGAGGTCTCGCACGCCATTTTCTGCAGATGGCATGCGATGCCGAAATGCCACCGTCATCGGTTGATGACGGACCGTCCTTGGGACCGTGGTGACCAATGGTGTGTGATGCCAGACAGACTGACGACACTTACCGGATCGGCTTTGATGGCCGTTCTGCTTGCCGGGTGTTCGCTGGTCAATGGCATCGAACGCGAATTAAGGGGAGAACAGGCGGCGGTTTCGACTTCGGTGGCGCCGGAGGGCGCGGCCCGTCGGACCAAGCCGGCGCCGTCGGCAAAAAAACCTCCACCGCCGTCACGGCGCGGGGATGGGCCGGACAAGGCCGATACGAAGGCCGATGCGAAAGCCGGCAGCAAGCCGGACGAGGAGAAGGAGGAAAGCGGCGCCCAGGAAGCGAATGCCCCGAAACTGGTGGGGATGGACCAGGCGGAAGTCGCCCGGGTCCTTGGGCCACCGATGGCCGAAACCGAACGAGCGCCTGGCAAGGTCTGGCGATACTGGAATTCGAAATGCATGGTCGACGTTTCCATGTATCTCGACGTCCATTCGCGTTCCTACCGGGTCCTAGCCTACGAGGTGACGAACCATGACTACTCAACAGGGGGAAGGAGCGCCTGTCTGGCGGGATTTCCCAAACGCGACGTCCAACCTGCGTCATACGACCGACTGTGACGCGCAGCTCGCTATCCTCGACGACGACAGCAGCTATCTTGCCCAGCTGAGCGACGGGCTGGGCGGCCACGGCTTCGGCGTGGTGCCGTTCAACAGCGGGCCGGCGCTGCTCGACTATTTCGACGATGGCGGCAAGGTCGACTGCATGGTGCTCGACTGGCGGCTCGATCGGGGATCGGGACTGGACGTGCTGATGCGGGCCCGGCGCAAGGGGCTCACGACGCCTGCAGTCTTTTTCACCGGCTTGCCGGCCACCGACTACGAGACGGTGGCGCTCGACAGCGGAGCCGCCGATTTCGTCGACAAGTCCCGCGGCGTGGACATCCTGGCGCGGCGTATCAGGATGATCATCGAAGCATCGAAGTCCGCCGACGGCGCTGCGGTCGAAGACGAAATCCGAGTCGGCCGCCTGAAACTGCGTCCCCAGGTCTGCCGGGCCTACTGGGATCGCACCGATCTCAATCTCACGGTAACCGAGTTCCGCATCGTGGCGGCGCTCGGTTCCAATCCCGGCGAGTATGTCAGCTACCGGGCGATCTACGACTGCGTCCACAGCGCCGGCTTCATCGCCGGCAGCGGTGAAGACGGCTATCGAACGAACGTAAGATCCTCGATGAAGCGCATACGCAACAAGTTCCGGGCCGTCGACGATGCTTTCAACGAAATCGAGAACTTTCCGGCCTTTGGCTATCGCTGGCGAGGGTCGGCGTCCGGCTGACGGCGGAGCAGGAGACTGGCTGCGGCGACTGGGAGCCTCGCTGAGGCTCAAAGTCGCCGCACTTATCGTTATTTTCATCGCCCTGCCGATCGCGCTCTACAGCCAGTTCGAGAGCGCCGAACAGCAGCGGAAGGATTTCATCGTCCGAGGCATCCAGCATCGGAACATCCTGATAGCCGAAGTGCTTCGGCCCGTACTCCAGACCATCCGGCCGGAGGAATTTCCAGATCTGAACGAGCGCCTGATGCGGTTCAGCAACAACGCGACGTTGCTGAAGCTTCTGTTCCGTCCCGGCGACATCGGCGCCGAGGACAGTTTCCTCTATGTCGCCGCGGCGCCCAGCGCCAGCGCCGAACAGGCGGGAGACGAACTGGCGCGACTGCGGGAGATCGGCGTGCTCGGCCGGCTGCGCGACAGCTGCACCTATGGCAGCGGGCTCGACTTCAGCCAGCGGGCAGTCGACGGCAAAGGCGAGGTGCTGACTTCGGTGGTGCCGATCGACTCGCCCAACGGTTGCTGGGTGCTGATTTCGGCCCAGCCGACAGCCGCCTTCCTGAACATGTCGATCGACAAACCCTACTGGCAGACGCCCGAGATCCGGGTGGCCGGGATTTTCTACCTGGCTGCCGTGGTGGTCGCCATCCTCATCGCCGGCAGCATGTGGCAAAGCCTCAATAGATTTCGACGCGTCGCGCGCGAGATCAGACATGGCCGCGATCTGAAGCGGCAATTCTCGGAACGCAACTTCGTGCCGGAACTGTCGACCGTGGCGGCGGATCTGGACAGCCTGGTCGAGGACCTGCATCACGCAGCCGACGACATCAGGCAGAACGCCGAGGACAATGCGCATTCGCTGAAGGGCCACGTCTCGGCCATCGACATGGCGCTGCCCGCGTTGCGCCATGCGGTGCCATCGGCCGATGATCGTGCCGAGCGGTCATTGCATATAATCCGTACGTCGCTGGATCGGTTGCAGACGCAGATCAGCACGTCTCTGCGGCTGGATTTTACCAAAGCGAGTTTGCTCGAAGCGCCGCGCCGGCGCATCGACGTCACGCGGATCGTTGCGGACGTGCTGCTGCATTATCGCGACCTGGCGGCCGAGAACGACGTCCTCGTCGTCCGAAAGCTTGACGATGGCGCCTTCGTCACCGGGGCCGAAGGAACGATCGAGGTGTTGCTCGAATGTGTTCTCGACAACGCCCTCAGTTTCTCTCCGCCAGAAAGCACGATCTCTGTCGTGCTTCAGAGGCAGGGAACGCAGATCCTGCTCCGGATCGACGACGAGGGACCGGGCGTTCCGCCCGATATGCTCGAGCAGATTTTCGAACGCTCCGTTTCGCGTCGTCCCGATTCAACAGCCGGCGACTGCGACGAACATCACGCCGGCCTGGGCCTGTGGATCGCAAGACAGAACGTTACCAGCATGGGTGGATCGATCACCGCGGCCAACAGGGTAGGCGGCGGACTGAGCATTCGCATTACATTGCCTCTTGCCGATCAGGACACAGTTTGATCACTTGGAAGGCGCGCATGCTCTACAACACTATCGGCTGCAGGACTCGCGTAACGAGGTGCAGCGATGGATACGGGACTTTCCCTGGACGTTGGCGATAGGGACGAGATCGGGTCGTCGGGCTGCAAGATCCATCCGGTGATTCTCGCCGGCGGCTCCGGTACCCGGCTCTGGCCGCTCTCGCGGGCCATCTATCCCAAGCAGCTGCTGGCGCTTACGTCCGACAGGACGCTGTTGCAGCAGACCGCATTGCGCAACGCGGGGGATATCGGCTTTTCCGCGCCGCTGCTCGTATGCAACGAAGAGCATCGGTTCCTCATACGCGACCAGCTGCAGGAAATCGGCGTCGAGCCGCAGCAGATTCTGCTTGAGCCGCAGGGACGGAACACCGGGCCGGCCATCACCGTCGCCGCTCTTTGGCTGGGGGCTCGCGATCCGGATGCCGTTATGCTGGTACAGCCGTCCGATCATTGCATCGGCGCTTCGGAGGAATACCATCGCGCCATCGCGGCGGGCCTCCCCGCCGCGCTGGAAGGTCAGATGGTGACATTCGGCATTGTCCCGACGCGACCCGATACCGGCTACGGCTACATCAAGGCCGGAGCGGACTTCGATCGGTCGGGACGAGTGCGTCGCGTGGATCGCTTTGTCGAAAAGCCGGAGGAGGCCACGGCCAAGCGTTTCGTCGACAGTGGCGCGTATTTCTGGAACAGCGGGATTTTTCTCCTGTCCGTCCGGCATTATCTGGAAGAGCTCGCCAAACTGCATCCGGCCATGCTCGCAGCATGCCGCGATGCCATCGCGGGCGGCGCCAAGGATATGGACTTTTTCCGCATCGAACCGGGCGGCTTCGCAACCGCACCCGCATTGTCGGTCGATCGCACCGTCATGGAACTGACCGATCGCGCGGTCGTCGTCCCTGTTGGCATGGAGTGGAGCGATCTCGGCTCCTGGGGCGCGCTGCGCGAAGCGAATGAATGCGATGGCGCAGGTAACGTTGCGATCGGCGACGTCATGGTCGAAGGCGCGACCAACTCCTATCTGCGCACCGACGAACGGCTCCTGGCCGTCGTCGGCGTCGACAATCTGATCGTGGTATCGAGCGACGACGCCGTGCTGGTGGCCAGCGCGGACTGCGCCGATCGGGTATCCGCAATCGTCGAACGGCTGAAGCAAAGTAACAGGCCCGAACGGTTGCAGCATCGCACGATTCACCGGCCCTGGGGCTATTACCGTTCGGTCGATGCGGGCGATCGCTTTCAGGTGAAGCGGCTGATGGTCAAGCCGGGCGCGCGCCTTAGTCTCCAGAAGCATTTCCATCGGGCGGAACACTGGGTCGTGGTCTGTGGAACGGCTCTGGTGCAGCGTGGCGACACAGTGACCCTCGTCAGCGAAAACGAATCGGTTCACATCCCGATAGGGACCGCGCATCGTCTGGAGAATCCCGGCAAGGTGCCGTTGCACCTCATCGAGGTGCAGTCTGGTGCATATCTCGGCGAAGACGATATCGTTCGACTGGCGGACAATTATGGCCGCACCTGAACAGCGGCCGGCGCTGCTGGTCACCGGCGGCGCGGGATACGTCGGGAGCCATGTCTGCAAGGCCGCGGCGGCGGCCGGCTATCTGCCGGTGACGTTCGACAATCTCAGCGCCGGGCACAGATGGGCCGTGCGCTGGGGGCCGCTTGAGCATGGCGATCTGCGCGACGAGCGCAGGTTGCGGGCGGCGTTCGATCGCTGGCGCCCGCAGGCGGTAATCCATCTCGCCGGCTTGATCGATACCAGGGAATCTGTCGATGATCCGGCGCCCTACTACGAGAACAACGTAGGAGGGACACTGACCCTGCTTGCCTGCATGCGCCAGGCAGGCGTCGAAAGACTGGTATTCTCGTCCACCGCCGCCGTCTATGGCGAGCCGGCATATGCGCCGATCGACGAATGCCATGGGTTGCGGCCGCTTTCGCCATATGGCGCGTCGAAACTGGCTGCAGAACGGATTCTCGACGATTTTTGCAGGGCCTATCGGCTGCGGTTCGCTGCGTTGCGTTACTTCAATGCGGCGGGGGCGGACGACGGTGGCGAGATCGGCGAAGCGCATCCGGTCGAGACCCATCTCGTTCCGCTGGTTCTTGAGGCCGCTGCAGGCCGTTGTCCGGCAATCTCGATCCATGGCGACGACTACGATACGCCGGACGGCACCTGCATCCGCGATTTCGTTCACGTGGGGGATCTTGCGGCCGCGCATGTTCTGGCTGTCCGCCATCTCGACAACGAGGCCGGTCCGCATACCTTCAATCTTGGCAGCGGCCGGGGCGCTACCGTGCGTCAGGTTATCGAAGCGGTCGGCCGAGTTACAAAGGGCGAAGTTCCCGTCACCGTAGGGCCGCGACGTCCGGGAGATCCGGCAATCCTGTTGGCGGACATAACGCGCGCGCAGTGCCATCTCGGGTGGAAGCCGGTCCTCTCCGAGCTGGATCGGATCATTGCGAGTGCATGGAACTGGCATAGAAAATCATGGAAAACCAATGCTGCTTAGACAATAATCTGACAATCGCTGTGTGAATTTAAGGCGCTGTTTTTCAATGAAATTACATGCCGGATTGACGGCCATTGCCGTGGTCATAGGCCTGTCATCGGCTGCAGCTCAGACGCCGGCAGAGCGGCGAGAACTGCCACCAGATGAGGTTGCACCCGGTCAGACCGTGCTGGAGCGGCCACGGCCGGAGTACGACCCCCTTGGCGTCGGAGTCGGCGGGTTTCTTCTCTTTCCCACCCTGTCAATTCGGCAGGAATTCAATAGCAACGTCTTTGCAACCCAAAGCGGGACCATCAGCGATCTGATTACGGTGTTCGAACCGTCGCTTGCTTTGCGCTCGAACTGGAACAATCACGCCCTGGAATTTTTCGCCAGCGCGGCGATTGGCCGGTACTGGAACGAAACGAGCGAGAATTACGAGGATTTTGCCTTCGGTACTTCGGGTCGCCTGGACGTTAGCCGGCAAATGCAGATTTTCGCCGGCGCGTCGTTCAGAGAGTTGCACGAAGACCGCGGATCTCCGGACGATGTCGGCGGCCGGGAACCGGCGGAATACTCGATGACGACGGCGTCCCTCGGCGTGCAGCACAGTTTCAACCGTTTGTCGTTTCGCCTCGACGGCGTGTTCGACCGCTTCGATTTTCGCGACGTACCGGCTTCCGGCGGCGGAACCATCGACCGTAGCGGACGCGACCGGAACCAGTATCTTGTCCGCCTGCGCAGCTCTTACGAATTCGCGCCCCTGCGCGAAGTGTATCTGCTGACATCCGCAAACTGGCGCGATTATCGCAAATCGCGGGACGGATCGGGTTTCAATCGGGATTCGAAAGGGTTCGAGGTTGCTGCCGGCATCGAATACGACCTCACCGGCGTGACTTTTATCGATGTCTTTGTCGGATACCGTCAGCAGGACTACGCCGACGGCAGCCTGAAGACGGCGCGTGGACCCTCCGGCGGCCTCAAGCTTACCTGGAACGTCACCAGGCTGACGACGGTAACGGGCGCATTGTCGCGCGAAATCGAGGAGACCACCCTCGCGGGTTCATCAAGCTACTTCGCCACAAAGGCCGATCTGCGCGTCGACCACGAATTGCTGCGGAACCTCATCGTGTCGGCCAATCTGGGTTACGAGCGGAACTCCTTCGAGGGAATTTCGCGTGACGACAACTATTATCGCGCTGGCATCGGCGCGCGCTATCGGATCGACCGCAACTTCGTCCTTGAAGGCGGTTACTCGTTTCGTACCCGCGATAGCGATGCGCGAAACAGCGATTTCGACGAGAATGTGTTCTTCATGCGGGTGACAGGCCGGCTTTAGCCGGCTGTCACGCCTCCCAATAGTCACAACTGGGCGGCCCTTTGCTTGGTTAAAAGAAGCACAGGACATTGGCGATTCCGGCCTGCCGGCAAGCGTCCGGAACGCCCGCTTCGGGAGGACGCGCATGCACCTACAAGGCATCCGACGGATCGGCTTCGTGTGGCGAACCGTCTCGCTCGCCATTGCCTCAGCTTTTGCATTGCTGTCGGCTGCGTGCGGCAACGATTACGAAGGCAAATCCCTCAAGTTCACCGGCGACCACGCTGCGGACTACGCGCTCAGCACCGGCGACTATCGCATCGGTTCGGGAGAGAAGCTTCTGATTACGGTTTTCGGCCAACCGGAACTGACCCGCCAATACCAGATCGACGGGGCGGGACGCCTGGCATTTCCTCTGGTTGGAACCGTGACGGCGGCTGGAATGACGCCTGCGGCCCTCGAAAGCCTGCTCGCCGACAAGCTCGATCCCGACTACGTGCGCGAGGCGAACGTTACGGTCGAAGTGATGAACTTCCGGCCATTCTACATCGTTGGCGAAGTCCGGCAGCCCGGAAGCTACCCGTTCGTTCCCGGCATGACGGTGCTGAACGCCGTCGCGCTGGGAGGCGGCTACACCTACCGCGCGCGCGAGACCGCCTTTCTCCTGCGCCGTCCTGCCGGCAATGGTACGGTAGATCATCTGCTGGCGAACGCAGACACGCCGATCCTGCCTGGCGATATCGTGACAGTGCGGGAGCGGTACTTCTGATGCGTCTGATCGGCGCCAGCAATCTTCCGCAGCCGACGCACCAGTCGGCGCCGGACTTGGCGCGCCTATACGCGCCATCGAACGGGCAGGAAAATTTCGCCGAGACGTTGCAGAAGCTCTGGCGACATCGGCTCATTATCGCGCTCGTTACCGCCACCGGCCTGGGGATCGGGATCGCCGTCGCCAAGCTTGCGCCTACGTACTACGCGGCGGAAGCCCGGGTTCTGATTGGCGTGCCGCCGTTGCGAGTGCTCGATATCGAATCGATCCTGACCGACTCCAATCCCGACGCAGACCGTATCCAGAACGAGTCCTATGTGCTGCAGTCGCGAGCCGTCGCCGGCGACGTCGCCATGCGAATGCAACTGCGGAGCGACCCGGAATTCAATCCACGGCTTGCGGCGCAGAATCCGGGCTGGTGGAAAAGGAATGTCGAGGCCCGCCTTGCGGGCCTGTTTGGCGGCAAACCGGCCACGGAACCGACGGCGGAGGAAATCGACAGGACGATCGTTGACGTTCTGCTCGCTAGGACCGATGTGGCGCAACTGGGTCGGTCGCATGTGCTGGGCATCAAGGTCCAGTCGGAGGATCCGGTTAAATCCGCCGCCCTGGGCAATGCGTTCGCCGAATCCTATCTGGCGCAGCAGAGGAACGAAAAGGTGGAGGCGACCGAGGAGGCGGACCGTTTCCTGACCGATCGAATAGAGGAGTTGCGGCAGCAGGTCGCGAAATCCGACGAGGCAGTGGAGGAATATCGGCGCCGCTACGGCCTCTATAAGGGAACGTCCGCCGGGGTGACCTCGCAGCAGCTGACCGAGCTCAACACTCAGCTCATTGCCGCACAAACTGCAAAGGCGGAAGCGGAGTCACGGCTGCTCGAGGCGCAGGCACTTGGCGGAAAAGTGGCCGATGCGGATGCGGTCCCCGAAGTGCTGCGATCGCCACTCATCCAGGGCCTGAAGCAGCAGGCAGCCGAAGCCGAGCAGCGGCTGGCGGAGACCTCGCAGCGGCTCGGCGCGCGGCATCCGCAGCGGCGCGGTCTGCAGGCAGAAGTCGCAAACATCCGGGGCAAGATCGGCGCCGAAGTGTCGCGGACGGTGGAAAGCCTGCGGCGAGAGGCCAGATCCGCCACCCTGCGTTACGACCAGCTGCGCAAGTCATTCGAGCAACTCAAGGCAAGGATGGGAGGCGTCAACGAACGGCAGATCACGCTCGATGCGCTCGAGCGCGACGCCAACGTCAACAGGCACTTGCTTGAGCAGATGCTCGGCCGTGCCAAGGAAATGATCGGTCAGCAGCGTCTTCAGCGGGCCAATGCCAAGCTGATTTCCCGTGCCGACGTGCCCGGCTCGCCAGCCTTTCCACCCAAGTCCCTGATCGTCGGCTTCGCGGCGCTGATTGGCGCATTGGCAGCATGCATCTGGGCGTTGCTGCGCGAGGGTCTCGACCGTACCTTCCGCCGCGGCAGCCAGATCGAAGCCATTACCGGCCTGCCTGTGCTGGCAATGGTGCCGCAGGTCAAGGATCGGATGGGGCCGATGCAGCACATTCTGCGCAAGCCGGTGTCGCCATACGCCGAAGCTTTGCGCAAGCTGCATACTGCGCTGGAACTCTCGGAAGCGGCCTATTCGCCCAAGCTGGTCATGTTCTGTTCGGCGGTGCCCGATGAGGGCAAGTCGGTTCTGGTCGGTTCGCTAGGCCGGATGCTGGCATCGCATGGCAGGCGAGTCCTGCTGGTCGATTGCGACTGGCGCCGGCCGGCCCTGCACGGTTTGTTCAAAGTGCCGAATGAGGGCGGGCTTGGGGCGATTCTCGACGAGAATGCCGATCCCTCCGCCAGGCTGATCCATACCGATGCCTTGTCTGGCGTCGACGTGATAACGGCGGGAGGCGTTACGCCGGCTGGCGTGCGGATGCTGACGAGCGAGCGGTTTCGCATGATCCTGCACGAGCTGGGCGAGCGCTACGACATGATATTGCTCGATACGCCGCCAGTGCTCATCGGGTCGGAAGTTTTGAGTATGGCGCGGATGGTCGACAAGGTGGCGTTCGTCAGCCGTTGGGGCAGTACGCCGAGGCAGGCCTCGATCGAGGCGCTCAAGCAGTTGCTGGAAGCGGGCGCCGATGTCGCGGGAACCGTCGTATCACGGGTCGATGCACGAGGTTTCGGGAAATATGCCGGCATGCCCATGTATTACCAGTACGATCGCCCGATGCTGACCCGCGTCGGCTAAGCCTGCGATGGCGCCAAATCAGTCCGTTCTGTTCGTTACGCAGCATTTCGCTCCGGAGCAGATCGGGTCGGCGCCCTACTGCGTCGATATTGCCAGATGGCTGGTCGAGGCAGGCTTCGCCGTCGAAGTGGCGACTGGGCAGCCTGCATATCCCTCGGTCGAAGCACATGCCGAGTTTCGGCGTCAGAAAAGACCGCGCGAGAACATGTTCGGATTCGCCGTCCGACGCCTCGACACCAGGTGCGCGTCCGACGGTTCCGTGCGCCGACGTGTTCTCGGTGAGCTCGAGTTCCTGGCGCGAGGTATTGGCGCTCTCCTCACCGGCCGCATTCGACGGTGTCGGATGGTGCTGTCCCTGTCGCCGTCGATCTTCTCCGTGGCGCTCGGCATGCTCGCATGTCGGCGAGGCGGACGACATGTGGTTATTGTCCACGATATCCAGTCCGGCCTGGCCGCCGGTCTCGGAATGGTGCGAAGCAGGCGATTGCTGGGACTGATGCGGTACGTCGAGCGTATCGTTCTCAACCGCGTCGATGCGATTGCCGTCCTGAGCGAGGAGATGGCGCATGAACTGCGGTCTCTGGGAGTAAAGCCGGTCATCGAAGTTCTGCCGCTATGGGTCGATACGGACGCGATCGTTCCTCTTCCGACAGGGAGTTCCGGCGACACCGTTCTCTATAGCGGCAATCTGGGGCGCAAGCAGGGGCTCGACCAGATTCTCGATTTGGCGCACGTTCTGCAGCAACGAGACGCAGACGCGACCGTTCTGGTCCGAGGCGGGGGGAATCGCGAAGCGGCATTTCGGGCGGAGGTGGCGGATCGTCGCCTCGAGAATGTCAGGGTGGAAGCGCTGCTCCCTGAGGGGCAGTTGAATCGCGGTTTGTCCGAGGGCGATGTGCATCTGGTGCCGCAGAACCCCGACGCAGCCGACTTTGCCATGCCATCCAAGGTATTCAACATCATGGCAGCCGGACGTCCTTTCGTCGCCACAGCCAGGCCCGGCAGCGCGTTGTGGCGTCTTCAGGAAAAAAGCCGGGCATTCCTCTGCATTGAACCAAACGATTCCGAGGCATTCACCGATGCCGTCATTTCGCTGCTAACGGACCCGACACGCCGCGCCGAGCTGGGGGCGGCCGGACGTGCCTATGTTCTCGCTGAGCACAGCCGGGGCGCCGTGCTCTCTCGCCTCGGTCGGCTTCTGGAAGGCGTTGCCGCTCCCCAGGAGGCTCATGACGGGGTTGTCGTTCTCGAGCCTTCCCATGAAGGGCATCCGCTCGAATGGCTTGAGCACATCGTCCGTTTCGCCTTGAGCGAGCGGCTGCCGGAGCCATTGCGGTTGGTCGTAGCGCCCGAGTTGCACGATCGACTGGCAGCGCTCGTGCCGGCCGAGCGGAGCGCTCGAATCTCCGTGACGGCGTTGCAGCCTGTGGAGAAGGCATATTGCCTGCATCGTTCGCTGGTCGTCAGCGGATTCGCCCGCTGGTGGGTCATGCGCCGCTACCTGCGCAAGTTCGGGGCCCGCCGCGGACACTTCCTCTCGCTCGATCATCTGTCTCTGCCGCTCGCCCTCGGCCTTGGCGCAAATGGCTGCGCTATCGATGGCGTTCTATTTCGCCCCTCGGTGCACTATGGCGAACTTGGCGATTACGCGCCGGCCTGGCGCGAACGCGTGCGCGATCTCAGGAAATCTGTGCTCTATCGCCTTATGCTGCTCAATCGTTCGGTGGAATCGGTTCTTACTCTGGATCCGTTTTTCGCCCGATACGCCGTCGGCCGCTATCGACGAGGCGAAAAGGTCCATGCTCTGCCGGATCCGATTTGCAGGAACGTTCGCCTTTCTGCCGCGCAGCCAACGCGATGCGGCGGGGGAGGCCGGGTGCGTTTCCTCCTGTTCGGATATCTGGCCGAACGCAAGGGCGTCATGCACCTGGTAACCGCGCTCGCATATATCGATGTCGCAACGGCGTCCCGGATCTCGGTCACCATCGCCGGGAACGTCGATCCGGAAATTGCCGCGAAGCTGCGACATGCGATGGATGATCTGCGCCATTTGCAGCCAACCCTTCGCCTGAGCCTTGAGGAGGGGCGACTCAGTCAGTCCGATCTCGAACGTCGGATAGATGAATCCGACGTGGTCCTCGCGCCTTATCAACGGTTTGTCGGCTCCAGTGGCGTGCTGATCTGGGCAGCCGGCGCGGGGAAACCGGTACTGACGCAGAATTTCGGACTGCTGAATCGGCTGACCCTCGACTACGGGCTTGGAATTACAGCCGATACGACCGAGCCGCGGCATCTCGCGCGGGCCATTGAACGTATGGTGAGAGAAGGGCCTGACAGCCATTTCGACGCGGCCCTTGCTGCGCAGTTCGTGCGCGAACGCACCCCCAGCATGTTTGCCGCCGGAGTTTTGCGCCGCGCAATGTGATGCGCTCGTCGCAATTGCGGGCCAGCTTGGTCACAGGACGGTCGGCTTAAAACGTGGGACGAATCGCTCATCGGCCAGGTGTCGGCGGCTCGTCGTGGCAGCTGCAGGACAATCGGCGAAATCCGAGCGAAGGCAGTCCATGAGCGTAGTAAGCGGCATCGACACCATAATCCCGGGCGGTTTCTGGCGCGCGCGACCCTCGCGCGCAGAACGGACCGCCGGACGCCGAGGCGGCGGCGCCGTGGCGCACGGGAAGACGAGCGTCGCGATCTTCGGCTTCGGCGAAACCTGTCGCGGTATCGTCTGGGATTGCCTGCGGCAAAGACATCAAGGTTTGGAAATCGCCGGAGTTTTCGCCGACAGGTCGGTGGCGTCGGCGCCGGAATACTGTCTGGGCATCCCCGTCGGCGGCGGTCTCGACGAGTTGCTGGCGCTGGCACAAACGCGCGAGATCGATGCTGTGATACTGGCGATTCCGCCGCACGCGGAACGTCGGATCGGGGCGGCCGTCGCGGCCTTGCGCAATGTCGCGGTCGACGTCTATGTGCAGTCCAGCGACGCCGGCACGACGGACCCGAGTGCCGGCAATGCGCTATCGAGGCTTCCGGTACGGCTGCTCGAAAGGCGTCCATTGTCCCGTCGGGCATCGCTCGTCAAGTCGATCGAGGACAGGGTGCTGGCCTCGACTATTCTGATGGTGATATCGCCTTTGTTGTTGGCGATCGCGCTCCTGGTCAAGCTCGACAGCCCTGGTCCCGTCATATTCCGCCAGAAGCGATACGGTCTCAACAACAGGCTGATCGAGATCTTCAAGTTCCGCACGCTTCATGTGTCGCAGTCGGACGGCAATGCCGACACTCTGGTCACGCGCAACGATGCCCGTGTCACGCGCGTGGGCGCATTCCTGCGTCGAACCAGCCTCGACGAACTGCCGCAGTTCTTCAACGTGCTGCGGGGCGAGATGTCGGTCGTCGGACCGCGGCCGCACGCCCTGGCGGCCAAGGCCGGGATTCTGCAGTATGACGAGATCGTTGCCGATTATGGCGCGCGGCATCGTGTCAAGCCCGGCATCACTGGCTGGGCGCAGATCAACGGTTGGCGTGGCGAGACCAGCACGGCCGAGCAGATCGAGCAGCGGGTCGCGCACGATTTCTTCTATATCGCCAACTGGTCGCTGATGTTCGACCTGCACATCGTGATGCGGACGGTGGTTGGCGGCTTCGGCGGCCGGCAGGCCTACTAGGCGTCTATGCGCTGCCTGTGGCTGACCCTTGCCGACCCGGACCCACAGCATAACGGCCAGCTGATCTATTCCGGCGGGCTTATTCGCGGGCTTGCGTCAACCGGTGCGGAAGTCGAAATACTGGGGCTTGCGCGGGACGAAAACCGGCGACGATTCGGAGAAAGAGACGGCAATTCCGTCTGGTGGCTGGCCGAAAGCCGCATGCGGTCGAGAGCTCGCAGCATGCTGTCGACTTTGCCGCATATGGCGAGCCGTGCTTCTACAGCGCCGCTTCGAAAGGCACTGGTCGGGCGTCTCGAGCAGGACTGGGACGCGATCGTGTTCGATGGACTGTCGGCAGGATGGGCATATGCCTGTGTTGCCGAATACCGCCGCCGGCGCGGCGCTCGATCAACGATCGCCTACATCTCGCATAACCACGAACCGAGCCTGCGGGATGAAGTCGCGCGCAGCCATCCGCTTGGGCCGATGCGCGCAGCCATGTCCTATGACGCCTTCAAGGTTGGAATGCTGGAGCGAAAGATCATCGCCCTCGCGGATTTGGTGACGGCGATCACGCCGGAAGACCGGCAACTTTACGCCGCCGCGTGGCCTGACACGGCGACGGGCGTTCTGACTCCGGGATACGATGGCGCGGCGCCGGCGAGCCGACACATCGGCAACGATCGTCCACGCCGGGCGGTCATTGTCGGCAGCTTCGATTGGATCGCCAAGCGACTCAATCTCCAGGAATTTCTTGCCGTTGCCGATCCCTTGTTCGCGGCGTCGGGCGCGCAGCTTCAGGTCGTCGGTAGCGCCGACCCGGCGTTTCTCGAGCGCATGCGACGCTCCGCGATGGCGACGGAGTTCACCGGAAAGGTGGTCGATGTCGGTCGGTACATGGACCAGGCGCGAATGGCGCTGGTTCCGGAACTGCATGGCGGAGGATTCAAACTGAAGGTTCTGGATTATGTTTTTCGCCGGCTGCCCATTCTGGCGATCGATGGTTCGGTTGCCGGGATGCCGCTGACGCCCGGCGACAGCATTCTTTATTTCCGCGACCACCTCAGCCTGGCAAGAGGCGTCGTCAGCATCATGGACGATTTCGATCGCCTCAATCAGTTGCAGGAAGCGGCGATGCGCCGCTGTCGCGATCAGTTCGACTGGAACGTCAGGGGCATCGAGCTGCGCGACATGCTGGCGGCCGCGTGACATGGATTCGCAGGCCGGGCGCTCGCTGAATGGCGCAGATTATGCGCTGGTCGTCGCGTTGCTGGTCGGAATTTATCTCGAGATTTCCGTCATGTTGTCGCCGACGGTGCCCGTTCCATCGGTGATCGCCGGCGGTGCGGGTGTCCTGCTGATCTGGCGACGGCGAGATGAGTTCACCGCGCGCCAGCTTGCGGCGTTCCTGGGCATCGTTCTGGTTCTTGCCGTCGCCTGTCTCTGCGCCCCGGACTGGCGCCATCTCGGAAAACGCATGACTGGCCTGATTCAGATGACCTATTCGCTGGTCATCGCCTTCGGGTTCCTGCTGACGCTGGAGCGAGCCGATCGGCGAGTGCTGGCGCGGATCTTCATGGCGATGTGCGTTGTCGTGCTTTTGGGCGCGCAGCTGGAATCCTTTTCCTGGATGCGGGAGATCAGCGACTCGGCTCGGCAGGTCTTCTACCGGTCAGGCATTTATGAATCGGACCTGCGGGATCTGATCTTCTACGGCAAGGTTCGCCCCAAGTTCTTCACCTCCGAGCCTTCGGCGGTGACCTTCTCTGTTGCGCTCCTTTCTCTCGGTTGGTTTCTCGCCACGGACAACCGGTACCGGCTTGCGATCTTCGCCGCCCTGACGGCTGCCAGCCTGGTCGTCATACCGGGGCCGACGACGCTGATTGCCGCCCTTGCTGCCGGTGCGGCCTATGTGTTGCTTCCCGAGCGCGACGGAAGTTCGAATCTCAGTCGTCGTGTGATCGTGGCTTTAGGTGCGCTGGTGGCGCTGATCATGCTCGCTTCGGTCGGTTCGGCCCTGTTTGCCGAACGACTGGATGCCATAGCGCAGGGCCGGGACCCCAGCTTCTTCTACCGAGTTGTAGGGCCAGCGCTTGTGGCGGGGCGGGTGCTGGTGGAGCATAGCGTTACTGGTATCGGCCTGACTTCCGAGGAGTTCGGTGGCGACCTTGCGATGAACGTTTTCGTCCAATCGCCCAACTTCTCGACGGCATGGCGCTTCACCAAATTCTCTGAGGTCCTAACTAACTATTTCTGGTTGCACTGGATATATCTCGGTGGCCTGTTCGGGGCGCTCACGATGGTGGCGATCAGTATTTGGTTGCGTGCATTGGGTGTCCGCGCATTGCTTTACTGCTGGCTGGCCTGGGCGCTGTTCGGGCAGGCATCGGGTGCCTATGTGGGGCCAAAGACCTGGATCGTTCTCGCTACGGTGGCGGCACTTTCGATGCCTGCGCGGCAGCTCCATCGCGCGGACAGCGGTCAGCGGATCGCGGTCCCGATCCGAACGGGCATTGGCGTGCCCGCCGCAGCCATGATGGCCCATGGCCGCTCGTCGCGGATGGTGTCATGAACAGGCGATCGGCCATGGCCATCGCCGGCGTCGCCGCAGGCGGAATGCTGGCAGCTGGCAATGCGCGCGCGCAAGTCCCGGTTCGAGGCGATCGGCAGCTTCGGTCCATCGATTTCGGGGCCAAAGGCGATGGCGTCAGCGACGACACGGACGCATTGCAGCGGGCCTTGGACGCTACGTTTGCTGACGATCAGGGGACGTTTCTCGTCGTTGCCCCCGGCACCTATCGCATCAGTCGGACGCTGCAGATCTCGCCCAAGGCGCATGTGACACGGGCGAACGGAATTCTGGCGCATGGCGCTCGCTTGCATTCGACGATTGCCGGCGGCGGGAACGTCCTTGAGATTCTCTCGCGCAGCACATTTCGTTTCCTGCAGCTGCACGGTCTGGAGATTCGCGGCGAGGGCAAAGAAGGCGCCGGCATCCATCTCGCATGCCAGCAAGACGGCAAGTACCTCTACAACTTCGCGCTACAGGACGTGATCGTGCAAGGCTGCGGCGGGGACGGTTGTCGTATGATCGGCAATGTGTTCGAGGGCCAGATAGCCAACAGCTACTTCCGCAATAACCGCGGCAATGGCCTGACACTGGCGCATGGAGAGAAGTCTGGCATCCTCTCCGCCATTCACGTCTTTGCCAGCGTCTTTGGCGAAAACGGCGCCGATGGCGCCGCCATGCTCAACAACTGCTACGACGCCAGTTTCAACGGCTGCTATTTTCTGTTGAACAAGCGGTACGGTCTCACAGCGCGCAACGGCTGCACGCTTCTGTCCCATTGCGGATTCGAGAACAATCACCAGGGCGCGCCGGATTTTGCGCGCGGCGGCGCAGGATTGAAGCTGAACAACTTCGGCACTCTCGTGGGCTGCACGGCGTACTCCGTTTACCGTCAAACGGCGCTTCTGGAGGCCTTTGTCAGCGGCAATCTGGTGCTGATCGGCTGCACCGGGAGCGGCGGCGGCAAGGCGCGCAATGCCATCCTCGGGCGCATCCGAGGCGAGCGTAAGGCGAGTGCCATCGCCATCGGATGCAGCGGTCGTCTCGAAGCGGACAATGGATTCGAGATTCTGGAGCTCGGTGGTGGCGCCGGTCTGAGGGCATCAGACCGCTGGGACGGCCGCCATGGCTTGAGACTGGGGGATTACCATCTGTGGGTCGATGCCGCCGGTGCGCTCAGGATTAAGCGCGGAGCACCGCAGTCCGAGGATGACGGCCGCGCCGTGGGCGCGACTGGCTGACGCGGGTTGACTAGAGGCTATCCAGCGCGAACCAGTGCGGCTTCGGCATTGGCGGAATACCAGTCGTAGCTGCGCCGCAATCCTTCTTCGAGCGGCACTTTCGCCTGCCACCCCATGGCCGCGATGCGATCGACGTCGACGATCTTGCGCGGTGTCCCGTCAGGCTTAGTCCGATCCAATCGGATATCGCCCGAATATCCGGCGACCGCGGCGATCTTGCGCGCCAGGTCGATAATGCTGATCTCGTCGGCGCTGCCCAGATTGACTATTTCCTCGCCGGAATAGTGTTTCAGCAGGAAGATCAAGCCATCGGCCGCATCGTCGACATAGAGAAGATCGCGCAACGGCGTGCCGCTGCCCCAGATCTCGAACGAGGCGGCGCCCGCACGCTTTGCAGCATGGACCTTGCGGATGAGGGCTGGGACGACATGGCTGCCGATGGGATCGAAATTGTCGAACGGGCCGTAAAGATTGGTCGGCATGACGCTGATGAAATCGCAGCCATACTGCCGCCGGTACGCCTGACATAGCTTGATGCCGGCGATTTTGGCGATCGCGTACCATTGGTTGGTCGGTTCGAGTTCGCCGGTCAGCAAGGCAGTTTCCTGGATGGGCTGCTCCGCCATCCGCGGATAGATGCACGAGGAACCGAGAAAAACCAGCTTCTCGACATCGAACCGCCGGGCAGCGTCGATGACGTTGTTCTGGATGAGAAGATTGTCGTAGAGGAAGTCGGCCGGCCGCGTGTCGTTGGCGAGGATGCCGCCGACCTTGGCCGCGGCGAGAAACAAGGCTTGTGGCCTGTTCTCCCGCATCCAGCGATCGACCTGTGCTCTATCTCGCAGATCGACCTCGGCCCGCGGCGCCGTCAGTACGTGGCAATCCTCCGATGCCAGGGCTCTGACAAGGGCCGATCCCACCAGACCAGCATGGCCCGCCACCCAGATCTTCTTGCCCGCCAGCGTGTAGATCTGATCAGGCATTGCTGTACCGGCGCAGACGCAGGTCGGTTCGGTCGGTCTCGACCATTTCGGCGACCAGCGCATCGAAACCTATGCTATGGCGCCAGTCGAGGCGCTCCTGCGCCTTGCTGGGATCGCCCAGAAGGAAATCGACTTCCGTCGGGCGGTAGTATTCGGGATCGACCGCAACCAGCACCTCGCCGGTGCGCTGGCAGTGACCGCGCTCCTCGACGTCCTTGCCCTCCCAGACGATCGGACGGTCGATGTAGAGGAAGGCCTTCTCCACGAATTCCCGCACCGAATGGACCTCCCCCGTGGCCAAGACATAATCGTCCGGCGCGTCCTGCTGCAGGATGCGCCACATACCCTCGACGTAGTCTCGAGCATGCCCCCAGTCGCGCTTCGCGTCCAGATTGCCCAAGTACAGGCACTTCTGCAACCCATGTTCGATCGCTGCAACGGCACGGGATATCTTTCGCGTTACGAAGGTTTCTCCGCGCAGGGGAGATTCGTGGTTGAACAGGATGCCGTTCGAAGCATGCATCGCATACGCCTCGCGGTAGTTTACGGTTATCCAGTAGGCGTAAAGCTTCGCTGCAGCGTAGGGGCTGCGCGGGTAGAAAGGCGTGCTTTCCCGCTGTGGAATTTCCATCACGCGGCCGAACAGTTCGGATGTAGAGGCCTGGTAGAAACGGACTCGCTCCTCCATCTTCAGAATCCGTATCGCTTCCAGAAGCCGTAGCGTGCCCATGGCATCGGTATTGGCCGTATACTCGGGCGTTTCGAAGCTGACCTGGACGTGGCTTTGCGCTGCCAGATTGTAGATTTCCGTCGGTTGCACCTCGTCGATGATGCGGATCAAAGAACTCGAATCCGTCATGTCACCGTGATGCAAAAAGAAGCGGACGCTGTCTTCGTGCCGATCGCGGTACAGATGGTCGATGCGTCGGGTGTTGATCGAGGAAGCGCGGCGCTTGATGCCGTGAACCAAATACCCCTTGTTCAATAGCAGCTCAGCGAGATAGGCGCCGTCCTGCCCCGTGGCGCCGGTTATCAATGCGATGCGGTCGGGCATGGTATGGTCCTGTCTGGTTTGCAATGGGAAGTCGAAGACGCGGGATTGACGATCCGGTTTGCTGGCGTACTGCCATAGGCGATGCGGCGAGCCACAAGGTCCCAGGTGTAGTTGCCCAAAACGTGCCGCTGGCCTGACAGGCCCATTTCGGCGAGGCGGTCGGGGCGGCGAAGCGCGTCCAACATGCTCCTGGCTATCTGTCGGGGATCGGGTTGGTCGACCAAGAAGCCATGACGGCCGTTCTCGACGATCTCCGGCAGTCCGTTGCGCCGAAGTCCAAGAACGGGCGTTCGGGATACCAGAGCCTCGATGAAGACCTGGCCCCAGGGGTCGTTGAGCATGGGCTGCACGAGCAGTGCGGCGTTGCGGTACATCTCCTGCAGTTCCGGCCAGGACAGACGGTCATGGACCTCCACGCCGTCCTGTCCGGCCGCGAAGCGGCGGCTGCGACGATCGCCGATGATCGAAAGCCGAAGATCGGGTCGCGTTTGCCTGGCGAGACGAAACGCCTCAAGTAGTAGCAGGCCGCCTTTCTGGACGAACATATGTTTGGCCACGAAGAGGATTCGTCCGTTCGCGTAGTCCTTGCCACCGGCATAGGGTTCGATATTTCCCATGCCGCAGCCGACGGCAGAGACGCGTTCCGGCGGCAGGCCGAAATTGCCGGAGAAATGGTCGCGCAGGCAGCGGCTGAAGGTAAAAACGTGATCAACGTTCGCGAGCGCCGTCCGGTCGTGACGGGCGAAAGTGCGAACGCTGGCACTGCCGTAGCGATGCGCGTCCGGACGATTCGGCAAGGAGAAAGTCCAGTCGTCGTCGCAGTAGAGATAGTGGCGGAGCGAGCCATTGTCCGGCGTCGCACCGATATCCAGCGTACCGGTATGAATAATGCCGTCCACGTCGCTGCCGCGAAGTTTCCCGGCCAGGCGCCGGGCAGTGATCTGGCGGGCAGCCGGACTGCGAAGCACCGCTTCCGTCGATGGAGGGATGCCGTGGCCGGCTGCGGCATACCGCAGAGCCAGAAGGCCGAGCTCGATGCGACTCAGGCCGGAATCGACGCGGATGACGGAGACTCCAAGACGCTCGAGCGCATTCGCCAGGTTGTAAGGCGCGGCCGACCATACCGAGGGGCTTTCCGGGCTGCCTAGAACGCTGCTGATGGCGATACGGTCGAACCGTCGCGGAGCTGCGGGTTGAACTTGCATTCGCCTCACTCGTCAGGAGCGTCTGGCAGCTTGGGCGCCACCGATCGTGCAATGGCCTATTGCCCATTGATGCAGTCGACTGGTATTGCCCGCTAGTGATCAACCTGTGACCCGGCGACCGCCCATCGGTCTCGGATTGATCACGGATGAGAGATGGCGGAACGGGCAGAATTGTCCGACTTTTGTCCCGGTGGCGGGAGAACGTTGGAATGCCGTTCGACAGTGCGGCGCAAGCCAAGCCAGTCGTGCTTCTGGTCCCGGACATCGCGGATCCGGTGACCCACAAACGTGTCGAAGCGCTGAAAGAAGCGGGTTGCCCGGTCGTAGTGGCGGGTTTCCAGCGTGGACGATTTGCCAATGCGGCACCGCCGGGCGGCCAGCATATCGCACTCGGGCGTACTGCCGATGCCTGCTACAAGCATCGCCTATGGGCGCTGATGCTCGCCTTGCCGAAGCTTGTGGCGGCAGCTGATCGATTGCGTCCAGCCGGGGCGATCTATGCACGAAACCTCGACCAGCTTGTTCTGGCGCTTCTGATTCGCGCTCTTCTGCAGTCGAGAGCGTGGATTTTCTACGAGGTTCTCGATATTCAGCCCCTGGCTTCGGGAAAGGGGATGCGCTCGTATTTCACCCGGGCGCTGGAGAAAGTAGCGTTGCGATGTGTCGCAATGCTTATCGTGTCATCGCCTGCTTTCCATTCAGAGTATTTCAAGCGACGCCTGAACTATCGCGGTCGCTGGTTCCTGCTCGAGAACAAGCTCCCGTTCTCGATCCGATCGATTGCGCGCCGTCCCAGCGTCCGCGAGAGACTCGAGCCGCGCCCGCAAGATCGCTGGGTCATCGGATATTTCGGGTTCATTCGCGGCCAGGCGACCCTGGACCTGATAGTGAGGCTGGCGCGTCGCCTGCGTGACAAGGTCGTATTCCGTTTTGCCGGAACGGTGACGTCCATCGATCCAGATTCGTTCAAGCGGGCTGTCGCGGAGAACGAAAATATCGAATATCTGGGGCCATACGCCAATCCCGGCGATCTCCCGCGTCTCTATGCGGGGGTTGATTTCATCTGGGCTATCGATCTGGAGAATGTGGACGGCAATTCGCAATGGCTAATGCCATGCAGATTTTACGAGGCGGGATATTTCGGCGTTCCCTGCCTTGCCGCGGCAGGGTTCGAGGTAGGGCGCGCCATCGCTGAAGTCGATTGCGGCTGGACTTTCGAATTGCCGTACGAGGAAGAAATCGCGAGTTTCCTGACCGGTCTCGGCTTTGACGAATACCGCAGGAAACTGGAGAAGCTTGCAGCTATGTCCGATTCGAGTTTCGTCGCCGGTCCGGCCGCCGACGGATTGGGCCTGCTGGTTCGCGGAAAGTTACCGGGCGGGCAGGTCGTTTTCGGCGACGTTGGCAGCCTGCCGGCTACGGAAGGCTGCTAGCATTCTGGCGGCGGCGATGGTCGGCTGTCGAGCGAACGCCAGCAAGCCAATCCCGTAGACAAGGATGCCGGCTGGCACTGCAATGGCGAGGTGCTCGATTGCCGTCAACGAGATCGGGGCATAGACCAGCAGAATTTCGACGGTCAGCCCCATGGTCGCTGCCGCTGCCAACGGACCGACAGCCGGCGCCATGAGCGTGCGGACCGGGACATTCAGGAGCCGGCGCATGAGCAGGAGATTGATCGGCAGGAGCGCCACCGATTTCGCGAGCCAGGCCAAGGCGATGGCCTGCAAGCCGAACGGTGCCGCTGCAGCTGCCGCCGCGAGGCCCAGGAGAAAGTAGGCGATGGCCAGGCCAAGCGTCCAGCCGGGTCGCCCCAGGGCGCGATAGCACGAACTGAAAAACAGCACGTAAAAGGCGGGCGCCGTTTCCAGGGCCAGAATCGCGAACAAATCGACGCTTGCAGACCATCGACCGCCGAAGAGACCGAGGACCGCCGGCTCGGCGACGGACGCCAGACCCAGCGCGAGCGGAAAGCCGACCAGGCAGCTGATCTGTGTCGCGCCGATGAAGGCTCGGATCAACGCCGGTCGATCGTGCTGCAGGCGGGCAAAGGCACTGAAGGCGACATGATAGACCGTACCGGCGACCAGAGCCTTGATGAGCTGAACCATGCGCCAGGCGACGGTGAAGTGTCCCAGCATGGTCGAGCCGAACAGCAGGCCGACAAGCATGACGATCGCCTGTTCGCCGGCCACGCTGACGACCTGGCTGGCCGAAACATGAGCCCCGAAGCCCGACAGCTCCTTGAGGCGTCGAAGCGAGAAGCGCAGCCCCGGCCGCCAGCCTGAAATCAGCAATATGCAGGCATTCGCAATGATGGCCGTTGCGATCTGCTGACCGACCAGGCTCCAGATCCCGAAGCCTCCGATTGCCATGCCGACGCCGATCGCCGCTCCGCAGATCCTGCCGGCCAGATTGCACAGAGCGACCAGCCGGAAGGTCAGACGCCGCCGCTGCAGCGCTATGGGTACGGCTCCCAGGGCGCCGGCCAGCGGAACCGCTGCCAACCATGGCAAAATCGTCGCGATCCCCGGTTCGTTGAAAGCGGATGCGATGGGCGCTGCGGCGAATACGCAGATCGACGCGAGCATGGCGGCAATCGCGACCGTTCCCCAGAACGCGGTATCCGAATGTTCGCGAGCGATATCGGCGCGTTGGACAAGGCCATCCGCCAATGTGCTGCCAATGACAAGATTGAAGCAGACGACGAATACGCTCGCCAACGCCACGACGCCAAAATCGGCGGGATCCAGCAATCGCGCCATGGCTACGAATGAGGCAAGCGACAAGACCGCCACACCGGCGTTCTCGCCGAATGACCAGAGAAACCCCGCCAGGCTGCGAGCCTTGAGGCTGTTAGTCATCGCTGAAGCGGCTGTCTTTCGACAGTCGCGCATCGCAATCAACGTGCGACTGAACCGGCACGGCAGGGAAGTTGACGCTCATTCGCGAAATGCTACGCCGACGGCCGAAAAAACGCGGTGACCATTGCAGGGTCGAAAGACACCCAGCCGTCGACGGCGACGTCACGGCTGATCACCGCTTGGTCACCACCACTCATTCTTTTGGCGGATATGGTTCGCCACATGGCGGCCATAATTGACACTGCGCTGGAGCAGCGGCATCGGGACGGAAAGCCGATCAGGATTGCACTGATCGGCGCCGGCTTCATGGCGCGAGGCATCGCGCTGCAGATTGCCACAGCCTGCCGCGGCATCAGGATCATGGCCATCGTCGCTCGCGATATGGCGAGCGCGGCACGCGTTGCAGTGGAAGCGGGCCTCCCGTCAGTCCGTACCATCGATTCCCGGCGACAGTTGTCAAGCCTTGCCGCCGCCGGCGGGACGGCTGTCACCGACGATTGGCGCCTGGCCTGCGAAAGCGCCGAGATCGACGCCATCGTCGAAGTGACGGGCTCGATCGAATATGCGGCCCATGTCGCGGTTGCGGCGATCGGTGCCGGAAAGCATCTCATTCTCATGAATGCCGAGCTCGACGGAACCGTCGGTCCAATCCTTTCGCAGATGGCGCGCGAAGCCGGCGTGATTTTCACGAACGTCGACGGCGATCAGCCTGGAGTCATCATGAATCTCTATCGGTTCGTGAAAGGAATAGGGCTGCGGCCAGTGCTGTGCGGGAACATCAAGGGCCTGCACGATCCGTACCGCAATCCGACCACGCAGGCTGGCTTTGCCCGGAAATGGGGACAGAAGGCGCACATGGTCACGTCGTTCGCCGATGGCACCAAGATTTCTTTCGAGCAAGCCATCGTCGCGAACGCTACCGGAATGTCGGTTGTCCAGCGAGGCATGCTGGGCCCGACGGTCGTCCCCGACACGCCGATCGATCAGGCAGTGCGGCATTTTCCGATGGAGAGACTTATCGATGGTCCGCCGATCGTCGATTACGTCGTCGGAGCGTCACCGTCACCAGGGGTTTTCGTGCTCGGGACGACGGAGAATGCCGTTCAACGCCGATATCTCGAGCTCTACAAGCTCGGCAGCGGTCCTTTGTACTGTTTCAGCACACCCTTTCACCTTTGCCACTTCGAGGTTCCCAACACCATTGCGCGCGCCGTCCTCTTTGCCGATGCGACGATCGCGCCGGTCGACGGGCCGCAAGTCGAGGTCGTCACGGTCATGAAGACCGCGCAACCGGCCGGGACTGTTCTGGACGGCATTGGCCAGTTCACGACCTATGGGTTGTGCGAAAACGCGGCCGTGGTCCGCCGAGCTGGATTGCTGCCGATCGGCTTGGCCGAAGGTTGCCGTCTTCGAACGGACGTCTCGCGCGATCATGTTCTGACCTATCGCGATGTCCTACTGCCGACCGGACGCCTGATCGATCGGCTGCGGGCGAAACAGGACCAGCATTTTTTCGGACCGGCACGTCCCGATTTGCGGGAACACGATGCGTATGTCGGTGTCAGCGGTAGGAGGGGGGATCATGGCGCTCCAGAAAGCCGAGAAGTTTCCGCGGATGCCTGACGACAGTCGCGGCGTCGAACAGGGCCGCCCTCGCGTAGTCCATTGCCTTCGGCGGGAATCCGGCCGCATGCAAGCCATCGAGATGGAATTCGATGAACGAGCGGCCGCGGCCGACGACGAAGGCGCGGACGAGCATCCTGTGGCAACGGTGCAAATGCCGAGTGGTCAGAGCGTCGAGCTCTCGATCGGAAAGGAAATCCGGCCCGAATCGGCGAAGCAAGGACAGCCACTCGCGCAGCAATGTCTGCTGGTGAGTGGCGACTGTCGCGGTGATCGACCCGGCATGGACACGCGAATGCGTCAGCGCTTCGTGTACGAAGCCGAAATCGCTTCGGAGGAGAAGCGCAAGACAGATCGCGATATCGGCATGCAACAGGTCTTCCGGATAGAATGGCTGTCGGGCGCGCACAAGATCCGCTCGGAAAAGGCTGGAGGACGGAGCCAGTACGAACCTTCTCTGGTGAAGAAAATCCCGGACGATAAGACGCCCGTCGAATGCTTCCTCGGCCAGGGGCAAGCCAAGGCATTCCAGGTCGCTGCCACGATGGCGAAGAGAGCCTATGACTCCGACTTCCGGATGTCGCTCGGCGACCGCTACCATCTTGGTGAGGCAGTCGGGATAGAGCGAATCGTCGGCATGCAGGATCTTGATGTAACTGCTCTTCGGCGACGCAAAGGAAACGGCGAGGTTCCAGTTGCGGATTACCGGGATCGTGCTGGAGTTTGCGAAGACCCTGATGCGCCGATCGACCGCGGCGAACTTCTCCAGAATTTCTCGCGTGCCGTCGGTGCTGCCATTGTCCAAAGCCACAAGCTCGAAATCGCCGTGGCTTTGCGAGAGCGCGCTTTCAATGCAGTCGGCCAGGAAAGCGGCGCCATTGTAGATCGGCACCACGATACTGACGAAGGCGCTTGTGCCCATGGCGCGATACCCTCCGGACGTACGTTCCGCATTCGACGGAACCGTCAATGGCAGGCCGGGCATGGTCATGCAAGCACGCAGGCCGTGGCAAAACTGGGGTCACGCCGATGATCCGAGTGCTACACGTTTCGCCGACGGATCTGCAGGGCGGCGCCTGTCTTGGCGCGTACAATCTTCACAAGGCCTTGCAGTCGGCCGGATTGAATTCGTTGATGCTCGTGCTGCGCAAGTTCAGCGACGATCCATCGGTTCTGCAGCTCCACCGCCGTCTGCTTGGGAAAATCGATGCATTGAGAGACCCGCTCGATCGATTGCCGCTGCGCCGATACAAGTGGGATCCTGGCAACTGGTGGTCTGTCGGCTGGCTGCCATTCGATCTCCGCCGCGCGGTGAAGAGGCTGAACCCCGACGTTATCCAGTTCCACTGGGCCGGCCGTGGAGCGGTTCCGATCCGCGCCCTTGCCCGGCTGTCTGATTATCCGCTGCTGTGGACACTGCGGGATATGTGGCCACTAACTGGCGGGTGTCACTACTCCGGCGATTGCGACCGTTTCGCGGTCGGCTGCGGTTCCTGCCCGCAGCTCGGCTCCGATCACCCCAATGATCTCAGCCGGTGGCAATGGCAGTCGAAAGAGCGCAATTGGCGAGGTGTGCCGATCACCTATATCGCGCTCAGTCACTGGATGGCCTCCTGCGCCCGACGCAGTCCGCTTAGCAGTGGAAACGACATTGTAACGATTCCAAACGGCGTCGATCTCGCGCATTTTCGGCCTCTCGACAAGGCAGCGGCCCGTTCTGCCTGGCGACTGCCGACCGATCGCCAGATCATTCTGTTCGGCGCCTTACACGCCGTCCGCGATCCGCGGAAAGGCTTCCGCTACCTCGCTGAGGCGATGAGACGTCTTGCCGAAGCGGGATGGGGAAGCCGCGCCACTGCCGTCGTGTTCGGCGCCGGCGATTGCTCTTTGGAAACGGGCATGCCGGTCCGTTTCGTCGGAAGCGTGCCGAATGGCAGGCTTCCCGAACTCTATTCGGCGGCTGACGTGATGGTGGTGCCATCGCTGTTCGAGAACTCGGCCAAAACGGCGATCGAAGCGCTGGCCTGCGGCTTGCCGGTCGTTGCATTCGGCAATACCGGTCAGTTCGATATCGTGGATCATCGCCTCAACGGCTATCTGGCACAGGACAGGTCATCCGAAGATCTGGCGCGCGGAATCGCCTGGTGCCTGGATCAGGAGGCTCGTGGCGGCGAACTGGCGATGCAGGCAAGGAGGAAGGCATCCGAATGCTTCGACCTCGAGCATATCGCGGCAGACCATGTGAAACTCTACGAAAAGGTTCTCTCTAGCAGGCCGGCTATAGCCAATAGGAGCCCGGTCTTGTCGCCGTGGAGCGAATCTCTTGCTGCCGAGGTGCTGGCTCCCTTGTGCGAGGATCCGGCGCTGAGCCCCGGCGATGGAGGAGCGCGATGAAGGTCGTCATCCTCGCCGGCGGCTTCGGAACGCGGATCAGCGAAGAAAGCGCCATCAGGCCGAAACCGCTTGTCGAGATCGGCGGTCAACCGATCCTCTGGCACATCATGAAGATCTATTCGTCGTATGGGCTGAACGATTTCGTGATCTGCTGCGGCTACAAAGGCAATCTGATCAAGCATTACTTCAAGAACTATGCGTTCGATCTTTGCGATCTGACGCTCGACATGAAAAGCGGCGGCGTCGCGGTGCACCGCAACGGTGTCGAACCATGGCGCGTTACGCTGGTGGACACCGGCGAGAAAACCATGACCGGCGGCCGGATAAAGCGTGTCCGCCCTTATCTCGACGGGCAGCCCTTCTGTCTGACCTATGGCGATGGCGTTGCCAACATAGATCTGGATTCGCTTCTGACGGCACACCGGCGCAGCGGCGCCATGGCGACCGTCACGGCGGTCGTGCCGCCCGGCCGGTTCGGCTTTCTCAGTCTGATGCCAGGCGAAGACCGTGTCCTGGGTTTCCGCGAGAAGGCGAATGAGGATGCCGGTTACATCAATGGCGGCTTCTTTGTGATTCAGCCGGAGGCGATCGACTATATCGACGGCGACGACACCGTCTGGGAAGGAGAGCCTCTCGAGAATCTGGCAAGGGATGGGGAGTTGTTCGCGTACCGGCATCGCGGCTTCTGGCAGAACATGGACACGTTGCGCGACAGGAATGTGCTCGAAAGTCTCTGGCAAACTGGAGAGGCGCCTTGGAAAACCTGGTAATGGATCGACCTTCGGACCCGGGAGCTGGTTCGAAACCTGGCCGCAAACGCATTCTCATAACGGGAGGAGACGGCTACATAGGAAACGTCCTCGTGCCGCATCTGATGCGGTCGGGATTCGAGGTGGCAGTGATCGACGCCGGGTTCTATCGTGGCGCCTGGCTCTACAATGACGGGCAGGATCGCGCGCCGCTTAGAACCAAGGACGTCCGCTCGCTGACAGCCGACGACCTGGCCGGCTTCGATACGGTCGTCCATCTCGCCGAACTCTCGAACGATCCATTGTGCGAGCACGACGAAGCGCTGACGATCGGGATCAACCATCTGGGAACGGTGGCGCTGGCAACGGCGTGCCGGGCGGTGGGCGTGCGCAGATTCATCTATGCGTCGTCTTGCAGCGTGTATGGCGCTGCCGAAGAAGAGGTGGTTAGCGAGGCCTCGCCGGTGCGGCCGCAGACGGCGTACGCACGATGCAAAACGATGGTCGAACGCGATGTCGGAAGCCTCGCGGATTCGACCTTCTCTCCCGTATTCCTGCGGTTTGCGACTGCTTTTGGCGCGTCACCGCGCATGCGCTTCGACATAGTGCTGAACAATCTTGCCGGATTGGCATGGACGACCGGCCGGATATCCCTCAATAGCGACGGTTCGCCGTGGCGGCCGCTGGTTCATGTCAGAGACATATCCGAAGCGATACTCCAGGTCATTTGTGCGCCGCGCGAGGTCGTACAAAACGAAGTTTTCAACGTTGGTGCGGACGACAACAATTACCGCGTCCGCGATCTGGCCGAGTTGGCGGGAGGAGTCTTTCCGGGCTGTTCGATTGAGGTCGGAGGACGGCACGGCGACAATCGCAGCTATCGCGTATCGTTCGAGAAAATCCGCCGACATCTGCCGAAGTTTCGATGCGAATGGACGGCCGAGCAGGGGTTCCGCCAGATGCGGGCACTGTTCGAGCACATAGGGCTTGGCGCGGAAGAGTTCGGTGCGGCTCCCTATACGCGGGTGCGGCAGCTCGGACAGCTCCTGCGCACCAGGCAGGTCGACGAAACGCTGCGCTGGCGGGCCGATGCTATTCTCTGAGACAAAGCTGGGTGGCGCCTACGTCATTGATCTGGAGCGCTTCGATGACCATCGCGGCAGCTTCCTGCGTTCCTGGTGCCGGAGGGAATTCGACGAGCGGGGATTGGCGTCCGAGTTCGTGCAGGGGAATATCTCGATAAATCCTCGGCGCGGCACGTTGCGTGGCCTGCACTACCAACTGCCACCGCATCGGGAAGCGAAGCTTATGCGCTGCGTGCGCGGCAGAATCCTTGATGTTATTGTGGATATGCGCCCAGACTCGCCGACTTTTCGACAGTGGGTGGGCGTCGAATTGCAGGCAGAGTGCTATCGGATGCTATACGTGCCGGAAGGATTCGCGCATGGATTCCAGACGCTGACCGATGACGTCGAAGTCCATTACATGGTCTCCAACTACTACGCACCGGAGGCCGCGCGTGGCTTGCGCTACGACGATCCAGGTCTTGGGATCGATTGGCCGTTGTCGGTGACAATGATTTCCCAGGCCGATCGTGAATGGCCGCTTCTGGACAGCAGGACGCGGGTCGCCTGATCTACCTGCGGGAATCACCATTGGTATTTTGTGGTCAAGAATTGCGCATCAGGTCTCGCCAGACCGGCTGACGCCCGGGCCCGTTTGGCTATAATACGGCACCGTCAGTTTGGGATATCGGCGATGAGTTACCTTGATCGGGCATTCGGCGTTGAGGGTCGGTTTGCCGGCATTCTGCTGTCGACACTGACTCTGGTCGCCCTGTCGATCGGCCTGGCGCGAGCGCAAGGTCAGGCGCCGCCTTCCGTAACCGTTGCGACACCGCTACAGCGCGAACTGGTCGAGTACCAGGAGTTCACCGGTCAGTTCTCTGCCGTCGAATATGTCGAGTTGCGATCACGCGTCAGCGGCTACCTGCAATCGCATCATTTCGAGGAAGGACAGATCGTCAAAAAGGGCGATTTGCTGTTCGTCATCGATCCGCGTCCGTTCGAAGCGGCCCTCGCGTCGGCGCGGGCTGAGCTCGTGCAGGCGGAGGCGCGCGTTGAGCTGGCGAACAGACAGTTGTCGCGCGCGGCGCAGCTCCGGCAGCAGGATTTCGTTGCCAGCAGCATTTACGACGAGCGGTTGCAGGAGCAGCGCGTTGCAGCCGCAGCGGCGGAGATCGCCAAGGCGGCGATCGCGACGGCGGCTCTCGAAGTCGAATTCACGCGCATTCTGGCGCCGGCTGCGGGCCGTATCGGTCGACGCGAGGTGAGCGACGGCAATCTGGTCAGCGGCGGGGCCGGTTCGGGCAACACTTTGCTCACGAGCATCGTGTCGATCGACCCGATCTATTTCGTGTTCGACATGAGCGAATCGGATTTCATTGCCTACCAGCGTGCGGTGCAGGCCGGCAAGCTGCAGTCGACGCGCGATTCGGTTCCGGTCTATGGACGTCTCCGTGACGAGCCCGATTGGCCGCGCGAGGGAAATCTCAACTTCGTCGACAATCAGGTCGACCGTGGCGCCGGCACCATCCGGGTCCGGGCGGAGTTCCCCAATCCGGACGGTTTTTTGACCCCCGGGCAGTTCGGCCGGATTCGCGTACCCGCTTCGGAGTCGTACAAGGCGCTTCTCGTGCCCGACAGCGCCATTGTGACAGATCAGTCGCGGAAGATCGTGATGACGGTATCCGAAGACGGGACGGTCGTGCCGAAGGTGATACGGCCGGGTCCGACCTATGACGGTTTGCGCATCGTGCGGTCAGGGCTGACCGGCGACGAGAAGATCATCATCAATGGACTGATCAGAGCCCGACCCGGCGGCAAGGTCACGCCGGAACCGGGCGACATCAAGGGCGCTGGCGAACGCAGGCCAGGCTAGGTCCATGAAGTTCACGCACTTCTTCATCGACCATCCGATCTTCGCGACCGTGCTGTCGATTCTGATCACCATCGTCGGCGCCGTGTCGTACTTCACCCTGCCGGTCTCCGAGTATCCCGACATCGCGCCGCCGACCATCGAGGTGCGGGCCTCCTATCCCGGCGCATCGGCCTCGGTGATCAGCGATACCGTGGCGACGCCGCTCGAGCAGGAGATCAACGGCGTCGAGAACATGCTCTATGTCACCAGTCAGGCGACCGGGGACGGGCAGCTCGCGTTGCAGATTACGTTCGCGCTGGGAACAGATCTCGATACGGCGCAGGTGCTGGTCCAAAATCGTGTCGCCATTGCCGAACCCCGGCTGCCGGAGGAGGTTCGCCGGATTGGCGTCACCGTGCGGAAGAGTTCGCCCGATATGCTGATGGTCATCCACCTCAGCTCTCCCGACGCCAGTCGCGATCTCCTTTACATCTCCAACTATGCGACGCTGCAAATTCGCGACGTACTGGCCCGCATTGATGGCATCGGCGACGTCCGCGTATTCAGCGCCCGCGACTACGCCATGCGCGTGTGGCTCGATCCCGACCGCATTGCGGCGCGTGGTCTGACGGCCGGTGAGGTCGTGGATGCCCTGCGGGGACAGAACGTCCAGGTGGCGGCGGGCGTGCTCAACCAGCCGCCGGTGCCGAAATCGGCGGCATTTCAGCTCAACATCGAAACGCTCGGCCGATTGCAGGATCCGCGACAGTTCGCCGAGATCATAATTCGCACCGATCCGGACGGGCGGGTTACGCGCATCCGGGATGTCGGGCGGGTCGAACTGGGGGCGCAGGACTATACGACCAACGGCTATCTCGACGAGCGGGCGGCGCTGCCGCTTCTGGTCTTCCAGAGGCCGGGATCTAATGCCCTTGAGACGGCCGATCGCATCAAGGCGACGATGGAGCGATTGTCGCAGAGCTTCCCGCCGGGGCTTCGTTACGACATCGTCTACAATCCGACGGAGTTCATCCAGCAGTCGATCAATGCCGTCATCGATACCATCTGGGAAGCCGTTATCTTGGTCGTGCTGGTGGTGGTGCTTTTCCTGCAAAGCTGGCGGGCCTCGGTCATCCCGATCATCGCCATTCCGATTTCGCTGATCGGCACGTTCGCGGTTCTCGCGGCTCTGGGATATTCGCTCAACAATCTGTCGCTGTTCGGACTGGTGTTGGCCATCGGCATCGTGGTCGACGATGCCATCGTCGTGGTGGAGAACGTCGAGCGCAATCTGCGGCGCGGTCTGTCGCCGC
>JBDZUM010000223.1:0-2202 GCA_040255215.1 Rhodospirillaceae bacterium
GCGCGTTCTGCGCGATCACGTCGGGATAGAAGATTCCGGGCTGGTCGAGAACGGCGCTCATGATCGTCTCACTTGCTGCAGATCGGGCTGAGAATCGGAAAAGGAAGTGGCCGCCCGCCCGGAGAAGAGCGGCCACCTCTTATTTGCTATTTCTTCTTCAAGATCTCGCGGATCTTGGCGACCACCGCAGGCCCATCGACGCCCACCTTGGCTGCGCGCTCATACCAGCCGGCATATACCGTCTTGATGTTCTCTTCCGTGAAGGCTTTCTGCTGTTCCTCCGCCGGGACTTCGACAAACTGAATGCCCTTGGCGACCAGCGTGTCGCGCTTCTTGGCCGAATTGGCGCGATAATTGGCGAAGCGCTCTTCCTGGAAAGCCTTCATACCGGTGGCGACCTGCGTCTTGACGTCGGCCGGCAGCTTGTCCCAGACGGCATTGCTGAACACCACCGACCAGCCGAGATTGACCGAAAAATTCCACACCGCCATGTATTTGGCGCCGTCCTGCACGTTGAGGCTGATCGCGCTGCCCCATTCGGTAGACAGCGCATCAATGACGCCACGCTGTAATGCGCCGGTCATTTCCGACGCGGCGATCTGTGTCGGATGCGCGCCTACCAGAGTCAGCATCTGCGCGGCTTCCGCGTTGTGGGTGCGGATCTTCATGCCCTTGAAGTCCGCCAACTTGGCCAGCGGCTTGTTCGAGAAGTGGGGATTCTCGTACCACAGACCATGCGCCACGACGTGGCCGTTATAGCGGGTCTTCCATGCCTCTGCGATCAGATCGCCCATATAGGCGTCAAGCACCAGCTTGTATTCCTCCATGGTAGTCAGCAAGCCGGGCAAATGGCCGATACCGAAACGCGCCTCCTCACCGGTGAGATAAGGATGTACGCCGCCAATCATGTCGATGCGGCCGTCCCGCAGCGCGTTGGCGAGCTGAGTCGGCGGGATCAGCGAATCGAAGATCTCGACCTTTACTTTGCCGTTCGTCGCCTTGGCGATTGCTTCCGGCACGCCTAGCATCGCCTCGCCGTATCCCGACTGGCTGACGCCGCCGAGAATCGCCATGCGCAACGTGGTCTGCGCCTGCGACGGCGCCGCGATGGTCGCCGCCAGGATCGCAATCAGTGCAAGTGTCAGCGTTCTCATCTCCGTTCCCTCCTCGATGATTTGGATCCCGTCTGTCTTTGTATTCGCGCGCGAACGGGCCGGGCCAACCCGTCATTTACATGATATCTTACTCACTGTATAGAATCTTTACTATGAGTAAAGAATGAGGCACATGCGTGACATCGGCACTGCAAGCAACGGCCGCTATACTGGCATTGACATGAGTTTCGCATCGAGCAGCGAAATGCGCGCACGCAGAGCGGACCTTGCGGCGCCAGGCGGCGCTTTGCTGACGATGCCCGGTCGGTCGCCGTGGATTGCCGTTCATGCGGGGAGATCGTGTCGATGAGTTCAAGCGCTGCCGCCGCGCCGTCCCGCTCCTCGCTGGACTGGCTATTTGACCGCCTTCCGATGTTGCTGGGCGGTATTGGCGGGCTCGGTGTCGTCGCGATCCTGACGCTGATGTCCTACGAGATCGTCGCCCGCTACGTCTTCAACGCGCCCACTAACTGGTCGGTCGAAATCTCGACCTATATTCTGGTCGGGGCCGCCTATATTGGCGCAGGCTACGCACATCGTCAGGGCGCCAATATCCGCGTCGAGCTGCTGCTGGGCGCGTTGCAGCCGAAGCTTCGTCGTGCCCTAGAGGAGGTTTCCGCTTGGTGCGGGCTTGTCTTCGTTCTTGTTGCCGCCTGGCAGGTGGCGCTTTTCACCCACGGCAACTGGGTCAACGGCACCTCCTCCTACATTCTTCAACTGCCGCAGTGGATTCCCAATTTCCCGATCTTTGTAGGCCTGGCCGGTCTGGCGCTGGCGCTGTTGGGCGAGATCCGCTCCCTGCGGGCGCCCGTCGTGCCATGGCGTGACTGGTTTGCGCCTGCGGCACTGATGGGAGCTATCGTGGTTCTGCTGGCCATCGGCACGCGCTCGTTGCCCGTTGGATCAACCTTGTTCGACTGGGGCACGGTCGCAATTCTACTGGCCGCCGGGGTCGCCGCTTTCGCATGGAGCGGTGCGCGGGTGGCATTCGCCGCGATCGCCATTTGCGCCAGCATCGGCGTTCTGGTCTGGCTGGGTCGCCTGCTGT
>JBDZUM010000131.1:0-2750 GCA_040255215.1 Rhodospirillaceae bacterium
CGTAGCCGAAGGTCGGGCTGTAGCAGACGGTGTTGCGGTTGCGCGAGACGAGGTTGAGCCACACCGTCGGACGGCGCGCGAATTCGCGGGTCGGCAGCAGATCGGTGGTGAGCTGGTTGCAGATGGGGCCCAGCATGAAGCCGATCAATCCCATGTCGTGATAGAACGGCAGCCACGAGATGGCGCGATCTTCCGGGCGAATATCGAGTCCGACGGAGGACATGCCGAGGATGTTGGCCATCAGGGCACGTTGGGTGACGTCGACGCCCAGCGGAAAGCGGGTGCTGCCCGAGGAATACTGCAGATAGCAGCGTTCGTCGGGCCCCAGCGGCTGCAGCTCGACATCGGCTTCCGGCAAGGCAGCGAACGCAGCGGGTTCGCCATGCAGCAGCAGATTGGCGCCTTCGGCCGCCTCGGCGAGAAACTTGCCCAGGCCTTCCGCGGCCATCGCCGCACGGGCGCCCGACCCGGCAAGCTGAAGGCAGAGCTGATCGACATAGCCGGTCTTCGCGCCCAGTCCGACGGGCAGCGATACCGGCACCGGTACGATGCCGGCGTACTGGCAGGCCATGAAGGCCTCGACGAACTCCGGCGTCGTGTCGGCGATCAGCAGCATGCGGTCGCCGCGATGCAGTCCGAGGCCAAGCAGGCGGCGCGCCGTGACCTGCGCCCGTCGCTGCAGATCGCGGTAAGGAAGGACGGCAACCAGCTGCGCGCGCGCGTTGTAGAAGTTGAAGCCGGTCTCGCCCTGCGCCGCATAGTCGAGCGCCTGCGCCAGGCTGGCGAAGCCGCAGCGACGAAACGGCAGATTGGCGTTCAGGGTCGGGGTCGGCGTCATTCGCGGTCGTCTTGTCCGGCGCTCGCTGGTTCGGCGCCGGACGTTCTGCCCCGCCCAGTTTCGGCGGAATTCAGCCTCCTCGGCGCCCAGTCGGCCGGATTGGCGATACCGGCCGGAAAAAGCGCGCCAGTGGTATCAGAAGCGTTCCACCGCCACAAGCGCAGGGAATGCGCGCCGGGCGCCGCTACTGCAGCGGCAAAGGGACCGATGACCGGCTGAACCGTTCGTCACTGCGCGCGCTGATTGAGCATCGCCGTCAGCTTGGCGACATCGCCGCCATTGGAGCGGATGACGGAAGCGAACTCCTCGCGCTGGGTGCGGATCAGGCTGACGCCGTCGATCACCACGTCGGTGATGCGCTGGCCGCCGCCCACGCTGGCGACTTTCCAGTCGACCGGAACCGAACTGCCGTCCTTGGGCATGCGCACCATGGTGCGCACCAGCACTGCGCCGCCATCGGCCGCCTCGGTGGCGACGATCGACATCGGCTGTCCGGCGTAAGTATAGAAGCGATCGGCATAGGCCTTGATCAGATAGGCCTCGAAGGCGCGGCGGAAATCGCCCTGCGCCGCCGCCGACATGCCGTCCCAGCGCGGGCCCATGACGCCGCGGATCAGGCTGTCGAGATCGAAGTGCTGGGAGAACAGGGCGGCGAAACGCTGCCGGGCGCCGCCATCGGCCTTGACCGCCGGCGCTTCGGATCGCGCCCGCGCGGCCGCCTGCTCGATGAAAGCGCGCGCCGCGCTGTCGGAGGCGGAAACGCTTGCCGGAACGAGAGCCGCGGCGGCGACGAAAGCCATTGCAGCGACCGCAAGCGATCGCCGGCGCGAAATGCCAGACATGCCAGAACCCTCTTTCCGTTCGTCCATCATGAAACGGCAGCGGCAGCGCCGCACGCCCGGCGGATCGGCCCGTCCCCGCTCCGCACCGGCGCTAGATGGCCGCAAAATCCGGGCGAAACAAGGGCGGCGCGACGCGGCAAATTCGCTGGGGTGCCTTGCAGGGCCCGTATTGACAGGGTCCGGACCCCTCTAGATATTTGCCGCTTTTCCGGGTTCCGGACGGGCCGGAGCCCCGGGCAGCAAGGAGGGGCCGCAGTGATCCCCGCAGTTATGCCGACCTACGACAGACGGGATGTCGCGTTCGATCGCGGCGAGGGAGCCTATCTCTTCGCCAGCGACGGGCGACGCTATCTCGACTTCTGCAGCGGCATCGCGGTGACCGCGCTGGGCCATGCCCACCCGCATCTGGTGGCGACGCTCAAGGCGCAGGCGGAGAAGCTCTGGCACGTCTCCAACCTGTTCCGCATTCCCGAAGGCGAGCGTCTGGCCAAAAGGCTGGTCGAGCATTCCTTCGCCGATACGGTGTTCTTCTGCAATTCCGGCGCCGAGGCGATGGAAGGCGGCATCAAGCTGGTGCGCAAGTATCACGACGTCACCGGCAATCCGCACCGCTTCCGCATCATCGGCTGCACTCAGGCCTTCCACGGCCGCACGCTGAGCACGCTGGCCGCAGCCGGCAACGAGAAGTACCTGAAGGGCTTCGACCCGGCGATGCCGGGCTTCGATCACGTGCCGTTCGGCAATCTCAACGTGCTGCGCGACACCATCACCGACGAGACGGCGGCGATCCTGGTCGAACCGGTGCAGGGCGAAGGCGGCGTGCGCGCCGGCGACATCGAATACCTGCGCGGCCTGCGCGCGGTGTGCGACGAATACGGGCTGCTGCTGTTCTTCGACGAAGTGCAATGCGGCATGGGCCGCACCGGCAAGCTGTTCGCCCATGAATGGGCCGGCATCAAGCCCGACGTGGTCGGCACCGCCAAGGGCCTGGGCGGCGGCTTCCCGGTCGGCGCGCTGCTGGCGACGGAGAAGGCGGCCCAGGGCATGACCTTCGGCACGCATGGCTCGAC
>JBDZUM010000131.1:2850-4810 GCA_040255215.1 Rhodospirillaceae bacterium
GGCGCGGCCGACAACGTCATCCGCCTGCTGCCGCCGCTGACCGTCGAGGAAAAGCACATCGACGAGGCGATCGCCAAGCTAGACACGGCGGCGAAGGAGCTGCGCGGCGATGCCTGAGCGGACGGCACGCGCTTCAGCGGCGACGCCGCGGCATTTCCTCGATCTCGACCGCATCGAGCGCAGCGAGCTGCGCGGCATCCTCGAGCGCAGCCGCGCCTATCGCGAGGGCCGCGACAGCGACAGGCCGCTGGTCGGCAAGACGCTGGCCATGATCTTCGAGAAGCCCTCGACCCGCACCCGCGTCTCGTTCGAGGTCGGCATGCGCCAGCTGGGCGGCGAAGTCGTGATGCTGGGCACCAACGACACGCAACTCGGCCGCGGCGAGACCATCGCCGACACCGCCCGCGTGCTGTCGCGTTACGTCGACATCATCATGATCCGCACCACGGCCGAGGAAAAGCTGCTGGAACTGGCGCGCCACGCCACGGTGCCGGTGATCAACGGCCTGACCGACCGCACCCATCCCTGCCAGCTGATGGCCGACGTGATGACGTTCGAGCAGCATCGCGGGCCGATCGCCGGAAAATCCATCGCCTGGTCGGGCGACGGCAACAACATGGCGACGAGCTGGATCCACGCCGCCGTGCAGTTCGATTTCGAGCTGCGCATCGCCTGCCCGGAAACGCTGATGCCGCCGGCAGACGTCGTCAAATGGGCGCAGGAGCGCGGCGGCAAGCTGCGCATCTCGCACCGGCCCGAGGAAGCGGTCGACGGCGCCGACTGCGTCGTCACCGACACCTGGGTGTCGATGGGCGACGAGGAACCGTCGAACGCCCGCGCCCGGCACAATCTGCTGGCGCCGTTCCGCGTCGACGAAAGGCTGATGAAGCGGGCGGCGCGCGAGGCGATCTTCATGCATTGCCTGCCGGCGCATCGCGGCGAGGAAGTCACCGAGGACGTGATCGACGGCTCGCAATCGGTGGTATGGGACGAAGCGGAGAACCGGCTGCACGCGCAGAAGGGCATTCTGAGCTGGTGCCTGGCGTAGGGCGGGCGACATGAGCGCGCCAAGCCCGCGCATCGACGTGGAAGCCGTCCTGCCGTTCCAAGTGCGCCGGCTCGACCTGCGCGGGCGCATGGTGCGGCTCGGCCCCTCGATCGACATCATGCTGGCCGGCCACGACTATCCGCCGGCGGTGGCGACGCTGCTGGCCGAGACGCTGACGCTCGCGGCCATCCTCGCTTCCTCGATCAAGTACGATGGCATCTTCACCCTGCAGATCCGCGGCAGCGGCCCGGTGCGCCTGATCGTCACCGACGTCACCTCGCAAGGCAATCTGCGCGGCTACGCCCAGTTCGATCGCGAGGCGGTGCAGGCCGTGATCGACGCCGCGCCGAAACTCGACAATCCGGTGCAGCGCCTGCTGGGCGCCGGCAATCTCGCCTTCACCGTCGACCAGGGCGCCAACACCGACCGCTATCAGGGCGTGGTGCCGCTGGAAGGCGGCACGGTGGCCGAATGCGCGCATGCCTATTTCCGCCAGTCCGAACAGCTTCTAACCGGCATCAAGATCGCCGTCGCCGCGCCCGATCCGGCGGCCGGTCGTCCGGGCTGGCGCGCCGGCGGGCTGATGGTGCAGCGCCTGCCCGGCTCGCTGACGCCGGACGGCTATGCCAGCGCCGACCCCGACGAAGCCGAGGACAACTGGCGGCGGGCGGTGATTCTGCTGTCGACCGCCAGCGATGCCGAGCTGGTCGATCGCGAGCTGCCGATCACCGAACTGGTATGGCGCCTCTACCACGAGGACGCGCCGGAGGCGTTTCCGGTGCGCCATCTGCAGTTCGGCTGCCGCTGCTCGCGCGATCGCATCGTCAGCGTGCTGCGCTCCTTCCCGCGCGCCGAGATCGAGGCGATGAAGGAGAACGACGAGGCGGTGCTGGTGAAGTGCGAATTCTGCGC
>JBDZUM010000131.1:4910-10739 GCA_040255215.1 Rhodospirillaceae bacterium
TTGCGCATGAAATCCTCGCAGGCGTGGATCTGCTCGACGGCGATGAATTCGTTGGGCTGATGCGCCTGGGCGATGTCGCCCGGCCCGCAGATCACCACCGAAAACCCCGCCCTCTGGAAAATGCCCGCTTCTGCGGCATAGGACACGCTGTGCGAGCCGTTGTCGCCGGTCAGGGCGCGGCACAGCAGATCGGCCGGGTTGTGGTCGGTCGGCATCAGTGGCGGCACCTGCGCGCGCAGACGCGTCTCGATGCTGGCCTCGGGGTAGATCGCGCGCATGCGCGGCAGCAGCTCGGTCTCGCAGAACTCGGTCACGCGCTTGACCGCCTCGTCCGGATCGTCGCCGGGCAAGGCGCGATAGCCCCACTGCACGAGGCAGTGGCGGGCGATGATGTTGTTGGCGGTGCCGCCCTGGACGATGCCGACGTTGATCGTGCCGAAGGGCGGGCGGAACTCGCTGTCCTTCGGCGCCCGCGCCCGCAGCTCGTCCTGGAAGCGATTGATGAAATGGATCAGCTCGCCGCCGTAATGGATGGCGTTGACGCCCTGGTCCGGCGCGCTCGAATGGGCTTCCAGACCGATGAAGTCGGTGAAGTAGCTCGCCGCCGTCTTGTGCGAATGCACCACCTTCATCATGGTCGGTTCGCCGACGATCACCGCATGCGGCTTCGGCAGGTCGCGCTGCATGGCCTCGGCCAGCGACCAGGCGCCGAGACAGCCGATCTCCTCGTCGTAGCTCAGCGCCAGATGGATCGGCACCGCCATGCCGCGGGCCTGGAAATGCGGCACCATGGCGAGCGCGATGGCGGAGAAGGCCTTCATGTCGGCAGTGCCACGGCCGTAGAGCAGGCCCTCCTTCTCGACCATGGCGAACGGATCGCTGTCCCAGGGCTGGTCCTTGACCGGCACCACGTCGGTATGGCCCGACAGCACCACGCCGCCCTCGCGCTCGGGGCCGATCGTGGCGTAGAGGTTGGCCTTGGTGCCGTCCTCGTTGGCGACCAGCCGGCTCTTGACGCCGTGGCCGTCGAGGTAGTCGCGCACGAAATCGATCAGCGCCATGTTGGAATAGGCCGACGTCGTGTCGAAGGCGACGAGACGACGGAGCATTTCGATCGAATCGATTGTCTGCGGCATGGCGCTTTTCCTTCGCTGTTTGGGCGGCCCGTCGATCAGGCGCGCCAGAATCCCGGCAGGAGCAGTATCACGAAAGTGAGGATCTCGAGGCGGCCGAGCAGCATGCCCACCGCCAGCAGCCACTTGGCGCCATCGGGCAGCGAGGCGTAGTTGCCGCCCAGCCCGATGACGTCGCCGACGCCGGGGCCGATATTGCCGATGGCGCTGGCGGCGCCCGAAACCGACGTCTCCAGATCGAGGCCGAACATCGACAGGCCGACCGACATGGCGATGAAGCAGAAGAAGTAGAGGAACACGTAGCCCGCCACAGAGGTGACGACCTCGCGGGTGACTTCGCGTTCGTTGAAGCGCGGCACGATGACGGCATGCGGATGGGTCAGCCGCACCACCTGGATGCGCGCCATCTGGTAGAGAATCTGCAGGCGGAAGATCTTGAGCCCGCCCGACGTGGAGCCGGTGCAGCCGCCGTTGAACATCAGGAACAGCACCAGCACGATCGGAAAACTGCCCCAGATCGTGTAGTCGGCGGTGGCATAGCCGGTGGTGGTGGCGATCGAGACGACGCTGAACAGCGATTCGCGCAGCACCTGTTCGATCGGGACGCCGGCATCGGGCAGCCGCCACAGCACCAGCAGCAGGGTGGAGACCACCATGAGGCCGACATAGGCGCGCACCTGCATGTCGCGGGCGAACTGCCAGGTGAAATTGCGCCACGAACCGATCATCACCATGAACGGCGTGCCGCCGGCGATCATGACCAGGATCAGCAGGTATTCGACCAGCTCGTTGTTGAAGGCGCCGACCGACGCGTCGTAGGTCGAAAAGCCGGCGGTCGAAATCGACGTCATGGCGTGGTTGACCGCGTCGAACGCCGAAAGGCCGCACAGCATCAGGGCGACCGACGTCAACGCCGTCGCCGAGACGTAGAAAGCCAGGATGGCCGCGGAAATCTGCGACATGCGCGGCAGGCTCTTCTCGTTGCGCTCGGTGAACTCGGTGCGGAACAGCTGCATGCCGCCGATGCGCAGGAAGGGCAGAATCGACACGGCCATGACGATGATGCCGACGCCGCCGAACCACTGCAGCAGCGAGCGCCACCACAGCACCCCGGACGGCATTGAATCGAGACCGACCAGTACGGTCGACCCGGTCGTGGTGACGCCCGACATCGCCTCGAAAAAGGCGTCGGTGTAGCTGAGATGCAGCGACGACACGGCCAGCGGCAGGGCGGCGAACAAGGTCACCGCCACCCAGGTCAGCGCCGTCAGCACGAAAGCCTGGTGGATGGTGATCGAGATGCGTTCGCGCGGCTTGAAGGCGGCCATCAGCATGCCGCCGGCGAAGGCGGTGATGGCGAAGCAGGCGAGGAACATCGCCGCGTCGGGACCGCCGTCGATCCAGTCGGCCAGCGCCGGCAGCAGCATGCCGAACGACATGACGCAAAGCAGCGCACCGACGATGAAAAGCGGCGAACGGATATCGACGGCCATGCTGCGGCGCTGCACCCTTGCGATTGCGTCGGCGGCCGGCGGCGCGCCAGAGATGAGGCGGCGATTTGCCCGCCGCGGGCGCGATCATGCCAGCAGAGCGCGCGGGCCGGCAACAGGGCGCGGCCGGGTCAGGCGCGCCAGAACCCCGGCATCAGCAGGACCAGCAGGGTGAGCAGCTCCAGCCGGCCCAGCAGCATGCCGAAAGACAGCAGCCATTTGGCGCCGTCGGGCAGCGGCTGGAAATTGCCGGCCGGGCCGATGATCTCGCCGATGCCGGGGCCGACATTGCCCAGCGCCGTGGCCGAGCCGGATACCGCCGTCGCCAGGTCGAGACCGAACAGCGACAGGCCGATGGCGATGACGACGAAGCAGAAGAAATAGAGGAAGACGAAGCCGGCGACCGAATTGATGACGTCGCGGCCGATCTCGCGGCTGTTGAAACGCGGCACGATGACGGCGTGCGGGTGGGTCAACCGGCTGAGCTGCACGCGAGCGAGCTGGTAGAGGATCTGGAAGCGGAAGATCTTCAGGCCACCCGCGGTCGAGCCGGTGCAGCCGCCGACGAAAGTCAGGAACAGCATCAGCGCGATCGGAAAGGCGCCCCAGCTCGTGTAGTCGGCCGTAGCGAAACCCGTCGTGGTGACGATCGAGGTGACGTTGAACAGCGACTGGCGGAAGCTTTCCTCGAAGCCCGTGTCGCTGGTCGCCAGCCGCCAGGCGGTCATGGCCGCAGTGCAGACCAGCACCACGAGAAGGTAAACACGAATCTGGGTATCGCGCAGTAGCATCAGGCTGCCGCCGCGCCAGGATTGGATCATGGTCATGAACGTGGCGCCGGCCACCAGCATGGCCAGCGCCAGCACGTATTCGGCCGCCGGGTTGGCCAGCCCGCCCACCGAGGCGTCGCGGGTCGAGAAGCCGGCGGTGGAAACCGCCGTCATTGTGTGGTTGACGGCGTCGAAGAAGCTCAAGCCCACTGACCACAGCAGCACGAAGACGACGGCGGAGAACAGCAGATAGAACACCATGATGGCGGCCGAGATCTGCGACACCCGCGGCAGGCTCTTCTCCGACCGGTCGGACGATTCGGTGCGGAACAGCTGCATGCCGCCGATGCGCAGGAACGGCAAGATGGCGACGGCCATGACGATGATGCCGACGCCGCCCATCCATTGCAGCAGCGACCGCCACAGCAGCAGACCCGAGGGCATGTCGTCGAGCCCGGTCAGCACCGTGGAACCGGTGGTGGTCACCGCCGACATCGCCTCGAAAAAGGCGTCGGTATAGCTGATGTGCAGCGAGGCGACGGAGAACGGCAGGGCGGCGAACAGCGTCATGACGATCCAGGCGAGTGCCGTGAGTACGAAGGCCTGATGCACGGTGACCGATATCTTCTCGCGCGGACGGAAGGCCGCCATCAGCGTGCCGCCGGCGAAGATGGTGACGGCGAAGCAGATTAGGAACATCGCCACGTCCGGGCCGCCATCGACCCAGTCGGCGAAGGCGGGAACCAGCAGACCCAGCGAAAAGACCGAAAGCAGCGCGCCCAGAATGTAGAGCGGCGAACGAATGTCGACTGCCATGATGCCGGGCGCGAAGCCCCTTTCCCCTTCAGCCGCCCCTGCGGCTTCGAGACGGCCGGCGCCGGTCGAGCCGGGCGCCTGCGTCGGCGGCGATCATGCCACCGGCGGCGACGGAACGGAACAGGCCTGCGCGGCCGGTCAGGCCAGCGCCGTCGCGCCAGCGCCGCGATTGATGATGGAGAGGAATTCCTTGCGCGTCGCCTCGTCCTGGCGGAACGCGCCCAGCATGTGCGAGGTCACCATGTTGACGCCCGGCTTGTGCACGCCGCGGGTCGTCATGCACTGGTGCGCCGCCTCGAGCACGACGGCGACGCCCTTGGGCTGCAGCACCTCGTCGATCGCCTTGGCGATCTGCGCCGTCATCTTCTCCTGAATCTGCAGCCGCTTGGCGTAGGCGTCGAGCACGCGCGCCAGCTTGGAGATACCGACGACGCGCGAATTGGGCAGGTAGGCGATATGCGCCTGGCCGATGATCGGCACCATGTGGTGCTCGCAATAGGATTCGAAGCGGATGTCCTTGAGCACGACCATCTCGTCGTAGCCCTCGACCTCTTCGAAGGTGCGGGCCAGAATCTCCTGCGGATCGAGCTCGTAGCCGGCGAAGAATTCCTCGTAGGACCGCACCACCCGCTCGGGTGTTCCATGCAGGCCTTCGCGTTTGGGATCGTCGCCGGCCCAGCGGATCAGCGTGCGCACCGCCTCCTCGGCCTGCTCGCGGCTGGGGCGGGCGGATTTCGTGGCTTCCGTTTGCGCTACGGCGGAAACGATCTTGCCGGTCGATGCCTTGTTCACGGCGGTGTTCCTTTCTTTCCGGACCGCCGCCCCGGGGGACGAACCGCCCGCGGGCGATCCTCAGTGGATCGATTTCGTCTGGCCCGGACTGTCGAGCGAGAAAGCGGGGATGGCGACGTCGAACGTGTCGCCGCCCTCGCCGACCATCTCATACGTGCCGACCATGATGCCGGATGGCGTCGCCAGCGGCGTGCCGGAGGTGTACTCGAAGGACTGGCCCGGCTGCAGCACCGGCTTCTTGCCGACCACGCCGGCGCCGCGCACCTCATGCACGCGGCCCTGCGAGTCGGTGATCTTCCAGTGCCGGTTGCGCAGCTGCACGGTTTCCTGGCCCTCGTTCTCGATCCGGACGTGATACGCCCAGACGTAGTGGCTCTCGGCCGGCGAGCTCTGGTCCTCCAGATAGGTTGGCTTGACCGTAACGCGAATCGATCGGGTTACCGATGAATACATGGAATGCCTGAACGCTCCCTGTCGCCTGGCGGCGTGGCCTCGTGCGCCTGACACTCAATATCGGAAGCGCCGCTGGCACTGTCCAGTGTCCGCCCAAAACCTCATGTTTGACAACAGGTTAAAGCCGATCAATTCCGCATCACGGGCCTAACGCAGCGCCTGGCGAAGATCGTCGACCAGGTCGGCGGCATCCTCCAGGCCGACCGACAGGCGCAGCATGTCGTCGCCGATACCGTAGAGCCGGCGGGTTTCGGCTGGCAGGCGCTGGTGCGTCGTGGTCGCGGGATGGGTGATCAGGCTCTTGGCATCGCCGAGATTGTTCGAGATGTCGACCAGCCGCAGCCGGTTGAGGAAGGCGAAGGCGGCGCGCTGCCC
>JBDZUM010000132.1:0-10715 GCA_040255215.1 Rhodospirillaceae bacterium
TGCCGCGCAAGCCGAAGGCCAGCGCCAGGCCGAAGATCAGCACGCCCTTGATCGCAACCATCGCTAGCAGCAGGCCGACGAATACCAGCGGCGCCTCGAGGATCGGGGCGAACTGGATGCGCATGCCGACGGTGACGAAGAACAGCCCCAGCAGCAGGCCCTCGAACGGGCGGATATCGGCCTCGATCTGATGGCGGAAGCGCGAACCGGCCAGCGCCACCCCGGCCAGGAAAGCGCCCAGCGCCATCGAGACGCCGGCCTTCTCTGTCGCCCAGGCCGCCCCCAGCACGGCCACCAGCGCCAGCGCGGTAAAGGCTTCCGGCCGGTGCGTACGGGCGATCAGCGCGAACAGCCGCGGCAGGATCAGCCAGCCGACCAGCCCGATCGCCGCCACCACGCCGATGGCGCGCACCAGCGCCATGCCCATCGCCTCGCCGACATCGGGATCGCGGCTGGCCAGCACGGTGACGAACACCAGCAGCGGCACCACCGCCAGATCCTGCAGCAGCAGCACGCCGAAACTGGCGCGCCCGGCGCGACCGTTGAGCTCGCCGCGTTCGGTGAGAAGCTGCAGCACCATGGCCGTCGACGACAGCGCCAGCGCAAAGCCCACCACCAGCGCGGCATAGATGCCCAGCCCCAACGCCCAGGCCGCCCCCGCCAGCGCCAGCCCGCACAGCCCGACCTGCAGCGTGCCCAGCCCGAACACCAGCCGGCGCATCAGCCGCAGCCGTTCCAGCGACAGTTCCAGGCCGATGATGAACAGCAGGAACACCACGCCGAGCTCGGCCAGGAAGCGGTTGCCTTCGTTGTCGGCGACCAGCCGCAGAACCATCGGCCCGAGCACGATGCCGCCCAGCAGATAGCCCAGCACCGGGCTCAGCCGCAGGCGATGGAATACCGGCGCGACCACGATCGCCACGCCCAGCAGCAGCATCGCCTCGGGCATCGCGTAATGACTGGCGCTGCCGGCTTCCTCTGACATCTGGCTCCCGGAATTCCCTGCCCCGCCGCAGCGGCGCTTGCCCTATCCTATGGCAGTTTCGACCGACTGGGGAGATTGCCCATGCGCGCACTTCGTCCCATGCGCCTGCTGCTGGCCGTAGCACTGCTGGCCTTCGCCGCCGCGCCGGCCGCAGCGCGCGACGCCCGGGTTCAGGGCGCGACGCGCATGGTGGCGGCCGCCAATCCGGTGGCGGCGCAAGCCGGGCTCGACGTGCTGCGCCAGGGCGGCAGCGCCATCGACGCCGCCATCGCCGTGCAGATGGCGCTCAACGTCGTCGAGCCCCAGGCCTCGGGCATCGGCGGCGGCGGGCTGATGCTCTACTACGACGACGCCAGCGGCAAACTTCACTATTACGACGGCCGCGAGACCGCGCCCGCCGGCGCCACGCCCGACATGTTCCTCGGCGCCGACGGCAAGCCGCTGCCCTTCATGACGGCGGTCAATGGCGGCCAGTCGGTCGGCGTGCCGGGCCTGCTGCGGCTGCTCGAATTGGCGCATGCCCGCCACGGCAGGCGGCCCTGGGCCGATCTCTTCGCCCCCGCCATCGCCCTCGCCGAGAACGGCACGCCCGTGCCGCCGCGCCTGGCCGGCCTGCTGCAGACCGAGCAATTCCTCAAGCTCGACGCGCAGGCCCGCGCCGTCTTCTATCGTCCCGACGGCACGCCGCTGCAGGCCGGCGAGCCTCTGGTGCAGAAGGATCTTGCCGCCACCTTGCGCCTGATCGCGCGCGAGGGCGCGAACGCCTTCTATACCGGGCCGCTGGCCGAGGCCATCGTCGCCCGCGTGCGCAATGCCGAGCGCCGCCCGGGCACGCTCGGTCTCGCCGATCTCTCAGGCTACAAGGTCGTGGAAACTGACGCGCTGTGTGGCCCCTATCGCCTGCGCAAGGTCTGCGCCGCGCCGCCCGTCTCCTCGGGCGGCTTGGCGCTGTTGCAGATGCTGGGCATGCTGGAACGCTTCGATCTCGCCGCGCTCGGCCCGACCTCGCCGCAGGCCGCGCATCTGATCGCCGAGGCCTCGAAGCTGGCATTCGCCGATCGCGAGGCCTGGGTCGGCGATCCCGCCTTCGTCGAGGTGCCGACCGCGAAGCTGCTGGCGGCGGACTACCTTGCCGCTCGCGCCACCAAGATCGATCCGCAGCGCGCCCACCAAGGCAGGGCGCTGCCGGGCAAGCTGGCTCTGGCGCCGCCGCCGGCCGGCGCCACGGCCGAGATTCCCGCCACCAGCCACATGAGCATCGTCGACGATGCCGGCAACATCGTGTCCTTCACCACCACCATCGAGGCCGCCTTCGGCTCGCGCCTGATGGTGGCGGGCTTCCTGCTCAACAACGAGCTGACCGACTTCTCCTTCCTGCCCGAAGTCGACGGCCGCACGGTCGCCAACGCCATCGCGCCCGGCAAGCGGCCGCGCTCGTCGATGACGCCGGCCATCGTGTTCGACGGAACCGGCAAGCCGCTGATGGCGATCGGCTCGGCCGGCGGGCCGACCATCATCGGCGCGGTGCTGAAGAGCGTGCTGGGCGTGATCGACTGGCGTCTCGACATGCAGGCCGCCATCGCCCTGCCGCTGGTGCTGAACTTCAACGGCCCGACCCTGCTGGAGAAAGACGCCTGGCCGGCCGACACGGCCGCATCTCTGGTTGCGCTGGGTCACGAAACGCGGTTTATCCCCGTGCCCAGCGGCCTGCACGGGTTGCTGCGCGGCCCCGCCGGCTGGCAGGGCGGCGCCGATCCGCGCCGCGACGGCGTGGCCCTGGGCGAATAGCGGACAAAACGCGTTTAGCGAAGAAGAGAGCGAACGAGATCATGGCCAAGCTTCCCGTCGTGGCGCTGAAGAAGGGCGAGGACCGCCGCCTCCGCTTCGGCCATCCCTGGGCCTTCTCCAACGAGATCCAGATGGAGCCGCAGATCAAGGCGCTGCCGCCCGGTTCGCTGGTGACGGTGACCGACGCCGGCGGCGTGCGGCTGGGCGTCGCCACCTTCAATCCTCATTCGCTGATCGCCGCCCGCCTGCTCGATCGCGACGCCGGGGCGGCGATCGATCGCGACTTCTTCGCCGCGAAAATCGCCCGCGCCCTCGCCCTGCGCGACCGGCTGATCGGCGCGCCGTTCTATCGCCTGATCCATGCCGAGGCCGACGGCCTGCCCGGCCTGATCGTCGACCGCTTCGACGACGTGCTCAGCCTGCAGGCCAACACCGCCGGCATGGCGCTGCTGACGCCGCTGATCGTCGAGGCGCTCGATGCCGCGCTGCGCCCGCGCGCCATCGTCGCGCGCAACGATTCCTCGGTGCGCGCCCTGGAAGGCCTGGCGCAGGAAACCTCGATGCTGCAGGGCGACCTCGACGCGCCGGTCTCACTGCGCGAATACCAAGCGACCTTCTTCGCCGATCTGGCCTCGGGCCAGAAGACCGGCTGGTTCTACGACCAGCGCGACAATCGCCGCTTCGCCGCCGATCTGGCGAACGGCGCCCGCGTGCTCGACGCCTATTGCTATGCCGGCGGCTTCGCCGTGCAGGCAGCCCTCGCCGGCGCCACCTCGGTGCTGGCGCTCGATCGCTCCGAACCGGCGCTTGCCATGGCGGCGAAGGCGGCCGATGCCAACGGCGTCGCGAAGTCGATGAAGTTCCAGCGCGGCGAAGCCTTCGCCGAACTGGAGAAGCTGGCCGCCGCAAAGGAAAAGTTCGGCCTCGTCGTCGCCGATCCACCGGCCTTCGTGAAAAGCCGCAAGGACCTGAAGTCGGGCGCCCAGGGCTATCGCAAGCTGGCGCGGCTGGCCGCCTCGCTGGTCGAGCCCGGCGGCTTCCTCGTCATCGCCTCCTGCTCGCACCTGATCGATCCGCCGCTCTTCGCCGAACAAGTGCGCCGCGGCCTCGCCGATACCGCCCGCTCCGGCCGCATCCTGCGCAGCCTCGGCGCCGCGCCCGACCATCCCGTACATCCGGCGCTGCCGGAGTCCGCGTACCTTAAGGCGCTGTTCCTGCAGGTGGATTGATTACGTCTGTAGTTCAATACTAAACAATATAACCAGTGAAGCATCACCATCCCCAACTGGTTTACAGCCTTTAATACGCTACCTAAAATAGTTCAATCGAGAGAATTTCGAACTTCTAGTGGGCAAGAGCTATGCGGAAATTTCCGCCCGTCGCGATTTGCTATGACTTTGATGGAACACTCGCCCCAGGGAACCTGCAGGAATTCGCCTTTGTCCCAAGGATCGGAATGACGACCAAAGGTTTCTGGGACGAAGTGAGACGTCTCCAGAAGGAACACCGGGCAGATAATATTCTTGTTTATATGCACTTGATGCTTCAACGCGCACGGTCAGCGCATGCTCCTGTTACTTACAAGGCGATATGCGACTACGGGAAGACGGTGAAGCTGTTCACGGGCGTGGAAACCTGGTTTCAACGGATCAATAATTACGCACGAAAGCGGCACGTGAATGTTGAGCATTTTATAATTTCATCTGGTCTAAGAGAGATGATTGAACACACGGCGATTGGGAAAGAGTTTAAGGAGATTTTCGCGTCATCGTTTATGTACAATGAGAATGGCGTGGCAGAATGGCCGGCATTGGCGCTTAACTACACCACCAAAACACAGTACCTATTTAGAATTAATAAAGGAAATCTCGATGTTTTCGATCATTCTAAAATAAACGACTACATTCCACACAGCGACAGACCGGTTCCTTTTACAAATATGATCTTTATTGGTGATGGCGAGACCGATATTCCATGCTTTCGGCTAGTAAAGGATCACCTCGGGCACTCGATCGCTGTTTATCACCCCCGTCGCCGAGGGGCTAAAGCGAAGGCGGAGAAACTGATCCGGCAGGGACGAGTCAATTTCGCTGCCCCCGCCAACTTCTCCGAAGACAAGAAGCTCGATCAACTGGTTCGGGCAATTATTGACAAGGTTGCGGTAGATGACGCCTTGCATGCCCACAAGCATAAATCTTAGCCACAGCTCTAGCCCTTTAAGGTGGCGTGACCACCTCCGTTCCTCGCAAAATGTGAATCATGTGCACGAAGTTGAAACTGCCAACTCCGCCAAGGCGTTATCTGCTCGTCACTTACTTATTATTCTCGGGACTTTTTTGTAAACTAAGTCATTGAAATTTATGCTCGTTCCCGCATCCTCCCTTGAGGAGACAGAATGTCGGAACGTGCCACGGATTATTTGGAGCGGTGCTGGGCAGATCGAATTTGTCCAACATGCCGCCGCTTCCTAAACAAACCGACGGGGTCGGGAGCTAAGCGCGACGGCCGATTTTGTTCTGTCGACTGCCAGGTCCGTTGGGACCCGAGCTCGTTTGTTGCGCGTCATCAAGAACGCCTGAGAAAGGCACGGAAGAACAAAGATGAGTAACACTGCGATCACCGACAACCTTTTTGGCAATGCGAATCCGATCGCGGTGCCCCGGACGGGTATTCTTCCTTCTCAACAGATCAAGAATATGATCCGCGAGAAGGAAATTGTAGCTAGCAAGCCAATCAAAGCGGATCAAATTCAGCCGGCCAGTCTCGACCTGCGGCTGGGCCACACCGCTTACCGAGTCCGGGCTAGTTTTCTGCCCGGCGCAAACTCAACCGTCCAAGAGAAGGTGGAACAACTTGATGCGTACCCAATCGACATCTCGACAGGGGCAGTTTTAGAGAAAGGCTGCGTCTATGTAATCAAGTTACAGGAGTCATTGTATTTGAGGAATGGGATCGTTGGCGTCGCGAACCCAAAAAGTTCGACGGGGCGGTTGGATATCCTTACGCGTCTAATCTCAGATAAATGTGTCGAATTTGATCGAGTGGAGCGTGGTTATCAGGGACCACTTTACGTTGAGGTTGCACCACGCACTTTCAGTGTCGTTGTGGAGGAAGGGACAAAGCTGAACCAGATTCGATTTCGAAGAGGACTGGGCACGATCGCCGCAAGCGAAATTGGACGTCTATACCGTGGCGGCCACCTCGTTACGAACGTAGAGCATTCAGCAACCACCGACCAAAGATTGGTCAAAGTAACAATTGATCTTGAAGGGCATGAGCGAAATGGGCTGATCGGATTTCGCGCTAAGAAGCACACAGACCGAATTGATCTCGCTTGTGTTCGCAAGTATCCGGCTCAAGATTTTTGGGAACCAATCTTCGCGACCCGCCCTAGCCGACTCGTGCTGGATCCAAACGACTTTTACATTCTGGTTACGCGTGAGTCAGTCCAGGTACCGGAGGGCCTAGCCGCAGAAATGGTTGCCTATGATACATCGATTGGTGAATTTCGGGTGCACTATGCTGGCTTTTTTGATCCCGGCTTTGGTTGTGGAGGGGCGAGCAGTAAAGCGGTATTGGAAGTGAGGTCACACGAAGTGCCGTTCATGCTTGAGCATGGGCAAACAGTTGGTGGCCTTGAGTATGAGCGGATGGCCTCGACGCCCGATCAACTATACGGCCGTGACAGTGCGTCAAACTACCAAGGACAAGGCCTTGCATTGGCCAAACAGTTCATTCCACTCAGCTTGTAGTTAGGCCTTCCTCCCCGCATCCGGCAGGCTGAGCCGGAAGGTCGTGCCGCTCGCGCCGGTGTCGACCAGCACCAGATCGCCGCCCTGCGCGCGCATCAGGTCGCGGGCGATGGCCAGACCCAGACCGGTGCCGCCCGGCCGGGCGCTGCCGGCGAAGGGCCGGAACAGGTTCTCGCGCGCCCGCGGCGGCAGGCCCGGGCCATTGTCGGAAATCTCGATCAGCGTATCGGCCGGCGGCGCGCGCCGGGCGCTGATGGCGATGCGGCTGGCGCCGGCCTGCACCGCATTGCGCGCGATGTTGAGCACGGTACGGAACAGCAATTCGCGATCGGCCTGCACGCACAGCCTGGCGTCGACGCCGACATGCCAGTCGACCGGCTGCCGACCGCCCTCGCCGTTGCCCGCCGGGCTCAGCGCGGTTTCGACCTCGTTCAGCAGCGCCGCCAGCGGCACGGGCTGCGGCGCCGGCTGCGGCGCTTCGGCGGTGAAGTTCAGCGTGTCGGTGCACAGCGCCACGGCGCGGTCGATGGCCCGCATCATGGTCGGCGCCACCTTGCGCACCTTGGGATCGTCGCTGCTGTCGAGATAGTCCGACAGCAGCTGCGCGGTCGCCAGGATGTTGCGCAGATCGTGGTTGATCTTGGTCACCGCCGTGCCCAGCGTGGCGAGATTGTCCTTCTGCTTCAGCGCCGCGCGCAGCGCGCGCTGCATGTCGGCCAGCTCGCGCTGCACCGTGCCGATCTCGTCGCGCCGGCCATTCGCCGCCGGCGGCCGCGCGGTTTCGGGGTCGCGCCGGAAATCGCCGATGTCCTCGGTCAGCCGCTGCAGCGGACGGATCATCATCCAGCGCAGGCTGAAATAGAGCAGTGCGGCGGTGATCAGCGAAATGAAGATCGACAGCAGCAGGATGCGCCCGCCATAGGCGATCATCTCGGCGCGCAGCGGCGCCACGTCGACCAGCACCTCGATCACCACGCCGGTGTCCTTGGGCGACTTGCCCATGATGCGCAGCACCCGGTTGCCGTCGCGGAACAGCGTCGCGAAGGCGTCCATGATCAGCCCGGCCGCGTTCTCCTCGTCGAGATAGAGCATGGCGTCGGTCTTGGGCGGCATCGACGAGGACAGCACCTTGCGCGGACCCTCGTCGTCCTTCAGCACGATGCCGCGCACTTCGGCGAAGTCGAGCAGCTTCATGGCCAGCTCGTCGCTGACCATGGCATCGGGGGTGGCGTCGAGCGTCAGTGTCGCCAGATGGGCGTTGGCCAGGCGCTGCTGCAGATAGGTCAGCCGGAAGCGGCCGATCGACGGCGCGAAGATCAGCACCTCCGCCAGCATGACGAAGGCGATCGACAGCAGCAGCAGCTTCAGCGACAGGCCGAAGCGCGGCCTGCCGCCATTGCCGTTCTTCGCCCGGGTCGTGCTCATCGGCGCCGACTATACACCGCCGGCGCCGCCTGTCGGCAGCGCCGCCGGCGCGGAATACCAGCTCAGGCGCGGAAGCGGCGCGCGACCAGCGCGTCGAGCGACAGCGCGCCCGCCCCGCGGGTCAGGATATAGCCCAGCACCGAGGCCCACAGCAGATGCTCGACCCAGTTCTCGGGATAGACGAAGACCTGGATCACGATCGTCATGACCAGCAGTACCGCCGCCCCCAGCCGCGCCAGCAGCCCGGCCACCAGCATTGCAGGGCAGGCCAGCTCCGCCGCCGTCGCCAGCAGCGCCGCCAGCTCGTTGGGCAGCACCGGCACCTTGTACTCCTCCGCGAACAGCAGCAGCGTCGTGTCCCAGCTGGCGATCTTGGTCAGGCCGGATTTGAAAAACACGCCGCCGATGCCGATGCGCATGGCGAGCTGGATCACCGACAGCGGAAAGCGTCCCAGCCAGTCGAGCAGCCCGGCGGCGGTGCCGGCGATGCCTGGCAGATCGGTGCGGTATTGCGGTGCGTCGGTCATGGTCTCCCCCTCGGATCGTGGTCGTTCACGGCAGGCGCAACAGGAAGCGGACCAGCTTCCGCACCCTGTCGCTGAAGATCTTGTCGCTGTAGAAATTGCCGGCGGCGCGCTTGTTGATCTCCGCCAGGGTCGGATAGGCCAGCACCAGCCCGGCGACGGCGCTGAGCTTCATGCCCTTGGCTACCGGCAGCGCCCAGCCCTGGATCAGTTCGCCGGCGTGGCGCCCGACGATGCCGGCGCCCAGTACCCGCCCGTTGCGCCGGCTCACCACCTTGACGAAGCCTTCGGTGGCGCGCTCGGCCTGGGCGCGATCGTTGCCGGCATAGTCGAAGCGGGTGACGACCACGTCGTCGCCGAATTTCTCGCGCGCCTGCGCCTCGGTCGAACCGAGCTGCGCCAGTTCCGGCTCGGTATAGGTGCACCACGGCACGGCGTTCTCGTCGACCTTCGCCGGCAGGCGGAACAGCGCGTTGCGCAGCACGATGCCGGCATGCTGGGCGGCGACATGGGTGAACTGCAATCGTCCCGCCACGTCGCCGACCGCGTAGATGTGCTTTTGCGTCGAGCGCAGCCGCGCATCGGTCTTCACGCCCTTGCGGTCGTACTCGACGCCGGCTTTCTCGAGATCGAGCCCGTCGACCGTCGCCTGTCGGCCGGCGGCCACCAGCAGATGCGAGCCGGCGATGCGCTCGCCGCCCTTCACCGTCAGGGCGACGCCCGCGCCATCGCGCTCGACGCGCTCGACTGCCGCGCCTTCCAGCAGCCGCACGCCCTCGCGCTGCAGCGCCGCCTTGACGACCGCCGCCAGCTCCGGATCGTCCTTGGCCAGCGCCGTCGCCGCCTCGATCACGGTCACCCTGCTGCCCAGCCGGCGATGCGCCTGCGCCATTTCCAGCCCGATCGGCCCGCCGCCGATGACGATCAGGTGCTCCGGGCGCGCGCGGTTCTCGAAGATCGTCTCGTTGGTCAGATAGGGCGTCTGGTCCAGGCCGGAGATCGGCGGGATCGCCGCGCGCGAACCGGTGGCGATGACGAAGCGCCTGGCGCGCACCACATGCGATCCGGCCCTGACCGAGTGCGCGTCGAGGAACTTCGCCTCCTCCTGCAGCACCGTGACGCCCAGCCCGGCGAAGCGCTCGACCGAATCGTGCGGCGCGATGGCGGCGATGACGCCCTGCACATGGTCCATGACGGCGGCGAAATCGATTTGCGGCTCGAGCGCGCCGATCCCGAACCGGCCGGCCTCGCGCATCGCCTGCGCCTGGGTCGCCGCCGCGATCAGCGCCTTGGACGGCACGCAGCCGTAGTTCAGGCAGTCGCCGCCCATCCTGCCGCGCTCGATCAGCACCACCCGCGCGCCCATCTGCACCGCGCCGGCGGCGACGACCAGCCCGCCCGAGCCGGCGCCGATGATGCAGAGATCCGTTTCGATGTCGCTCACCGCCCGCGTTCCTTCCAGCGCCGGTACAGCACCGGCGCCAGCGAGAGCGCCGCCAGCGCCAGCAGCGGCAACAATATCTCGGCCCGCAGCAGCATGTTGAAATCCGGCCTGCCGCCATTGTCGAACAGACCGTCCAGTCCGCTGCCGACGGCGGCGAACATGATCGTGCCCGGCGCGATGCCGATCAGCGTCGCCAGCGCATAGGTCCCCAGCCGCATGCCGACCAGCGCCGGCACGATGTTGACCAGCCAGAACGGGAACACCGGCACCAGACGCAGGAACAGCAGATAGGAGAAGGCGTTGTCGCGAAAGCCCTGCTCCATGCGGGCGAGAAAACCGCTGGCCCGCGCCCGCAGCGCATCGCCCACCGCCGAGCGCGCCGCCAGGAACACGATGGCCGCGCCCAGCGTCGCGGCGGCGACGACGATGGCCGACGCCAGCACCGTGCCGAACAGGAAACCGCCGGCCAGGGTCAGCAGCGACCCGAAGGGCAGCGACAGGGCGGTGCAGGCGGCATAGACGACGAAGAATGCCAGCGCCGCCAGCACGGCATTGGCCGTCACCCAGTCCTGCAGCATGGCGCGGTTGTCGCGCAGCGCCTCCCAGGTCAGGTAGCGGTGGCCGCCCAGCGCAAAGAAAGCGGCCGCCCCGGCCAGCAGCAGGCCGATCGGCAGATAGCGCCGCCACGCCGGCTGGGCCGTCGCTTGCGCGGGATGAGAACCGTTCTGCCGCACCCTGACCTTCGATAGCTGAGGCTTGCCCACCGACTGACCCGACATGACCCCATATCTTGCGGC
>JBDZUM010000133.1:0-10401 GCA_040255215.1 Rhodospirillaceae bacterium
AGCCTGTGGCGCGTAGGGAGGGAAGCATGGCCGAGACGGGTGGAACACTGCGCAGCGATCCCGCCATCGCCGATCCGGACGGGTTCTACAACGCCCTTGTCGACTGCTATCGCGACCTCGACGACACCCAGGTCGGGCTGTTCAATGCGCGGCTGATACTTCTGCTGGCCAACCAGGTCGGCGACAAAGCGGTGCTCGAGCAGGCGCTGCGCGCGGCGCGGGAGGGGCTGTGAACCAGGGTGGCGTAAGCGTCAGGCCGGCGCGGGCGGAGGATTGCGAGGCGCTGCATGCCATGCTGGTGGCGCTCGCCGTCTACGAACGTGAGCCCGATGCGGTCAAGGCGACGCCGGAGACGCTGCGGCGCGACGGCTTCGGCGCCACGCCCCGTTTCGAGGCCATCGTCGCCGAGCGCGAGGGCCGCCCCGTGGGCTTCGCCCTGTGGACGTCGAACTATTCGACCTGGGAAGGCCGCGCCGGCATTTTTCTCGAGGACATCTTCGTCTACGAGGCGGCGCGCAAGTACGGGGTCGGCGTGGCGTTGATGGCACGGCTGGCGCGGATCGCCCGCGACCGTGGACTGGGGCGCATCGATCTCAACGTGCTGACATGGAATCCGGCGCGCGGCTTCTACGAACGCCTCGGCATCGCCCATATCGACGACTGGGCGCCTTACAGGCTGCGCGGCGCCGCGCTGGAGACGCTGGCGGCGCGCGACGAAGCCTGACCAGTTCTAGAAGCGGTGTTTGAAGCCGACCGTTAGATAGTCGGACGGCGTGCCGGCCTTGGGCAGAACGCCGAAAATGCTCGACCGATGCTGGATGCGCAGCTGCAGCATCCAGTCCGGCTCCTGCGGCAGGCCGAAGGTGAATTCCATCATCATGCCGTTCTTGTAGTAGCTGGCCTCGCCGTGCTCGGCCTCGTACTTCGATTTCTTGGTGGCGATGGAGGGGCCGGTGCCCATGGCGAAGGTCGTCATGACGATGTGGTTCCACGGGAACCAGATCCAGCGCGCGACGAGATAGGCGTGGGCGGTGGCGAAAGTCTCGTCGCCGAAATGGAATGAGGTGCCGACTTCCCATTCGAAGCGCAGCGCGTTGCCGATCGATCCGAACTCCCGGCCGAAGGAAACGCCGACCAGGCCGACGTCGCCGGTCGAGAAATCGCCCGTGAACAGGATCGACGAGAGTTCGGCCTTGGCGACGACGCCGGCATAGCCGTTGATCCACGAGCGGCCGTCGTTCCACTGGAAATCGAAGGGATTGAAATAGTCCGCGCGATCGGCGAACCACGGCCGCGCCGGCATGGTGGCATAGGCGGTCTGCGTCTGCAGGGGCAGGCCGACCTTGGCGGCGCCCTGCGCCGACGCGGTCGAAATGTCGAATGGTGCGGCGAAGACGATCGCGCAAAGGACCAGCGCCAGCGACGCGTAGCGGCGCGCCGAAACAAAGAAACCGAACATGCCGGCGTCGACTCCCGAGCCCTGTTAACCGTCCGATTGCCGTTTCAGGGTCACCCGACGGCCGGCCTTGGCAGGCCAGGGCAGCGTCTTGTGGGCGGCTCCGATCGCGTCAATACGGGCCCGGACATCGTCCGGCCACGGCTCCGAGCGGCGGCTTTCGTAGCCGACATTTAGCATGATTTGGTCGTTGGTCGATGCAATAAATCCTTCATCCGCATGGTGCATGCAGTGGAAGAAATGCACCCGCTTTGCGTCCCAGTCGAGGATCTGCGTCGTGATCCGCAGCGGATCGCCCAGCTTGACCTCCCGGTCGTAGGTCAAATGGGTCTCCAGGGTGAAGACCATGCCCCGCCGACCGGCGACATAGGACGCGTCGCAGCCCAGTTCCCGGCACAGCGTCTCCGTCGCCTGGTCGAAGGCGTAGAGATAGAAGGCCACGTTCATGTGGCCGTTGTAGTCGATCCATTCGGGCAGCACGCGGGCCCGGTGGCGGTCGAGAGGCGCCGACAGATCCGGCGGCGAGGCGATGTTGTCCATTCGGCGATTGTAGGAGACCGGCCGACGGGTTCCAAGCGCAGCGCCGCGGCGGCCGGCCGGCCGGCCGGTTGAACCGGGCTGGTCCAGCCGATAAAGTGCGCCCCGTTTGCAAGGGTGCCAGATCGTGTCCCAGACCGGCCAGTTCATGACCTTTCCACAGGCCTTCAACCTGGCGGCCACGCAATATCGCGCGGGCCGGCTGAAGGAGGCGCGCGCGCTGTGCGACAAGGTCCTGGCCGGCTCGCCCAACTATGCCGACGCGGTGCATCTGGCGGCAGTCCTGCAGATGGACGCCGGCAACATGGAGGAGGCGGAGAGCCGGGCGCGTCGCGCCGTCGAACTGGCGCCGCAGACCGCCTCGTTCGTCAACACGCTGGGCGTGGTGCTGAAGAAGCGGCGGCGCTTCGCCGAGGCCATGGGTTGCTTCCAGCGCGCCGTCGATCTCGATCCGAATTTCGCGCCGGTCTACACCAATATCGGCCTGCTGCTGGCGATCGACGGCGACTACGACCGGGCCGAGCAGGCGCATCGCAAGTCGCTGTCGCTCGATCCCAACTACGTCACCGCCCTGCACAACATCGGCAACCTGCTGCAGGACGCCGGCAAGCTCGACGAGGCGCTGGTGTTCTTCCGCCGCGCCGTCGAGCGCAAGCCGGGCGATCCCGAGATCCACACGCATCGCGCCCTCTGCATGCTGATGAAGGGCGATTTCGCCCGCGGCTGGGACGAGTACGAATGGCGCATGCGGATGAAAAGCCAGCTCGCCAAGCACAGCCTGAAATCGCCGCTGTGGGACGGGCGCGGCTTCGAGGGGCAGACGCTGCTGGTCTATCACGAACAGGGTTTCGGCGACGTCGTGCAGTGCGCGCGCTACTTCGCCATGGTCAAGGAGCGCGGCGGCACGGTGGTGGTCGCCTGCGCGCCGCCGATCGGACGGCTGATGGAAACCGTCGCCGGCGTCGACCGGGTCGTGACCAACGACCGGGATATCCCGCCGCACCATTTCAAGGTGCCGGTCATGGCCCTGCCGCGCATCTTCCGCCAGGACATCGACAACATTCCCGCCGCCGTGCCCTACATCAAGGCGCCGCCGGTGGTGCTGATGGGCGGCGAGAACACGAAGCGTGTCGGCATCGTCTGGGCCGGCAGTCCGACGCACGACAACGACAGCCGCCGCTCGCTGCCGGCCTCGGAGCTGAAGCGCCTGCTGGACGTCCCGGGCATCACGTTCTACAGCCTGCAGTATGGCGAACGCTACGCCGAGCTCGAGCAGGCGGGCCTGGGCGGGCGGATGCTGCGCATCACCGACGAGCAGATGTCCGATTTCAGCCAGACCGCGGGCTACATCGAGCAGCTCGACCTGCTGATCACCGTCGACACCGCCGTGGCCCATATCGCCGGGGCGCTGGGCCGGCCGGTGTGGACGCTGCTGGCCTTTGCCAACGATTTCCGCTGGCTCAAGGAGCGTAACGATACGCCGTGGTATCCCAGCATGAAGCTCTATCGCCAGACGCGGCCGATGGATTGGAGCGAAATCATCGGCCGCCTCGCGGGTGACCTGGCGACCTTCGCCCGCAAGCGCGAGCGCCGGCGCTGACCGGCGCCAGCCTGCCGTGACCGTCGTTCCGCTGCACCAGGCGCTGGCGATCGCCTCCGACCATCACCGCAACGGCCGCCTGCCGCAGGCCGCTGAAATCTTCCGCCGCATATTGGCCAAGCATCCGGCCAACGAACAGGCGCTGCAGGGGCTGGGCGCCATTGCCCTGGCGCAGCGCGACTTCGTCGCCGCGCAACGCCTGCTGACGGAGGCGCTGAAGGTCGGCGGACCCAACAGCTCGACGCTGAACAATCTCGGGCTGGCCTATCGCGGCCAGAATCTCGATCGGCAGGCGGAAGCGGCGTTCCGCCAGTCGCTGGCGCTGCAGCCCACTGCCTGCCTGACCTTGATGAATCTGGGGCAGATGCTGGATCAGCTCGGCCGTCTCGACGAGGCGGAACCGCTTTTGCAGCGCGGCGCCGAGCTGGCCGGCGCTATTTCGGCGCCGATGAACGCCTTCGCCAATCTGCTCGTGCGCCTGGAACGGTTCGCCGAGGCCGAAGCGTGGTTCAAACGCGCTCTCGAGCTGGAGCCGGCGAACTCGCGGCTGCTGTTCAATCTCGGCAATCTCTACCTGAAGTCGGACCGGATCGAGGAGGCGATCGACGCCTATCGCGCGGCGATCGCGGCCGATCCGGATTATTTCGATCCCTACCACAATCTCGGCCACGCCTATAACGAGCTCGGCCGGTCGCAGGATGCGGAAGCGTGTTTTCGGCGTGGCGTCGAGTTGCGGCCGGACGACTTCAATCCTCACATGAGCCTCGGCATGACGCTCATGGCGCAGGGGCGCTATCCCGAGGGCTGGCGGGAGTACCAGTGGCGCTTGCACGACAAGGTTCAACTGCCGCCGCGCGGCTTCTCGCAGCCCGCCTGGCAGGGCGAGGAACTGGCTGGCAAGACGGTGCTGCTGTGCTCGGAGCAGGGCGCCGGCGACGCCATCATGTTCATGCGCTACCTGCCGCTGCTGCAGGAGCGCGGCGCGACGGTAATCGTCGAATGCCTGCCGCCGCTGCGGCGGCTGTTCGAGCACCTGCCGGGCGTCGCCCAAGTGGTCATCAAGGGCGAGAAGCTGCCGTCCTTTGACTTGCATGTCGCGCCGATCGACTTGCCGCTGCTGTTCGGCACGACGGTCGACACGGTTCCGGCCGAAGTTCCCTATCTGCCATGGCCGACGCCGGCGGACGAGCCGGCCGTGCGGCTTGCAGCGCCTTCCGGTCGGCGCATCGGGCTGGTATGGGCCGGCAATCCCAGCCATCGCCACGACCGCTGGCGCTCGATCCACGACGTGCGCCTGCTGGCGCCGCTGTTGGAGGTGCCCAACACGGTTTTCTACAATCTGCAGTTCGGCGCTCGCGCCAACGACTTTACATTGGCCGGCCTCGGTCATCGCATCGTGCGCCTGGGCGACGAGCGGATCGTCGATTTCTGGAATCTGGCCGGTTTCGTCAAGCAGATGGATCTGATGATCAGCGTCGATACGGCCGTCTGCCATCTCGCCGGCGCGCTCGGCGTGCCGACCTGGACGCTGCTCGCCTATGGCGGCGAATGGCGCTGGATGTCGGAACGCGAGGATTCGCCCTGGTATCCGACCATGCGTTTGTTTCGCCAGAAGGTCCGGAACGACTGGCCGGAAACGATCGGGCGGGTGGCGCAGGCGCTGCGGGCGCGGCGCTGAACGCGCGTTCACAAGCCACTGGCGCGGCCGCGCGCGAGTGTCTACCGTAGCGCCCTAATCCAAAAAGGGGAGGAGACCGACATGGCCGCCACCAACCGCCAGATCGTCCTGAAATCGCGTCCCGTCGGCGAACCCAAGCCGGGCGACTTCGACGTCGTCGAGGCGGCGATGCCCGAACCGGGCGAAGGCGAATATCTCGCCAAGGTCATCTGGCTGTCGCTCGATCCCTACATGCGCGGGCGCATGTCCGAACGGAAGGGCTATGCCGCCAACCAGGAGATCGGCCAGCCGATCGTCGGCGGCACGGTCAGCCAGGTGGTCAAGTCGCGCAATCCCGGCTTCAAGGAAGGCGACTACATCACCGATTTCGCCGGCTGGCAGTCCTACTCGGTCTCCAATGGCGCCGGCGTGCGCAAGCTCGATCCGCGCCAGGCGCCGCTGTCGACCGCACTCTCGGTTCTCGGCATGCCGGGCATGACCGCCTGGTACGGGCTGACGCAGATCGGCCGGCCCAAGGCGGGCGAGACCGTCGTCGTGTCGGCGGCGTCGGGCGCGGTCGGGTCCGTGGTCGGCCAGCTCGCCAAACTGGCGGGTTGCCGCGCCGTCGGCATCGCCGGCGGCAAGGAGAAATGCGATTACGTCGTCAAGGAGCTGGGCTTCGACGCCTGCGTCGATTACCGCAACGCGCCGGACCTGTTCAAGGCGGTGCGCGAAGCCTGCCCCAAGGGCATCGACGTCTATTTCGAGAATGTCGGCGGCAAGGTGGCCGAAGCGGTCCTGCCGCAACTCAACGATTTCGCGCGCGTGCCGCTGTGCGGGATGATCTCGCAGTACAATGCAACCGACCTGCCGGCCGGTCCGAACTGGGCGATGCTGCTGATCAAGCGCATCCTGGTGCAGGGCTTCATCATCTCCGATCATTTCGATCGGGTCGGCGATTTCATCCAGGCCGTGGCGCCGGCGATCGGCGGTGGCAAGCTGAAATATCGCGAGGACATCGTTAAGGGCATCGAGAATGCGCCCAAGGCGTTCATCGGCCTGCTGAAGGGCGAGAATTTCGGCAAGATGTTGATCCAGGTCGCCGACGATCCGACGCGCAAGTAGATAGAGACGAAAGAGGAAGCATCGATGAACGAGATTTCGGCGCCGCTTGTTCCGGCCGCCACCGTGTTGCTGCTGCGCAAGGCCGATCCGCAGCTGCAGGTCTTCATGGTCGTCCGCCACCATCAGATCGATTTCGCCTCGGGCGCGTTGGTGTTTCCCGGCGGCAAGCTGGAGAAGGCCGATGGCGACGAGCGGCTGATCCCCTATATCGGCGGCATCGACGTCGCCAGGGATGAGCTGCGGGCGTTCCGTGTCGCTGCCATCCGCGAATCTTTCGAGGAATGCGGCGTGCTGCTGGCGCGTCCGCGTGGCGAGAAGGCGCTGGTCAGCGCGCAGAGGCTGAAGCAGCTCGAGGCGGACTGGCGCGAGAAGCTGGCCAAGGACCAGGCGAACATCCTCGACATGGTGACGGCCGAGAACCTGGAACTGGCGGCCGACCTGATGCTGCCCTATTCGCACTGGCTGACGCCGCAGTTCGTCAACAGGCGCTTCGATACCTGGTTCTTCATCGCCGAAGCGCCGGAAGACCACGTCGCCATGCATGATGGGCACGAATCGGTCGATTCGGTGTGGATTTCGCCGTCGCAGGCGCTGGCGGAACTGGACGCCGGCACGAGGACCATCATCTATCCGACGCGTCTGAACCTGATGCTGCTCGACCAGAGCCGCACGGTAGGCGAAGCGCTCGACGCCTCGCGCGATCGCCGCATCGATCCGGTCCAGCCCTGGGTCGAGGACGTCGACGGCCGCAAGATGCTGAAAATCTCGCCCGACTGGGGCTTTCCGATGATCGACGCGCCGGTCGATCCCCGCATGCGGCGCTGAACCGACCAAGGGAGAACGCGCGATGAGCGACAAACCCTATCGCCTGATCGGCTCGAACCCGTCTCCCTATTCGGTGAAGATGCGGGCGCTGATGCGCTATCGACGCCTGCCGTTCTTCTGGGAATGGCGCAATCCGCGCAACATCGAGGAGACCAAGGACGTCAAGCCGCAGGTCATCCCGATTCTGCAGTATCCCGACGGCAGCTTCCGCAACGACAGCACCTTCGTCGCGCTCGATCTCGAGGAGCGTCACAAGGAGCGCTCGACGCTGCCCGAGGATCCGGCGCAGCGTTTCCTCGCGTTCCTGATCGAGGACATGGCGGACGAGTGGGGCACCAAGTGCATGTTCCACTATCGATGGTTCTACGCGCAGGATCAGGATTTCTGCAGCAAATGGATCGCCGGCGAATGGGGCATGGGCGGCTCGTATGGCGCCATCCTCGAGCGCGCCGCGCAGTTCCGCGACCGGCAGGTCGGGCGCATGGCGCTGGTCGGTTGCACGCCGGAGAACCGGCCGGTGATCGAGGAGAGCTATCTGCGCGTGCTGCGCGTGCTCGACGAGGGGCTGAAGCAGTACCCGTTCATCTTCGGCCACCGCCCGACGCTGGCCGATTTCGGCTGGTTCGGCCAGCTGTTCCAGCTCTACATGGACCCGACGCCGTCGACCCAGATGCGGCTTACGGCGCCGCGCGTCACCATGTGGGTGCCGCGCATGGACGATGCCTCCGGGGTCGACGCCGGCGCGAAGCTTGCGCCGGCCGACGGTCCGCTGCCGCACTCGGTCATGGGCATGCTGCGTCTGGCCGGCGAATGCTACCTGCCGTTCCTGGCGGCTAATGCCCATGCGCTGCAGAGCGGCGCCGAGGAACTGGCGCTGCCGATCTGGGGCATGCCCTACAAGCAGGTGACGTTCCGCTACCAGGCGAAATGCTACGACTGGCTGCGCAAGCAATTCGCGGCCCTCGACAATACGGCGCGGGGCAGGCTGGAGCCGGTGCTGGAAGAGACGGCGTGTCTGCCTTATCTGCGTTGATCGGGCGTACAGTTATCGGGCGTACAGTTGTCGGGCCTACATGGGCAATATCATCGGCATCATCCTGCCGGCCGTTCTCGTCACTTCCGTCGGATGGATCATCGTTCGCCTCGGCGTGCTGGGCGCCGAGGGCTCGCGCGGGCTGAGCAGCTACACTTTCAACGTCGCCTTCGCCGCCCTGCTGTTCCGCGTCATGCGCGACGTGCGCCCGCAGGACCTAGACGTCGACGTGCTGCTGGCCTATTTCGGCGGCGCGCTGATCGTGCTGGCGCTGGGCATGGCCGTCGGCCGGCTCGTCTTCCGCCAGAACGGCACCGAGCGCGTGGTCATGGGCATGACCGGCGCCTTCTCGAACAACGGCATCCTCGGCATTCCCCTGGTCCTCACCACCTGGGGCGAAGCGGGCCTGGTGCCGCTGCTGATGGTCATGGCGCTGCATTCGGCCATCCTGCTCTCGTTCTGCACGGTGCTGGTCGAATGGCATCGCGGCGGCGCGGCCGGCATTCGCATCGCCGACCGGCTCGGCCGCATGCTGGTTGCGGTGCTGCGCCATCCGCTGCTGATCGCCATCCTGCTCGGACTAGCCTGGGGCGTGGCGGCGCGCAGCTTCGATCTGAGGCTGCCGGGCGCCGTCGAACTGGCTTTGAAATGGATCGGCGACTCGGCCATTCCGTGCGGGCTGATCGTGCTGGGGGCGTCGCTGGCCCGCATCAGGCTGGCCGGCGATCTGCCGCAGATCGCGACCGCGACGGCGATCAAGCTGGTGCTGCAGCCGCTCTCGGTCTGGCTGCTGGCGCACCATATTCTCGGCCTGCCGCCGCTGGCGGCGGCGGTGGTGACGCTGACCGCCGGCATGCCGACCGCGGTCAACGTGCACATCTTCGCCAATCAGTACGGCGCGTTCCAGCAGCGCGCCACATCGATCGTGCTGCTGTCGACGGCGCTGAGCGTGGTCAGCCTGTCGGTGCTGCTGGCGCTGCTGACTTGAGACCCGATTCCATATTGTTGCGTCCTGTGGAACGGCTGGCGCCATCCGCCTATGGAAGGCAATATCGCCCGTCACGTCGCTCTCAGCCTCGGTCCGTTCGCGCATGACCACCGTCATCGGCATCGTCCTGCCGGTCTTCGCCCTGATCTTCGTCGGCTGGCTGATCGTCAGGGTCGGACTGCTGAGCCAGGAAGGTCTGCGCGGGCTGACGGCCTACACGTTCTTCGTGGCGTTTTCCGCCCTGCTGTTCCGCGCCATGCGCGAGGTGCGCCTGCAGGATCTCGATGTCGGGATCTTGCTGGCGTATTTCGGCGGCGTTGCAGTGGTCTGGCTCCTGGCCATGGCGCTGGGGCGTCTGGTGTTCGGACTGAAGCCGGCGGAGCAGGCGATGATGGCGCTGGGCAGCTGCTTCAGCAACGGCGTCGGGCTCGGCATTCCGCTGATCCTGGCGACCTGGGGCCACGATGGTCTGGTGCCGCTGCTGATGATCATCGCCGTCCACTCGGCGATACTGCTGTCGCTGGCCTCGGTGCTGGCGGAGTTCGCGCGCGGCAGCGCCGGCGATCGCAGCCTGTGGCGGCGACTGGGCGTGTCCATGATCGCCATCGCCCGCCATCCCGTGCTGCTGGCGATCGCGGCCGGCCTGGTGTGGGGCGCGCTGGCGCGGCAGTTCTCTCTCGTGCTGCCGGCCGCTCTGGAAACGGGGCTGAAATGGCTGGCCGACTCGGCCATTCCCTGCGGGCTGGTCGGGCTCGGCGCTTCGCTGGCTGGCATCCGCCTGGCGGGCGACCTACCCCAGGCGCTGGTGATGTCGGCGTTCAAGCTTGCCGCGCTGCCATTGGCGGTCTGGGTGCTGGCGCGGCACGTCATCGGCCTCGAACCGCTGTGGGTCGCGGTGGCGACCGTCAACGCCGCCATGCCGACCGGCGCCAACGTCTATCTGCTGGCGCAGCGCTACGGCGTCTATGTCGCGCGCTCGACCTCGATGGTGCTGCTGTCGACCGCCATGAGCATCGTCACGCTTTCCGTCGTCCTGGCGATCTTCGCCTGAGCGCGGCCGCCGGCTGGAGGTGGACGGCCGCCAACAGGCTCAGCGCCACCAGCGCCAGCGACGGTCGGGCGAGGCGCCGGGACCACCGCGCCAGCCTGGCGGGTTCTCCCAGTTGGTGCCCGGTCCGCC
>JBDZUM010000224.1:0-2120 GCA_040255215.1 Rhodospirillaceae bacterium
GGCGCGCGCACCATCCTGACGATGAACATTTCGCCGGCCACGCGCGTCGAGCAGATCCTGGCCAATCTCGAACGTCTGCGCGCCATGCCGCGTGACATTCCCGACACCGCGCTGGTGGTCAACGTGCCGGCCACCGAGGCGGTGCTGACCACGAACGGCGAGGTGGCTTTCGCCGCCAACGTCATCGTCGGCACGCCGGCCAACCCGACGCCGGTGCTGGCCGCCAGCTTCCGCTCGCTGCTGATCAATCCGCCCTGGACGGTGCCGCATTCGATCGCCACCAAGGAGATCCTGCCCAAGCTGCAGCGCGACCCGGGCTATCTCGGCCGCCAGAACATGGTGATCCTCAAGCGCGAGCACGATCCGCAGGGCTGGGAACTGGACTGGCGTTCCTACAATCGCAACTACTTCCCGTTCGTGCTGCGCCAGCTGCCCGGGCCGGCCACGGCGCTGGGCTACGTCAAGTTCGAGATGCCGAATAAATTCGACGTCTATCTGCACGACACGCCGGACCGGCGCCTGTTCGCCCGCGGCGACCGCTACTTCAGCCATGGCTGCGTGCGGCTGCAGAACCCGCGCGTGCTGGCCGCCTGGCTGCTGCGCGACAATCCCGCCTGGTCGGCCGAGGCGATCGACGCGGCCATCGCCTCCGGCGTCAGCCAGCGCGTCGGCCTGCCGCGCGCCATCCCGATCTACCTCGTCTACCAGACCGTGTTCGAGGGCCGCGACGGCTCGCTGCAGTTCCGTCACGACGTCTATGGTCGCGACTGGCGGCTGAACATGGCGCTGCATCAGCTGCGCGAGGGCATCCTGCCGGCGCAGAGCGCGGTGATGGTGGCTGCCGCAAAACAGGCCGACCTGCCGAAAAAAGAAGCAGCCGACCTGCCGGCCAAGGGCCCGAACTGAGCCAATAAGGGACTGAAATACCTCGCGGAATCCGTCGTTGCCTGTCTGGCATGCACAATGCTAAGCAGGGGATAAGAAGCCGAAAACAACCGGCCTCCAAAATCAACGACAGGGCTTCACGGGGAGTTCATGACCAAAGGCACGACCTTGGGCCGCCGCGGCTTTTTCTCGCTGTCGGCCGCCATCGCCGCTGCATCCGCATCGACCGTAATTCTGCCGTCCGCAGCCCTTGCCGCGCCGGCCATCACCGGCAAGGCCGCCGCCGCCGCGACCCGCACGCTCAACGTGGTCAACATCAACACCGGCGAGAGCGGCAAGTTCCTCTACTGGGAGCAGGGCCGCTACCTGCCCGAGACCATGCGCCGGATCGAGCACATCCTGCGCGATCGCCGCACCGATGAGACCCACGAGATCAGCCCCGATCTGCTCGACCTGATCGTCGCGCTGGGCCGCAAGCTCAACAGCGACGCGCCGTTCCAGATCGTCTCGGCCTATCGCTCGCACGAGACCAACGACGAGATGGCCGCCACCAAGCGCGGCGTCGCCAAGCGCAGCTACCATATGGAGGGCAAGGCCGTCGATCTGCGCCTGCCCAATCGCGGCCTGCACATGGTGCGGGGCGCGGCGCTGCAGCTCAAGGCCGGCGGCGTCGGCTACTACCCGCGCAGCAATTTCGTCCATGTCGATGTCGGGCCGGTGCGCCGCTGGTAGGCCGTTCTCCGTATCGCGCGAAAACCGGCAACGGCGGGCCCTGAACCCGCCGTTTTGCATTTGGCGGCTCATCCGGCCAAGATGGCGAGGCCGGCGCGCAGGGCCCGGGCGATGGCACGATCCTTGCGTTTTCCGGCGATGGGACGGAAACGGAAAGGCGTGCGCTTGCAGCAGCAGAACCAGAATGGCGGGGGCAGGGTGGCGGCATTCGACGAAATGCGCCTGCCGGACAATGTGGTGCGCGAGGCCTATCGCGACCTGACCGCCTGGCTGCAATACACGCCCAACGAAATCTTCCTGCGCAAGCGGCAGGAGGCCGACGCGCTGTTCCGTCGCCTGGGCATCACCTTCGCCGTCTACAGCGAAGGCGGCGACCGCGAGCGGTTGATCCCCTTCGACATCATTCCGCGCGTGCTGGCCGCCCATGAATGGGCGTCGCTGTCGAAGGGCCTGGTGCAGCGGGTCAAGGCGCTCAATGCCTTCCTGCACGACATCTACCACGA
>JBDZUM010000012.1:0-6936 GCA_040255215.1 Rhodospirillaceae bacterium
CCGGTATGGCGCAGGAACGGCGTCAGGTCGTTGTCGACGAAGTCGCGGCTGCCGAGAATGGCGCCGCCCATGGCGCGGCCCTGCCCGTCTATATGCTTGGTGGCCGAATAGACCACGATGTCGGCGCCGAGCTGCAGCGGCTTCTGCAGCACGGGGCTCGAAAAGACGTTGTCGACCACGACCCTGGCGCCGGCCTTGTGCGCCAGTTTCGAGACCGCCGGGATATCGACGATTTCAAGGGTCGGGTTGGAAGGGCTTTCGAAGAACACCAGCTTGGTCGGCTTCGACAGCGCCTCATTCCATTGTTTCAGGTCGCGCCCGTCGACCAGCACCGTCTCGATCCCCCAGCGCGGCAGCTGATCCTGCACGATGTAGAGGCAGGAACCGAACAGCGCCCGCGAGGCGACGACGCGATCGCCGGCGCGCAGCTGGCAGGCAAGAGCGGCAAACACCGCCGCCATACCCGTGGCGGTGGCGCGACAGGCCTCCGCGCCTTCCAGCAGCGCCAGCCGATCCTCGAACATCGACACGGTCGGGTTGGAGAAGCGCGAATAGATGAAATGGTCGTTCTTGCCGGCGAACGCGCCGGACGCCTCTTCCGCCGACTCATAGACGTAGCCGGAGTTCATGAAGATGGCTTCGCTGGTTTCGCTGTAATTGGTGCGACGCAGGCCGCCGCGCACCAGATTGGTCTGGGCCCGCAGGCCGCCATTCGCTTTCGCCGTCTTCTTCGCCATCTCGCGCTCCCCCCGGGCATACGCTCCGGGCAATAAAAAAACCCCGGCCAATCGAGGCCAGGGCGGTATGAGCGCTCCGACCTTTTTAGCGATTTTTAACGTGGTCGCAAGCCGGCCGGCCCAAATCACCACGGAACGGATGGGTTGATAAACCTCCGGGCAGACGCCGTCAAGCCGTCCATGCCATGCTGCCGCCATGCCCCGGATCGCCAGCACCATTCCCTATAGCGAGAAAGCCGACGCCCTGGCGCAGCGTTACGAGAGCGTCGCCTTCGAGGACGTCCATGGCGACGTGCTCGCCCTGCTGCCCCGGCCGCCGGCCCGCGCGCTCGATATCGGCGCCGCCACCGGTCGCGACGCCACCGCCCTGGTGGCGCGCGGTTACCAGGTCACGGCGGTCGAGCCGACGCCGGAGTTCCGCGCCATCGGGCAGAAGCTGCACAAGGCTGCCGCTATCGAGTGGATCGACGATGCGCTGCCCGATCTTGCCGCCGTAACGGCAAGCTTCGACCTCATCCTGCTGTCGGCAGTATGGATGCATCTCGATGTCGCGCAGCGCGCGGCGGCGATGGCCCGCGTGGCGGGCATGCTGCGCGAGAACGGCGTCATGGTGCTGTCGCTGCGTCACGGTCCGATTCCGGAGGGCCGCATCATGTTCGAGGTCACGCCGGCCGAGACGACGGCGCTGGCGTCGGCGCAGGGGCTGGAAACGATCCATGCCGGCCAACGGGACGGTCGGCTCGACCAGCCCGGCGTATGGTGGGATCGGCTGGCTTTCCGGCGGCCTACTTGATCGGCGAGAAGGGCAGCGGCGTCAGGATGCGGTTTTCCATCTTCTGCAGATAGGGCGCGGCCTTGGCGAGATAGGCCTGCCAGTCCGGATCGGCGTTCATCTGCGCCCGCCGCCGTTCGCGCTCGGCGAAATTCTCGTAGCCCCACAGATGCACGATGGTGTTGAGCGTGCCGACCTCGGTGACGAAGAAGCCGATCAGGTTGCCGAGTATGCGGCTTTGCACCGGCAGTCCTTCCTTCTCGTACAGCGCCGACCACTCCTTGAGCTTGCCCGGCACCAGCGTGTAGCTGCGTTCGTCGACGATCATCCGCCTCTCCCTCAATGCGATTCGCGCGGCACCGGCGCACCCGAGGCGCCGACCAGGAAATCGAGATCGCAGCCGGTATCGGCCTGCTGCACGGTCTCGCAATAGAGCTTCACCCAGCCGCGGTCGTCATGCGGCCTGGGCGCCTTCCACGCCTTGCGACGTTTCTCGAGTTCGGCATCCGACACGTCCAGATGCACGCGCCGCTTCTTCACGTCGAGCTCGATCATGTCGCCGTCCTTGACCAGCGCCAGCGCGCCACCGGCTGCCGCCTCGGGCGCGACATGCAGGACGACGGTGCCGTAGGCGGTGCCGCTCATGCGCGCGTCGGAAATGCGCACCATGTCCTTGACGCCTTTCTTAAGGAGCTTCAGCGGCAGCGCCATGTTGCCGACTTCGGGAAAGCCCGGGTAGCCCTTGGGCCCGCAATTCTGCAGCACCATCACGCAGTTCTCGTCGATGTCCAGTTTCGGATCGTCGACGCGCTTCTTGTAGTCGTCGATATCCTTGAACACGACGGCGCGGCCGCGATGCTTCATCAGCGAGTTCGTCGCCGCCGAAGGCTTCAGCACCGCGCCGTCGGGCGCGAGATTGCCGCGCAGCACGGCAACGCCGCCCAGTTTCTTGAACGGCTTGTCGAGCGGGAAGATCACGTCGCGGTCCCAGCACTTGGCGTCCTTGACGTTGTCCCAGATGGTCTGGCCGTTGACCGTCAGCGCCTTCTTGTTGAGCAGCGGCCCGATCTCGCGCAGCACCGCCGGCAGGCCGCCGGCATAGTAGAAATGCTCCATCAGGTATTTGCCGGACGGCATCAGGTTCACCAGGCACGGCACGACGCGGCCGATGCGATCCCAGTCGTCGAGCGTCAGCGTGACGCCCATGCGCCCGGCCAGCGCCAGCAGATGCACGACGGCGTTGGTCGAACCGCCGATCGCCGCGTTGGCCATGATGGCGTTCTCGAAGGCGTGCTTGGTCAGGATCTTCGACATGCGCAGATCCTCGCGCACCATTTCGACGATGCGCCGGCCGGCCATGTGCGACAGCGTGCGCCGACGCGAATCGGCGGCCGGGATGGCGGCGTTGGTCGGCAGCGCCATGCCCAGCGCCTCGGCCATCGAGGCCATGGTCGAGGCCGTGCCCATGGTCATGCACGAGCCGGCGGAGCGCGACATGCCGGCCTCGGCTTCCGGCAGGTCTTCCGGCTTCATCTCGCCGGTCTTCAGCATGTCGGTGAATTTCCAGACATGCGTGCCCGAACCGACCAGCTCGCCGCGGAAATGCCCGTTCAGCATCGGTCCGCCCGAGACGACGAGCGTCGGCAGATCGCAGCTTGCCGCCCCCATCATCAGCGACGGCGTGGTCTTGTCGCAGCCCGTCAGCAGCACGACGCCGTCGAGCGGGTTGGCGCGGATCGATTCCTCGACGTCCATGGAGGCGAGATTGCGGAACAGCATGGTGGTGGGCCGCATCAGCGTTTCGCCCAGGCTCATCACCGGAAATTCGAGCGGGAAGCCGCCCATCTCGTAGACGCCACGCTTGACGTGTTCGGCGAGGTCGCGGAAATGCGCATTGCACGGCGTCAGTTCCGACCAGGTGTTGCAGATGCCGATCACCGGCCGGCCATCGAAGAGATGGTGCGGCAGACCCTGGTTCTTCATCCACGAACGATGCGCCAGCCCGTCGCGATCGAGCTTGCCGAACCAGGCATGGCTGCGCAGGCGCCGCTTGCGCGTCGCCGTCGCTCCGTTCTTCGCGCCTGCCTTGCCTTTCGCCATGCGCCTCACTCCCCTCGTCGCTGCCGATTCCGTTTCCGGCCGGCCGATTTATTTTCTTTTCCGCCCATCGGGCCTGTCGGCGGTCGCCGACGGCATTGTTACAGCCGTTGGACACCGCGCTCCGGCATATAGTGGCTGGCTCGCGACACGACGTCTATTGGTTGCGAAGATTGCACCACCACCCGTTTGCCCAGCTCAGGTTGACGGTGGCGAAGTCATTGATCGGCCCGACAAAATCCGCGTGGACTTGCCTGTTTGGCCTCTGCATACTGTGCTGGACTAAATCTGCGATCTGCTTGTGTGGCCGGTTGTGGGGATGGGTCGTGATTTCGGGTGCTGCTTCGAAGGGCTGACGTGTTCTCTTCCATCGAAACGACAAATACCCTCGCCCATGGCCCGGCCATGGGCCAGCGGCGTTTGCGTCGCGGCACTCGGAGCTAGTCGAAACCGAGAAAGGACGCGATGAGCCGCAAGCTGTTCGTAGGGAACCTGCCCTACACTTTCACTTCCGAACAATTGACTGAGACGTTCCAACCGTACGGCAACGTTGTTTCGGCCAAAGTAATTACCGATCGCGAGACCGGCCGTTCGCGCGGTTTCGCGTTCGTCGAAATGGAAACCGACGAAGCTGGCCAGACGGCCATTCGTGCCTTGGACGGCGCCCAGCTCGGCGGCCGCGCCCTGGCGGTTCGCGAGGCGCAGGAGCGTCCGCCCGCGCCGCGTCGCGGACCCGGCGGTGGCGGTGGCTACGGTGGTGGCGGCGGCGGCTACGGTGGTGGCGGCGGCGGCTACGGCGGCGGTGGCGGCGGCTATGGCGGCGGCGGCGGTGGCTACGGCGATCGCGGCGGCGGTGGCGGCTATGGCGACCGCGGCGGTCGTGGCGGCGGCGGCGGTCGTGGCGGCGGCGGTCGTGGCGGCGGCTACGGTGGTGGCGGCCGCGGCGGCGACTACTAGCAGCCGATCGACGAATTATCTGCAGACCCCGGCCCTCGCGCCGGGGTCTTTTTTTGTCGCCGCCGCAATTTGGCCGGAAGCCTGCCGCCAACTGGACCGGGCCGCGATATACTGCGGCCAGACCCGTCAACGACCGGAGCCGACATGCGCGGAATGACAGGTTTGCTGGCGCTGCCCCTCGCCATCGCCATCGCAGCGATGCCGGCGCAGGCGCTCGAGGTCGATCTCGAACTGGTGCTGGCGATCGACATCTCGCGCAGCGTCGACGACGAGGAAGCGCAGCTGCAGCGCGACGGCTACATGCAGGCGCTGACCGATCCGCGCATCATCGATGCCATTCGCGCCGGCGCGCTCGGCCGCATCGCCGTCACCTACGTCGAATGGGCCGGCGCCGGCTACCAGCAGACCATCGTCGACTGGGCGGTGATCGACGGGCCCGACAGCGCCAAATCCTTCGCGCTGAAGATCGGCGAGGCGCCGCGCGTGGCCGAGATGTGGACGTCGATTTCGGGGGCGCTGGTCTATTCGGCGGCCAAGTTCGACGACAACGGCTTCGAGGGAAAAAGGCTGGTGATCGACGTGTCGGGCGACGGGCGCAACAATTCCGGCCCCGACGCGGCGACGATCCGAGATGCCGTTGTGGCGCGCGGCATCACCATCAACGGCCTGCCGATCATGAGCGAACGCGCCAATTTCGGCCGCCCGCCGGAGCGCGATCTCGACATCTACTACGAGCAGAACGTGATCGGCGGACCGGGCGCTTTCATCGTGCCGGCGCTGGACTTTCCCGACTTCGCGCGCGCCGTGCGCACCAAGCTGATCAAGGAGATTTCCGGCCGACCCGATGCCGGGATCGACCAGGCGGAAGCTGTCGGCCGCTAGATCAAACCGTCACAGGCCGGCGACGATCGCCTGCAGGCGCCGCAGCGGCGCCTCGTCCCGCACCAGTTTCAGGGCCGAGCCGAAATGGCCCTGGCGATTGACGAACACATTCTCCGCAGGGATTTCCCAACGCCGCACCAGTTCCAGCCCGCCGCGCACCGGGGTGACGCGATCGGCGGTGCCGAGCACGGAAACGATGCGCGACGGCGGCAGCGACGGCGCGCCCATCGGATCCATCAGCGGCGCCCAGCGCAACATCTGCTGCTGGCTCCAGCCGGCCTGGCGCAAGGCGGCGGGAATGCCGATGCCTTCCACCAGGCCGCTTTCGAACACGACCTCCTCCATCGTTCCCGTATGGGTCACCAGCAGCAGCGCGTCGGGCCGCAGCCGGGCAGGCCAGTGGGCGCTATGAGTGGCGACGAGCTGGGCGACGAAGGAGCCCAGCGAAATGCCGCTGACGGCAATGGGGGTATCGAAGTTGCGGCGGCACCAGTCGATCAGCACCGCCGTCTCCAGCGCCTGGGCGGTGAAGAGATCGATCTGGCCCAGCGGCGCGGTGGCGAAAAAGCGTTCGCCGCCGAAATCGCCCGTCAGGCAGCGCCGGCCGTGCCAGGGCGTGGTGATCTCGACGACGCGGAAACCCAGACGGCACATGATTGCCGAGGCGTCGACCAGATCGCGGGCGTTCTCGGGCTCCATGCAGACGCCATTGCCGATGATGATGGTCGGCGGATTGGCGGCCTCCGGTTCCGACACTTTGGCGTAGGCCATGTCGCCCATGCGTGCGGCCGGCGACGCGAAACGCAGCCAGTAGACCGGTCCGCGCCGGCCCGGCATCGATTGCGAGCACTCTACCATGGGCAGGCGTTCGGGCAGCGCATAGGCGCTCTCGGGCTGCGCCAGGTTGCGCCCGTAGGCGGCCTCGACTTCGTCCGGCGCCGGTATGCGCCAGCGCACCTTGTGCGCCTTGCCATTCCACAACAGCGGATGAAACGACGCGCGGTCGAATGTAGCCCGATGGGCGGCATCGAGGCGCGCCGCCTCGATCGCGGCGAGGCGGTCGGCCGGCAAGGGCTGAGAGCCGAAAAACGCGTCCCGCCAGGCCGCCTCGCCCGCCGCCGCCAGGGTCCGGATATCGGCCGAACGCTCGAGCAGGCGGGCAATCAGGCGATCGCGCCGCGCCGGGCCGGCACCCAGTCCGGCCTGCGCGATGAAATCGGGCACCGACTGGTTCGCCTCGGCGGCGGCGGCCCACATGCGCGAGAGCGGGAAGAACAGGCGGCGCAGGGCGAACAGCGCCAGCGGGTCGATCCATTGTCCCTGGGTCAGCGCGCCCAGCGGCGAGCGGATCAGCCGTTCGGCCAGCGCCTCATCGGCGATCGGCTTCGGCAGGGCGACGGGGCGGCGAAAACGCTGGCGGGCTATCTGCATGACGGGCATTTTGTGAGTGTCCGCTCATTTTTCAAGGGCGCCAGAGCCTGCCGGCGACGA
>JBDZUM010000012.1:7036-43212 GCA_040255215.1 Rhodospirillaceae bacterium
TGCGTCTGCCCCGTCGACATCAGCCAGTGATAGTAGGCGAACGACGCCACTCCGATATAGAGGCCGGAAAGCGAGGTCAGGCCGAGCATGCGGCGATCGAAGACCGGTTCTTCCGGCGGTCGCGGCGGCCGGTCGAGCGCGCCGGGCTCGCCGCGCTCGAAGGCCAGGGCAACGTCCTGGATGCCGTTGGTGACGAGGTTCAGCCAAAGAAGCTGCACCGCCGTCAGCGGCGGCGGCAGGCCCGACAGGACCGCCAGCGCGAACAACACGATCTCGGCAGCGCCCGTAGACACCACCAAAGCGATGACTTTGCGGATATTGGCGTAGGCGAAGCGCCCTTCCTCGATGCCGCCGACGATCGAGCCGAAATTGTCGTCGACCAGCAGGATGTCGGCGGCATCGCGCGCCACGTCGGTGCCGTTGCCGGCCATCGCCACGCCGATATCGGCCGCGCGCAGCGCTGGCGCATCGTTCACGCCATCGCCGGTGACGGCGACGATCTCGCCCTTGGCCTGCAGGGCGCGCACGATGGCGAGCTTCTGCATCGGCTCCACCCGGGCGAAGACGCGCGCGCGCGACACTGCCGCAACGAAGGCGTCGCCCTCCAGCGCGGCAAGATCGCTGCCGGTCACGACTTCGGCCTCGTCTTCGGCCAGACCCAGCTGACGGGCGATCGCCAGGGCCGTGCGGGGATGATCGCCGGTGACCATGCAGACCCGGATGCCGGCACGACGGGCGGCGGCGATTGCTGCGGGCGCATCCGGGCGCAGAGGATCGAGAATGCCGGCCAGACCGAGCAGGCGCAGCCCGCCGAGCGACCCCGGCGTTGGCGATGGTACCTGGCCGCTCGCCACCGCAATGACGCGAAAGCCCCGCTCGGCCAGCGCGTCGGCCGCCGCCAGTGCCGACGGATCGACGTCGACGCACATCGGCAGCACGGTCTCGGCAGCGCCTTTGACATGCGCCCACATCGTCTCGCCGCGAGCCTCGAACGCGGCGCCGTATTTCAGCTCCGGCTCGTAGGGCACCGCGCCGCATTGCGGGCAGGCGCGGGCATCGGCCAGCACGCCGCGATCGCGCGCCAGGACGAGGAACGCCCTGTCGACCGCGTCGCCACCGCCGCCCTCATGCGAATCGTCCGGACCGAGCCATGCTTCGTTGCAGATCGCGGCACTGAGCGCGAGTGTCGTTGCGCCCGGATCGTCGGCCGGGCGGAAACCGGTCTGCGGCAGCCACAGCTCGACGACGGTCAGCCGGTTGAGAGTGAGGGTGCCCGTCTTGTCGCTGGCGATGGTCGTGCAAGTGCCCAGGCCCTCGACAGCCGGCAGCCGCCGCACGATGACCCGCCTTGCCGCCATGCGGCGAACGGCTATGGACAAGGCGACGGTCATCGCCACCGGCAGGCCCTCGGGTATGGCGGATACCGCCAGCGCCACCCCCAGCACCAGAATTTCCGCGACCGGCGCGCCGCGCACGATCTCGATCGTCGCCAGCGCGGCGATAACCACCGCCACGCCGAGGGTAAGAGCGCGGGTGAAGCCGGCCATGCGCCGCACGAGCGGCGTCGGCGCCGGCGGATCATCACGCAGCGAACGTGCAATGCGCCCGACCTGGGTGTGCTGACCGGTGGCGACGACGATGGCGGTGGCGCGGCCGTTCAGCACTGTCGCCCCGGCATGCAGCATCGTCGCGCGATCGCCCGGCACGGCTTCCGCAGAGACCGCCGCCGATGCGCCCTTCGTCGCCGGCACCGATTCGCCGGTCAGGAGGCTCTCGTCGACGGCAAGCTCATCGCCGTCGAGCAGCCGCATGTCGGCCGCCACTTTCAGCCCGGTCGCCAGCGAGACGACATCGCCAGGCACGAGATCGCGTCCGTCGAGTTCGATCTGCCGCCCGTCGCGACGCACGGGCACGACGCTGCGCACAAGCGACTGCAGGCCACGGATGCGCCTTTCCGCACCCCATTCCTGCCAGGCGCCGATGGCGGCGTTCATCGCCAGCACGACAGCGATGAAACCCGCATCGGCAAGATCGCCCAGAACCAGCGACAGCACGGCGGCCGCCAGCAGCAGGTAGATGAACGGGCTGCGGAACTGGCCCAGCAGGACGGTCGCCAGATTGCGTCGGCGCGGTTCGGGCAGGACGTTGGCCCCGACGGCCTGACGGCGCTGCTCGACCTCGACCGATGTCAGCCCCTGCGAACGCGATCGCAGCGCTGCCATGACGTCCGTCGCCGGCAAGGCGTGCCAAGGGGCACTGGAATCGAAGGGATCGGGCATAATCGCCCCCAGAATGCCCCATCCCGCCCCCCGGCCGGCAATGATCGAGCGCAAAGGCACGCCGGGCTTGAACTGGCGGCGACAGTCGCCATTCTAGGCAGGACAATACTTGGAGGTGCGCGATGTGGAGCCTTCTCAGCCGGACCAAGACGCAGATGCCCAGCGCCGACGAAGCGCTGAAGGGCCGGTCAACGGCGATGCCGGTGCCGGCGCGCCATTTCGTCAACGGCAATCCGTTGAAGCCCCCCTACCCTGCCGGGCTGCAGACGGCAATTTTCGGCCTGGGCTGCTTCTGGGGCGCCGAGCGCAAGTTCTGGGAAGCGCCGGGCGTTTTCAGCACCGCGGTCGGTTACGCCGGCGGCTTCACGCCCAACCCGACCTACGAAGAGGTCTGCAGCGGGCGCACCGGACATAACGAAGTCGTGCTGGTGGTGTTCGACCCTGCCCGCATCTCGTACGGCGAGCTGCTGAAGATCTTCTGGGAGAGCCATGATCCGACGCAGGGAATGCGCCAGGGCAACGACGTGGGAACGCAGTACCGTTCCGGCATCTATGTCTCGTCGGATGAGCAGAAGGCGCAGGCCGAGGCATCGCGGGCCGCCTATCAGGCGCAGCTCGCCAAGGCGGGCTATGGCGCCATCACCACCGAGATCGTCGATGCGCCGGATTTCTATTTCGCCGAGGACTATCACCAGCAGTATCTGGCGAAGAATCCCAACGGCTATTGCGGGCTGGGCGGCACGGGCATTTCCTGCCCGGCTGGCATTGCCGCCGCCTGATTTGGTGGGGCGTCAGCCGGCAGCGGCGTAGTCGCCGTAGGCGCGATAGCCTGCCTCGATCGGCTCGGCCTCGCGGCCAGTGTCGGCCGCCACCCCGGCGACCACCGGCACGTAGAGCTCGAACATGCGCTCGCTGGGCGGGGTGATCACTGGATCGTTGAGGCAGCGGCGCAGCACTGGTCCCGGCCGGCGCACGAAGCCCGCCTCCGGCAGTTGCGCCTGCATCAGACGCCGGCCGCCCGGCAGAGCCGCTGCGAGATTGCCGCGCATCGCCAGCACGGCGAAGGTGCCGCCCGGGAACACCACGCGTTCCAGTTCGGGCGCGCCGGCGATCGGCTGGTCGCTGATGAGGCAGATATCGGCATCGGTCGGTCCGTCGATCGAAGCGAACGGATCGGAACGATAGAGCATGAACATCGGGTGGCCGGCCGGATCCCAGCGCTCGCTCGCAAAGGCGCGCGCCACGATCTGGCAGCATGACCAGTCGCCATCCCAGTCCGCGCCGCCAAAGCGCAGGCCGTAGCCGGTGTGGGTCGGCAGTTCGACGATCGAAAAGGACGGGCGCTGCGGCAGGCGCTCGGCCAGCCATTCCCGCCCGGCCTTCTTGAGGCGCGACGGAGCGACCCCGAAATCGCGGCGGAAAGCGCGGCAGAAGGCCTGCGAACTGCCATAACCGGCCAGCGTCGCGGCCTCCGTCACCGACATTTCTCCGGTGCCGATCTGGATCGCGGCCCGCTTCAGGCGCAGGCGGCGAACCGTATCGGCCGGCGTCTCCCCCACCAGCTGCTGATATACCCGCTGGAAATGGAACGGCGACAGGCAGGCTACGGCTGCCAGGGTGGGCAGGCTGAGCTTGTCGTCGAGATGGTCGTCGATATAGGTGGCGACGCGGCGAATCCGCTGGCGGTGGTCAATAATTCGATTTGTTTTCATGACACTGCACTGACGCTGCGATAATGCAGTTACAATGCCCGCAAAGCCCCGAAACGTTGTTACCGCGTTTGCGCTTTTTGTGTCGCAACAGTTCGGTAGCGCCTGCGTATGCCGGCCAATCCCATGGCCATCAATCTAGTTTTGTTTAAAGACTGGAAGCAAAATCAGCGCATTTTCCCGGAAACCAGCCGGGCGTGAAGGTCGTAGGCGTCGGCCTCCTCGACGATCACATTTGCGAGATCGCCCGGTTTCAGGCCGCGCGCCTCACGCAGGACTACCGTGCCGTCGATCTCCGGCGCGTCGGCGTGGGAGCGGCAGATGGCCCCTTGCGGCGTGATTTCGTCGACCAGCACCTCGATGGTCCGGCCGACCTTGGCCGCCAGCCGGCGCGCGCTGATCGCTTGCTGCGCCTGCATGAAGCGATGCCAGCGCTCTTCCTTGACCTCGTCCGGGACAGTGCCGGGGAGTTCGTTGGCGGCGGCGCCCTCGACCGGCTCGTACTTGAAGCAGCCGACGCGATCGAGATCCGCCTCTTCCAGCCATTGCAGCAGGAACTCGAAATCCTTCTCGGTCTCGCCGGGAAATCCGACGATGAAGGTCGAACGCAGGGTCAGCTCGGGAACCTCGCACCGCCAGCGCCGGATGCGATCCAGCACCTTCTGCTCGTTGGCCGGCCGCTTCATCGCTTTCAGGACAGACGGGCTGGCGTGCTGGAACGGGATGTCGAGATAGGGAAGGATTTTCCTCTCCGCCATCAGCGGCATCAGCTCGTCGACATGCGGGTAGGGATAGACGTAGTGCAGCCGCACCCAGACATTCATGTTGCCAAGTTCGGTGCACAGCTCGGTCAGCCGCGCCTTCACCTTCCGACGCGCGAACGAACTCTCGGCATAGCGAATGTCCACGCCGTAGGCCGACGTGTCCTGCGAGATCACCAGAAGCTCCCTGACGCCGGCGACCGCCAGCCGCTCGGCCTCGTACAGCACCTCGGCGGCGGGACGGCTGACCAGATCACCGCGCATCGAGGGAATGATGCAGAAGCTGCAGCGATGGTTGCAGCCTTCGGAAATCTTCAGATAGGCGTAATGGCGCGGCGTCAGCTTGATGCCCTGCGGCGGCACCAGATCGACGAACGGATCATGCCGCGGCGGCGCCACCTGATGCACCGCCGCGACCACCGCCTCGTATTGCTGCGGGCCGGTGACGGCCAGCACGCCGGGATGGACCTCGCGGATGCGGTTCTCCTCGACACCCATGCAGCCGGTGACGATGACCTTGCCGTTCTCGCGCATCGCCTCGCCGATGGCGTCGAGCGATTCCTTCTTGGCGCTGTCGAGAAAGCCGCAGGTATTGACCAGCACCACGTCGGCGCCGTCGTAGGAGCCGGAGATCTCGTAGCCCTCCGACCGCAGCTTGGTCAGGATGCGCTCGGAATCGACCAGCGCCTTGGGGCAGCCGAGGCTGACGATGCCGACTCTGGGCACCGGCTTGGCGGCGGCTTTCGAACGCGGCCTGGTCGCAGGGGACGCTTTGGTCATGGTTTTCCCGGGAAATCGCGGCGCCCTTATAGCGCCCGGCCCGGCCGGCCCCAAGCGGTTTTGCGGCGGTCCAAATCTAGGGGCGCCGACGCAACGCCGCGGCGAAATACAGCCCCACGACCAGCAGCAGCGGGCCGCAGGCCAGGAAAATGGGCATCGCCCCCAGCCGGTCGACGACAATGGCCGACAGCGCCACGCCGATCGACTGGCCGATGAACAGGCAGGAGGCGAACAGCGCCAGGCCGCTGCCGCGCGCCTCGGGCGCCATCTGGCTGCCATTGGTCTGCAGCGTGTTGTGCAGCATGTAGAAGCCCAGCCCGGACAGATAGATCGCCAGCACCGCCCAGAGCAGCTGGCCGGTCAGGGCGAAGAGCGGAAAGGCGATGCACAGCACTGCGCCACCGCCGATCGCCAGCCCGCGCTCGCCCAGCAGTCGCACGAAATGGCGGGCGAACAGCGCATAGCTCATGCCGCCGGCGCCAAGGGCGGTGAGCGCCACCCCGACCATGGTGTAGCTGAGATCGAAACGGCGATGCAGCTCGGCGCCGGCGAAGGCGAAGGCGGCGAAATACAGGAACCCCTCGATGCTGACCGTCAGCAGCACGACGCGAATCCAGGGCCGCCGCAGCAGGCCGCCGAAATTGCGGGCGATGGCGACCGGACTGAGCGAGGCGGTGGGATTGCTGGCTTCGCGCGTGCGCACGTCGCGGCGCATCTCGGCAAACAACGCCAGGCCGGCCAGAACGTAGACGCCGGCCAGAACCACGAACACCATGCGCCAGCCGATCAGGTCGCCCAGAATGCCGCCGGCGATCTGGCCGAACACCATGCCCAGGATCTGGCCGCTGATGAAGCGCGACAGCATCGCCTGGCGCTGGTCGTAGGGCACCACGTCGCCGACCCAGGCCATCGACAGCGGGATGACGGCGCAGGAGGCGGCGGCGGCGACGAAACGCGCCGTGGCAAGTACGGAGAGCGACGGCGCGAAGGCGCAGGCCAGCGTCGCCAGCGCCGAGACGAGCGTGGTGATGGCGATGACCAGGTATTTGCCGTAGCGGTCGCCGACAGGTCCGTAGAAGGCCTGCATGAAGCCGTAGGCCACGGTATAGCCGGTGACGATGACCGAGGCCGTGCCGATGCTGACCGCGAAATCGTTGGAGACCTGCGGCAGCAGCGCGTCGGACACGCGCAGGCTGGCGGCGCTGGAAAAGGCGGCGACCGACAGCAGCATGATCGAGCGGGTCGGCGACGGCGCGATCGATTGGGACGACGGCGCGGCTTCCGGAAGGGGGCTGGAACTCATCGATTCGTTGACGGATGGAGCGGAGGACCAAGGCAAAGTGCCGGCGTGAGCATAGGAGGCGCCTTGGGGAGCGGCCAGATCAAAGCCTGCAACCCAGCCGCGCGAGCCTGCCGATCACCGGCCCGTCCCGATTAAGTCAGCACGCTTGACATAATGCGGCGACACTGTCATAAGCCCGCCAGCCCGAACCGGGCAGCGTTGTGCATTTCAGCCGCGTGAACGCCACCGAAACGGGTGAGCGACCGCTGATCGCCAATAAGAAGAACACCGACCGCCCCTCACGCGAGGCCGTCCCCTAAAACTGAGCTCCCTGTGCGTCCGGCGATCGCCGGCGATGGAGCGCGTGTAAAGAAAGATTTCCTGTTTTGACTACGTTCAACGATCTCGGCCTGAGTGCGCCGATTCTGGCGGCACTCGAGACCGAGGGCTATGCCGTCCCCACCCCTATCCAGGCGCAGGCCATTCCGCAGGTGCTGACGGGCCGCGACCTTCTCGGCATCGCCCAGACCGGCACCGGCAAGACCGCGGCTTTCGCGCTGCCGATGCTGCAGCGTCTGGCCGCTTCGGCCAGCAACCGCCCGCGCACGCGCGGCGCCTGCCGGGCGCTGGTGCTGAGCCCGACGCGCGAACTGGCGAGCCAGATCGCCGACAGCTTCCGGACCTATGGCCGCAACATGCGGCTGTCTGTGGCGGTGGTATTCGGCGGCGTCGGCTTCGGCAACCAGGTGCGCAGCGTGCAGAACGGCGTCGACGTGCTGATCGCCACGCCAGGCCGCCTGCTCGACCATCTCGAGCAGCGCACGATCCGTCTCGACCAGACCGAGATCTTCGTGCTCGACGAGGCCGACCAGATGCTCGACATGGGCTTCATCCAGCCGATCCGTCGCCTGGTGCGCGCCCTGCCGGCCAAGCGCCAGAACCTGTTCTTCTCGGCCACCATGCCGAAGGAGATCGATGCGCTGGCTGCCGACCTGCTGAGCGATCCCGCCCGCGTGGCGGTGACGCCGGTCTCCTCGACGGTCGAGCGCGTCGAGCAGCAGGTGATCCTGATCGAAACCGCGCACAAGCGGCAGGTGCTGACCGAGTTCCTGCGTCGCACCGGCGTCGAGCGAACGCTGGTCTTCGCGCGCACCAAGCACGGCGCCGACCGCATCGCGCGTCACCTGGAAGCCGCCGGCATCAACGCCGGCGCCATTCACGGCAACAAGAGCCAGGGCCAGCGCGAGCGAGTGCTGGCGGCGTTCAAGAACGGCAACTGCCCGGTGCTGGTGGCGACCGACATCGCGGCGCGCGGCATCGATGTCGATGGCGTCACGCATGTCGTCAACTTCGACCTGCCGAACGTGCCGGAAAGCTACGTGCATCGCATCGGCCGCACCGCGCGCGCCGGCGCCTCGGGCATGGCCGTGTCGCTGGTCGACGGCGAAGAGATGGGGCTGTTGCGCGACATCGAGAAGCTGATCCGCTTTTCGCCGCCGCGTCAGGATTTGCGGCGCAATCCCGATGCGCCGGCCGCCGCCGGCAAGCCGAACGGCCGTCATCGCAACCAGCGCGGCAACGGGCGTCCGGCCCAGCGCAGTCAGGGCGGTCATGGCCATGGCGATCGACCCGATCATGGCCGGCATTTCGCCAAGCGCTCGCGCGGCCCGCAGGGGCCGGGCCGACATCACGGCGGCAGCGTGGCGGCACGCCCCTAGGTCACTGCCAGGTAATCCAGACACGCGAAAGGCCGGCTCAATGCCGGCCTTTCCATTTCGATCGCTGCTTTTTCGATCGCTGCTTTCCGCCGCCGCCCTAGAAAAGAAAATAGAGCAGAATCAGAATCGGGATCGGAACGCCGAGCAACCATAGCAATGCGTATTTCATGTCGCCCTCCGGTTCGCCAAGGCGGCGCCTAGTTCAGGTCCTTCTTGGCGTCCTTGGCGCCTTCCTGCAGCGCCTCGCCGGTATTCTCGACGTCCTGGCCGAAGCCTTCGGCGGTGTTGCATCCGGTGAGGACCAGCGCCTGCACGCCGAAAATGCCCAGCAGCAGGAACAACGGCACTATCTTGCGCATCGTGGCAGTCATCTTTCTCTCCTGATTGCCCGCGCCGGCGGGCTCGATTGTCGATGACAAGAAAACGCCTCTGACGCGAGGGGGTTCCGGTTTATCCGATGCGGTAAACCTCTGGAACCGGCGCAATCGAGGCGGCGTTTTTTCGTCACCGCGCAGGCTTCCCTGCAACGATGCGCAAACCGCGTCGGCGGCAACCCAGGAGTAACGTCGATGGGCAACAACCCGAACGATCGCAAGGAACAGGAAAATCGCCAGCAGCAGCAGTCCGGCACGCAGCGCCAGGGCGAGCAGCGCCAGCACCAGCAGGACCCCAATCGCCAAGGCGAGCAGAACCCGGCGAACCGGCAGCAGAATCCGGACCAGAAGGCCCCCGGCCAGAACCAGGGCGACAGCCAGCAGAAGCGCTAGGCGAGCAGACAAAGAGAAACGGCGGCTTCATCGGAAGCCGCCGTTTTCTGTTTGCGATCAGATCGGGCTGTTGACGCGGCAGGTGACGGCGTTGGCGAACACCGAAGTCGGCGGACCCAGAATGTCGGCCGTGACGGTTTCGCCCGGCCGGATGCCGTTGGGAAACCAGTTGATATCGGTGATCTTGCGGTCGTTGTTGGTCAGCGTGCAGGTGATGCTGGCGTCAATCAACCGATTGGTATTGTTGGTGACCGCCGCCGTCACCAGCCAGCGATAATTGGCCTCGTTGTAGGACAGCGACGGCGTACCGAGCGAGAGCAGCGAGACGTTACCACGAGGAATGGGACCTGGGCCGCTGCGGCGCTCGCTGATCACGTCGGCGACCATCTCCGGCGGCACGGTCGAGCTGCGCTGGGAGCGGGGATCGAAGGCGCGATCGGCGGCATCGACAGGCGGCTGGTCGGGCGCTGCCTGCGAGGGGTAGGCCTGCGACGGATAAGACGGGTAGTTCGGCGCCGGCTGGGCCGGGACCGAGGGCACGTAACCCGGCGCCGGCGCGACGGGCGTCGCCGATTGCCGCGGCTGGCCGGAAGCGGTGCGATAGACATCGTCGTAGCACGCCAGTCGGTTCGCCGAATCGTTGATCTCGCTGCAGATCTGCATGCCGCGCACCAGCGAATCGAGCAGCCGGTCGGAGCCCGACTGGGCCTGGGCGCCGGTCGCCGCGAAACTGACGCCAACCGCCGCCAGCAGCGGCAGGAATCCTGAAATTTTGCGCATGGAAACTGCCTTTTTGGCCGAAAGGGACGGAAGCACCATAGTAACGGCTTGCGGCGAAAACGGGGCAATTACCGCAGCGGTTCCGTCTACCGGCATATGAAGTAACCGCCCATGTCGAAATGGAAATGATTGTGGTGGGCGGCGTTGTAGTCGGGGCCCAGCACGGTGCCGAAAATCCGGCAGGCGCCGTCGCGGACGTCGCGCAGGAATTCGCCCTCCTCGCCCCCATCGGCCCAGTCGGCCGCGAGCGCGATCTGGCGGCCGTCGGCCAGCCGGAAGGCGGCGATATCGAAGGCATTGGCGGTGGCGTGCTGGCTGAGACGGCCGGCGTCGCGGTTGTAGACGTTGCGGCAGGCATAGGAGCCGAAATGCTCGATACGCGTCACCGGCTGGCCGAAGCGGGTACGCGCCGCCGGCGTCAGGACATGGCGCTCGAACAGCGCCAATCCGGCCGCCATCGGACAGGTCAGGACGAAGCCGCTGCCATAGGCGATATCCGATCGCGATATCCGTACGGCATTCCTGATATGGCAGCCCGTGGCGTGGATACGATCCTCGACAGGGACGTAACGCAACGGCGACTGGTCGAGAAACGCATGGCAGCGCGGCGCATCTTCGCGCAGGCGCCGCAGCTTGTAGCCGGTGAGCAGATTGGGCGGATCGGACAGATGCAGCGGCGCCCAGGGGTTCCAGCGATCGGGGACGACGGCGAAGCCGGTGGCCAGCGCCAGGACCGCCGCCAGCAGCAGCGACAGCGGCACGATCCAGAACAGGCGCAGGAAGATCGGGCGCAACGCGCTAGTTCTTCAGGCCGAGCACGCGTTCGACGGTGAACGGTTCGGCGGGATCGAGCACGTCGGTGAGCGGGACGGGCGCCGCCGCCTGCTCGGGATCGACGTCGTAGAACCGCAGGCAGCCTTCGCCGGCGAAACGACGCACCGTGCGCAGCAGCGAGCCGTTATTGGCCCGCCATGCCTGCGCGACGCGGCTGGGCGAGACGCGCAGATGGTCGGCCAGCAGGTCGCGGCGGAAGCGGCGGATGGCGCGCATCGCGGCCTCGGTGGTCGCTTCGAAGGCCAGATCGCATTCGCTGTCGACGCCGAACGAGCGCTGATTGAGGTTGGACGAGCCGATGCGCAGGAAAAGATCGTCGACGATGACGACCTTGGAGTGGATCTTCACATGGCAGGCCTCGCCGGCGCGCGAATACATCAAGCCGAGCCTGCCATGCCTGTCGGCGCCGCGCAGATGGCCGAACAGTCGGTCTCGGTTCTGTCCCATGACGTATTGCTCGAGCCGGCCGTGCGAGTTGTAGTTGACCAGCGCCAGCACCTCCGGGCCATCGGGATCGCGCAAATGCTCGGCCAGCAGATCGGCCACCGCTGGCACGGCGAAATACTGGGCTTCCAGATATATGTGACGGCGCGCTGCGGCCAGTGCATCGAGGTTGAGGCGCTCGACCTCACGGGCCGGCTCCAGGCCGCCATAGTCGGGCCGGGTGCGGGCAATGGCGATGTCGTGATCGCGCAGATCTGGCGTCACGCCCTGCGGCCAGAGCCTGGCGCCGATGGCGACCGGTTGCAGTTCCTCTTCCGCGCCCGCCAGCCAGCGCTCGCGCACCAGGTCACCGAGGGCGGCGGCGGCTGGACCATCCACCATCATCTGCACGTCGTGGACGGGGCCATACGTGCCGCCTTGCGGCGAGACTCGATCGGGCATCTCGGCGGCGTGGCCGCATTCGTCCCAGCGCTCGTCCGTCAGGTCGATGCCGCCGGCGAAGGCCAGCGCGTCATCGATGCAGACGATCTTCTGGTGATGGCTGCCGCCCAGCGGATGGGCCGCGTCGAGCCGGTAATGAATGCGCGGGTGCTGCCACCATTTGCCGCCGAAGGCCAGCGGCACGTCGTGGTTATGGGCGTAGACAAGCGAGGATCGCCAGATCAGAAGATAAATCTCCAGCCGCGGATTGGCCTCGACCAGTTCGAGCAGACGATCGCCCAGCGTCGGACCGCCCGGCAACAGGCGCGTGTCGCTGTCGAAATCCCAGCCGACGATCACGATGCGACGGCGCGCCAGGGGCATGGCGCGATCAAGCACGCGATAGTATCGACTGGCATCGATCAGAAACGCCGCCCGTTCGGCACGCGCCACGCGCCAGCAATTTTCGCCTTCCCGAATGATCGAACTTCCCGCCTGCATGTCCTCGCCGTCCTTCGGTCGTCTGAACGCGCCTCCGCAGCCCCGGCGGTCGCCGCGGATGAAAACGGATCGCAGACGCCACAACGCGCGACCCGGCCCGAGGTTTCGCGCGTGCCGCAATGCCGGAACCGATTGAGCGGCCTGTCGTTTTCCGACAATGCGGTGGTCGGCGATATCGAAACTGGCGGGAGTGGCGGCCAGCCTGCTCGGGCTGTTCCTGCTGTACCGCGTCCTTTCACGTTACGAAGCGGCGGAAATCGCCGAGGCGATCGGCGATCTTTCGGCGCTGGATATCGGTCTGGCGCTGGGTTTCGCGACCGTCAGCTTTGCCGCCCTGGCGTGTGGCGAAATTCTTGCCGTCCGCTACGCCGGCTTCCGCCTCGGCTGGCTGCGCACCGCCAAGGTCTCGACCGCAGCGATTGGCATCGGTCATGCGCTCGGCCTCGCCGCCTTGAGCAGCGGGGCGGTGCGCTATCGCATGTATCGCCGCCACGGCGCCGATCTGCCCGGTCTGGCGAAGCTCATGCTGTTTTCGGGAATTACGGTGGCCGCCGGCATGCTGAGCGTCGGCGGCATCGCCATGCTGGGGCGGCCGCAGGAAATTGCCGAACTGATCGGCATTGCACCTGCCGAAACGCGACTGCTGGGCGGCGCGCTGCTCGGCATCGTCATAACCTACGCCGTATGCTGCACCTCGTTCTCCGGCTCGATCAGACTGTTCCGCATCAACCTGTCGCTGCCTGCCTCCGGACTGGCGCTGGGCCAGATCGCCGCCGGCGCGACGAACTACGCTGCCATCGCGGGGTGCCTTTATGCCTGCCTGCGGCCCTTCGCGGAGGCCGGCTATCCCGCCGTCGCCGCGCTCTACGTCGGCTCCGACGCCGCTGCGGTGATAGGCCACGTTCCGGGTGGCTGGGGCGTGCTCGAATATGTCCTGACCGCGGCGCTCGATCAGCCGCATCTGATCGCGGGAATTCTGGCATTCCGGACCATCTATTACCTTCTGCCGCTGTTCATCGGCCTGGCGCTCTTCGCCCAGGACGAGCTTGTCGGCTTCAAGGAGCGGACCGGCAGCGAGGATCTGGATCGCACGCCGCACGGGCGCGCGGCGCTGCCGCATTAGGCTGACGATGTCGACCGTTCGGGTAGCGACCTACAACGTGCATTCGTGCATCGGCGGCGACCGGGAGTGCAATCCCGAACGGACCGTGCATGTGCTGCGCGAGATCGACGCCGACATTCTGGGCCTGCAGGAGGTCGGCGCCGCCGCCTTCGTCGACGAGGCCGACCAGTTCCGCTATCTCGAGAAACATCTTGGCATGCAGGGCATCGCCGGCCCGACCTTGCGCCGCGGGCGGGCGCGTTTCGGCAACGCCGTGCTGACCAGAGGCAAGGTGCTGGAGGCGTCGCAGGTCGATCTCACCGTGCTGTCCTTCGAGCCGCGCGGCGCCATCGATTGCCTGATCGAGCTTAAGGGCCACACGGTGCGGGTCATCGCCACCCATCTCGGACTGCTGCCGCAGGAGCGCGGCCGACAGCTCAAGAAGATCGCCGACATGCTGGAGGAGAAGCCCTGGCCGCTGACCGTGCTGCTGGGCGACTTCAACATATTCGGGCCGGAGCGCCGTTCCCTGACGCGCATCGGCGCACCGCGCCAATTGCCCAAGCTGCGCAGTTTCCCCGCCCGACGGCCGCTGATGTCGCTCGACCGCGTATGGACGGTGCCCAATCAGGCGCTGGTGGAAACCCGCCTGCACCGCACCACCCTGTCGCGGGTCGCGTCCGACCACCTGCCCGTGGTGGGCGAGATCGACCTCGAGCGGGTGGAGGCCGGCGCCGCCCTGCACGCCGCCGCTCTTTAGGCCGGCCGGCAGGGTTGCGCCCGGCCGGCCCGTTCCATAAAAAGAAGGCCACACCAGCAGGAGCGCCCCATGTCTCCCAACGAGATCGCCCGCGTGCAGAGCTATCTGCGCCGGTTGTTCAAGAACGACACCATCGCCATCCAGAAGCCGCGCAAGCCGCACCAGCCGGTCGAAGTATCGGTCGGCGGGGAATTCATCGGCACGCTGCACCGCGACGACGACGAGGGCGACGTCTCCTGGTCGCTCACCATCACCGTGCTCGAAATCGATCTGCCGCCGGCCGGCTCGGTGCGCTAAGCGTCAGTCGTAGTCGATCGCCAGGACCTCGACCTGGTCGACGCCGGCGGGCGTCCGCAATTCGACCGTGTCGCCGCATCGCGCCTTGAGGAGCGCCCGCGCCAGCGGCGAGATCCAGCTGATGCGGCCCTGCTCAAGATCGGCCTCGTCGATGCCGACGATGCGCAGACGGCGCTCGCGATCGTGCTGGTCGATCAAGGTGACGGTCGCGCCGAAGAAGACCTGGTCGCGATTCTTTTGCTGCGCCGGATCGACCACTTCGGCGCTCTCGATCCGCTTGACGAGAAAGCGCATGCGACGGTCGATTTCGCGCAGGCGCTTCTTGCCGTAGAGATAGTCGCCATTCTCCGATCGATCGCCATTGCCGGCCGCCCAGGAAACGATCTCGACGATGCGCGGGCGCTCGACGCGGCGCAGATGCCGCAGCTCCTGTTGCAGCGCCTCGAAACCCTGCGGCGTCATGTAGTTCTTGAAGCCCGACGGCAAGCCGGGATCGACGTCGTCGAGATCGTCCTCGGCCTCATCGTTCTCCCGGGTGAATGCCTTGCTCATGCGCCGAGGATAGCGCCGGAAAGTCGCCCCGTCAGGGCGCCTTTCGCGCGCCGCGCAGCAGCCGGCCCCGAAGCTCGCCGGTCCATTCGCCGTTCTCGAAGCTGACCGCGCCGCTCTTGATGGTATGGCGATAGCCGCGTGCGGTCTGCAGCAGGCGGGTGCCGCCGGCCGGCAGGTCCTGCACGATCTCTGGCGGGCTGAGCGCAAGCCCGTCGAGATCGACGACGTTGAGATCGGCAAGATAGCCCGGCGCGATCACGCCGCGATCGTGCCAGCCGACATGGGCGGCATTGCGCTGCGTATAGCCGTGCACCAGCTGCTCCACCGGCACGCGCCGGCCGCTCTTGTTGCCGCGGCTCCACAGCGCCAGCGTCGTCGTCGGGAAACTGCCGTCGCAGATCGTGCCGCAATGCGCGCCGCCGTCGGACAGGCCAAACAGCGTGTTGTCGGCCATCAGCATCTCGTGGCAGTCGTCGAGGTTGCCGCGGGTGTAGTTGATCAGCGGCTGGTAGATGAGCTGGCGGCCGCCCTTTTCGAGGAACACGTCGTAGACGTAGTCGGTCACCTTGCGGCCGGCGGCGAGCGCCTCGGCCTGCAGCGAGGCGCTTTCCTGCGGCTCGTAGTCGACCGGATCGGTCATGCGGAACATGCGGTTGAAGCCGTGCACGATGCCGGCGTTCAGCCCGCCCACGGTGCGCTGGGCATGCTCGGAAAGGATCGCGGCCTTGACCTCGGGCTGCGCCAGGATCCGCAGGCGTTCGTCGAGCTTGGTGGTCTGCGCCAGGTTCTTCCAGGTGCGCGAGACCATGAACGGGTTGACGGTGGCGGCGAAGCTCAGGATCAGGCCGATCGGCCGCGGCGCCACCTGCGCCCGCACCGGCAGGCCGTCGGCCACCATGGCCGCAATGCGCTTGAAGATGAAGCGCCAGCGTTCGGGCGCATCGTCGGTCTGCTGCACGGTGAAGGACAGCGGCCGGCCGGCGACCCGCGCCAGCGCGCCGATCAGGTCGAGCTCGCGGCCGGCGAATTCGTCGTCGGCCGTCAGGTAGGCGTCGGAGATGAGCTGGATGACGCCCTTGCCGGTCTGGCGCAGTGCCTGCGCGATGCCGGCCAGTTCCGCCTGCGGCGCGGTGAGCGTGCCGATGTTGCGCCCATTGCGCGACTTGTGGACATGGGTGCGCGAAGTGGTGAAGCCCAGCGCCCCGGCCTGCATCGCCTCGCCGGTGAGGCGCGTCATCTCGGCGATCTCCGCCTCGGTCGGCTCCTCGTTGTGATCGGCGCCGCGCTCGCCCATGACGTAGGCGCGCAAGGCGGCATGCGGCAGGTGCGCGCCGACGTCGAGTGCGAAGGAACGCTTGTCGAGCGCGTCGAGATAGTCGGGAAAGCTCTCCCAGTCCCAGGTCAATCCCTCGGCCAGCGCCGTGCCGGGAATGTCCTCGACGCCTTCCAGCAGGTTGATGAGGAAGTCGTGCTTGTCGGGCCGCGCCGGCGCGAAGCCGACGCCGCAATTGCCGACGGCAACCGAGGTGACCCCGTTGATCGAGGACGGCGCCAGCACGCTGTCCCACGACACCTGGCCGTCGTAATGGGTGTGGATGTCGACGAAGCCCGGGGTCAGCAGCCGGCCCTCGGCGTCGATGGTGCGGCGGGCGGCGCCCGACAGGCGGCCAACCTCGACGATGCGGTCGCCGACGATGCCGACGTCGCCCTGGAAGCGCGGACGGCCAGTGCCATCGGCGATCGAGGCGTTACGGATCAGCAGGTCGAACATGGCGTATCTCCCGGAAATCGACTGGCAAGTCATTATCGCAAAGTGCGGACACCAAATAAACGCCCGTTTACGGGCGTCTTCCATGTGCGGCGCGCAGTGGCTGCACGCGGCAACCGCGCGAATTGACCGTGCGCGCCGCAGCCGGGCACAATTGGTCCATGAATACCGCAAAATCCGGCGCTTCCGTCCGCGCCGCCGCCCGGGCGCTCGACACGATCGAGGCTTTCGCCCGCGCCGCCGCCCCTCTGTCGCTCAGCGAGCTGGCGGGCGCGATCGGCGCGCCGCTGTCGAGCTGCCATGCCATCGTCCGGACGCTGCAGGCGCGCGGCTATCTCTACGCCCTCGAGCGCCGGCGCGGCCTCTATCCGACCCGCAAGCTCTACGATGTCGCCCAGGCGATGGCACGCCACGATCCGCTGCTGGAGCGCATGCGATCGGTGCTGGCGGCGCTGCGCGACGCCACTGGCGAGACCGTGGTGCTGGCGCGCCGCGAAGGCGACGAGGCGGTCTATCTCGACGTGCTGGAAAGCGACCAGACGATCCGCTACGCCACTCATCCGGGCGAGAAGAAGCCGATCCATTCCTCGTCTCTCGGCAAGGCGCTGCTCAGCACCGACGATCGCGCCGCCTTCGACGCTTTTCTGGCCCGGCACCCGCTGCTGCCGATAACGCCCAACACCATCGTCGACGGCGAAGCGCTCTGGCGCCAGCTGCAGGAGAGTAAGCGGGCCGGCTACATCGTCAGCCGAAGCGAGAACATCGTCGACGTGGTTTCGATCGCCGTTCTGCTGGATGTCGGCGGCGAGACGCTGGGGCTGGCGCTGGCCGGCCCGACCGGCCGTTACGATGCGCAGTTCGACCGCAATCTTGCGGCGCTGCGATCGACCGTCGATACGCTGCGGCAGCAGGGACTGGTGCGCTAGAGGGATTCGGTAGCGGCCTGCAACACCTTGAGGCGCTGCTCTTCGAGCTCCTTCATGCGTGCGATCGGCCCGGCGACCGCGATCCCCACACCTTCGCCATCGATCCGCCGGGCAACGGCGAGACCGCGAACGTCGGTGACGTTCTCGCCGGTCGTGCCGAACCAGCCGCGCTTCCTGCCCGCTTCGATATCCGCGATCAGCTGGTCGCGGTCCGTCATGGTGTTGGGGGTGATCGCCGCCAACGGCAGGCGGGCGAGCAGCTTGGCGCAGTCGGCGGGCTTCATCAGGCTGAGGCAGGCCTTGCCCAGCGAGCTCGAGTGGAGCGGCTTGAGCGAGCCGATGCCGGCCTTGAAGCGGACGGGATAGCTGCCCTCGACGACGTCGATATAGAGCACGTCGCCACCCAGGCGCTTGCCGCATACCGCCGTTTCGCCGGTTTCGCGCTGGATGCGTTCGAGCACCGGCCGCACCCGTGCGAGCAGGGCGTCGGCGCTCAGGATACGGCTGGCGGCATCGAGCAGGCGGCGCGTCGGGAAAATCAGCTTGTCGCTGGCGTAGAGATAGCCGCGCGCCTGCAAGGTGCGGATCAGGGCGTGACAGGAACTGACCGGCATGCCGACGACATCGGCAAGATCGCTGAGGCGCATGGGCCCCTCGGCGCGGGCGAACGCCTCGAACACGTCCATGGTGCGCAGCACCATGGGCACCAGTTCGTCGCCATTCTCGCTCATGCCGGATTTGCGCTCATGGTCTCCCCGGCGGCAAGAATATCAGCGTCCGGGCGCGGCCGTATGCTCGATATGCTCCTCGGCCATGTCCCAGATGAAGCGCGTGGTCTGGTCGGTCTGCTCTTCCAGAATGTGCCCGACCAGGCCCGCAGCGCGGGCGACGATGGCAATCCCGCGGATGGCGGCCACGGGAATGCCCATGTCCGAGAGGATGGCGCCGATGGCGCCGGTGGCATTGATGGTGATGTGCTTGCCGTAGGCCTTGTCGACCTCGCGTGCGAACAGGCGGAGCGCAGCTATATGCTTGCCGGCCAGCCCCTGCTTCTCCGCGACGCCCAGCAGCACGGGCGAGCGCGGATCGTCGGGACGGTGCAGGTGATGGCCAAAGCCCGGCAGCAGCAGCTTCTGGCTGCGATAGCGCTGGGCCGCCGCCTCTGCCGCCTTCTCGACGCCTTCCGGCGCCACCACGAGCTGCTGCACCAGGCGGGCACTGTCCTCGATCGTGCCGATGAACTGGCTGCCGACGCCCAGCAGCCCCGCGGCGATGGCGCCCTGCGACGCCTCCGGGGCCGAAACGATGGTCATGCGGGCGACGATGGCGGACGGCGTCAGACCATGCTCCATCAGCGTCACCAGGATGGCATCCAGTACCGCGCTTTCCTGCGGCGTCGGCAGACGGGCCATCATCTGGTGGAAGAACATGGTGGTGAAGTTCATCTTGCCGACGACTTCATCCAGCAGATCGAGATTGCGGACGAAAATCTTCTCGTTGGTGTGCCGGGCGATGGCAGTCTTGGGCACGGATTTGGACGCAGCGGCCATGGTAGTTCTCCTCAGGCGGCGAGCGGGGTCTTGCGGCGCAGGATCAGGCTCCAGTCGCTTTCCATCACGGCTTCGCCCCGCTGATTGACGGCGGTGCGACGCAATACGACAGCGCCGCGATCCGGTTTGGCGCCATCCTTCTTCTCGGCGACTTCCAGCACGACATGGATCGTGTCGCCGATCTTGGTCGGCCGCCGCCAGCGGCATTGCAGGTTAGAAAGGCCGAGAATGGTGCGCTCCATGGCCTTCATCACCGGCAGCCGCGTGCTCAGTCCGGAGACGATCGACAGAACGAGCAGGCCATGCGCGATACGGGCGCCATGCGGCGTGGTGGCAGCGTACTCGGCATCGGTATGCAGGGCGTTGTAGTCGCCCGAGAGTCCGGCGAAGGCCACGATGTCGGATTCGGTCACGGTCCGGCCGGCGGTCTTGAACTTGTCGCCGATGTTCAGCGTCTCGAAGTAGACTTCGTAGGTTTCGATATCCTGCAACACGCCCATTCTACTTTTCCTTCTTCGCTTTCGGCCGATCGCCGAAGGCCGACAGGCCCAGCAACTCGCGCCCGATGATGAGAATCTGGATCTCCGAAGTGCCCTCCGGGATCAGCCCGCCACGCGTGTCGCGGAAAATCCGCTCCAGCGGCAGGTCGGTGCTGTAGCCCGAACCGCCATGCACCTGCAGCGCCAGGCTGGCGACGCGATGGGCCGATTCGGTGCAGAATTTCTTCGATATCGCGCATTCCAGCCGTGCCGTGCGGCCGGCGTCCAACGCCGCCGCCGCGTCGCGGCACAGCAGGCGCGAGGCCCGCACCAAGGTCACCATTTCGGCCAGCATGCCCTGGACGAGCTGGAACTCGCCGATGGGCCGGCCGAACTGCACACGGGTTTTGGCGTATTCGATGGAGAGGTCGAGCGCCTTCTGCGCCGCGCCGACGGCGCCGGCGGAAACCGAAAGCCGACCCTCGTTCAAGGTCGTCAGAATGGTTTTCAGCCCGCCGCCGATTTCACCGACCAGCCGCGAGCGCGGAACCTTCGTGCCGTCGAAGACGATCTCGGACGTGCCGGTGCCGCGCAGGATCATGGTCTCGAGCGGTCGGACCTCGTACTTCGCTTCGCTTCTGTCGACGATGAAGGCTGCCGGCCCCTTGGGCGCGCCCTCGGGCGAGACGACCTGGGCCAGCACGACGCCGAAATCGCCTTCGGCATTGGTGATCCACTGCTTGGTGCCGCGCAGCTCGAAATGGTCGCCGCGGTCGATGGCGCGGGTCTCGATCGAGCCTGCATCGGAGCCATGGCCAGGCTCGGTGATGGCGACGAAAACGCGCCGCTGTCCGGCCAGCAGCGGCTCGAGGTAGCGCTTCTTCTGCTCGGCGTTGGCATGCGCGTTGAGCAGGCCGGCAATCATGTTGGCGACGTTCATCAGGGCGCGCAGGCCCAGCCACTGATAGCCCGCCGCCTCCATCAGGATCGTCATGTCGGTGTAGCTGGCGCCCTGCCCGCCGTCCTGCTCGGGCAGCATCGGGCCGATATAGCCGAACTCCGCCAGCTTTGGCAGCAACTGCCAGGGAAATTCGCCACCCTTCTCCGCCTGCGCGATAAAGGGAGCAGCCTCACGCTCCAGGAAGCGCTCGGCGTTGTCCTTGAGCGCGCGTTGCTCTTCGGTCAGTTCGCTCATTTTCTCTCTCGATCCAAAGCGCGCTGCTAACGCACCCACAGCACGAGGTGCGGAAACGCCATCAACAGCGCAATGGTGACCACTTCCGCACCGATGAAGGGCGTTACGCCCCGGAACACCTGCGAAACCGGCATCCTGCTGATCGAGCTGGCGACGAAGCAGTTCATGCCCAAAGGCGGCGTAATCAGGCCGATCTCGACCGTCTTGGTCAGGATGACGCCGAACCAGATCGGGTCGTAGCCGAAGCGCAGGATCATCGGAAACACGATCGGCAGGGTCAGCACCAGGATCGCCAGCTGGTCCATGAAGCAGCCCAGAACCAGGTAGATCAGGATCATCAGCGTGAAGACGATCCAGGGCGCGATGCCCAGACCGTCGACATAGGCGAGCAGGGCCTGCGGCGTGCCGGTCAGCGTCATGAAATAGCTGAACAGATGCGCGCCGATGATGATGGTGAAGATCATCGCCGTGGTCGAAACGGTGCGCGCCAGCGCCTCCTTCAACGCCTTCCAGCCGGCGCCGCGCAGAAACCAGAACGCCAGCACGACGGCGCCCGCCGCGCCGACCGCAGCCGACTCGGTGACGGTGACGGCGCCGGAATAGAGCCCGCCAATCACCAGCGCGAACAGAACCACCATCGGCCAGATCAGCCGCAGCGAACGGAACCGCTCGCCCCAGCCGTGACGCTCGGTCCGCGGCGCGGCGCCGGGAACGTATTTGGCCCAGACGATCACCGTCGTGGCGTAGGCCGCGACCGTCAGCAGGCCCGGAATGATGCCGGCGACGAACAGCAGGCCGACCGAGGTTTCGGTCAGGATGCCGTAGATCACCATGATCACCGAAGGCGGGATCATGATGGCGAGCGTGCCCGCGGAAGCGACCGTGCCGATCGCCAGTCCGCGCGAATAGCCCGCCCGCAGCAGCTCGGGCGCCACCGACTTCGACAGGGCGGCCGTGGCTGCGGTGGAGGAACCGGACACCGCGCCCAGCCCGGCCGCGGCCAGCACGCCGGCGATCGCCAGGCCGCCTGGCAGATGGCCGACCCATTTGTTCATTGTGGCGAACAGGTCGGAGGTGATGCGACTGGAGGCCAGCATCTCCGCCATCAGCACGAACAGCGGAATGGCGGTAAGGATCCAAGATGCCGACTGGCGATAGGGCGTCACGGCGACGATGCCCATCAGCGAATCGGCGCCGCCGACGACATAGATGCCGATGATGCCGGTCAAGCCCATGGCGAAGCCGATCGGCATGCCGATCAGCAGCAGCACCGCCAGCAGAAGAACGATGAGCGTGACGGTCATTGCGCGCCTTCGTGAGGCAGCGGCCGGCCGAAGGCGCGGGCGCTGGAGACGGCCTGCAGCAGCAGGCGGATCATGATCAGCCCGCCGCCCAGGGGAACGACGATCAGCGCCGTCCACTGCGGATAGGGCAGATCGCGCGAAATCTCGTAATCCATGCGCCAGCTGAAAATCGTTTCGCTGGCGCTGGCGTAGATGACGAAAGCCCAGAAGACCGCCGAGGCCAGAACGACGACGAGATCGACTGCGTTCTTGGCCCGACCGCTCAGCCTGCCGTAGAGCAGGTCAACTCTGATGTGGCCGTCATGGCGCTGCAGGGCGGCGATGGTGAAGAACACGATGGCGGGCATCAGATAGGTTTCGGTGATGCCGACGACCTCGCCGAACGGATCGTTGACGACGTAGCGGGTGATGATCTGGAACATCACCAGCGCGAGCAGCACCGCCAGCGCCCATTGCGCCAGCACGGCGAAGAGGTTCTCGACGCGGGCGAACCAGCCGCCCGCAGGCGGCTGGCTTTCATCGGCGTGCATGGGGGACGACGTTCGGCGATCAGGCCGCGGGGACGCGCTTGATCGCCTCGCGGAAGTACTTCAGCACTTCGTCGCCCGGCAGGTTCTTGGCCTTCATGTCGGCGACCCACTTGTCGTAGAGCGGCGCCAGCGTGGTCTTGACCTTGGTCTGCTCGGCCTCGGAGAGCTTGATGATCTCGACGCCCGATTTGGCGTAACCGTCGATCAGCTCCTGATTGCTGTCGTCGAAGAACTTGCCCATGCGCAGGTTGGCTTCCTTGTTCGCCTGCTCGAAAGCGGCCTTGACGTCGGCCGGCCAGCGATCCCAGGTGCGCAGGTTGACCGCGTAGGGGGCGTAGAACGAGGTCACGTCGAAGCCGATGGTGAAATACTTCGAGACTTCGTGGATGCGATAGGACTGCGCCGCCGAGGTCGGGAAGATGGCGCCGTCGACGGTGCCGAGCTGGATGGCCTGATAGGCCTCGGGGCTGGGCACGTCCACCGGCACGGCGCCCAGAAGACGCACGGCGTCGTTCTGGTAGGAGCCGGCGGAGCGCAGCTTCATGCCCTTCAGATCGTCGACGCTGCGCACCGGCTTGTTGCGCGTGAAGATGTTGTACGTCGAGGTCATGGTGCCCCAGAGCAGGCGGATGCCGTTGCGCTGGTAGTCTTCCTTCTGGATCGCCGTGTTCATCGACGTGTCGTAGAAGGCCAGCCCGCCGACATGCGAGGAACTGAACATGTTCGGCAGCGAGTGCACCGAGGAGAGCAGCATCTTGCCCTCGAAGAAGGTCGGCGGCACGTAGGCGATGTCGGTGGCGCCGCTCTGCAGCAGGGTGAGCATGTCCTTCAGCTTGCCGAGCTGCTCGGCGCCGAAATACTGGAACTTCACCTTGCCCTTGGACAGCTCGGTGACACGTTCCATCCACCACTTGGTGCCGTGATTGGCGATGTTGTGCTTGGGCGGGAAGGAATCGGCGACCTTGATCGTCACTTCCTGCGCGTTCGCGCGCATGCCGGCGCCGGCGACCGCCGCGCCCATGACCAGTCCACCGAAACTCCGCCTGCTGATGCCTGCCATTTGCCCCTCCCAGGTGCGTTGATTGCCCACGCGCGAAGACGCGCGGTGCTGTTGTAATTCCAAGTCGAAAAATAAATTTCTATATACTGAATTTTCTCTTGTCAACCGCCCCTCAAAGACGCAAAAACTGGCCGAAGCCGACAAAGGCACTCGAAGCTCGCGAGGGAGGCAGAGCATGTCCGCATCCATTCCCGCCCAGGGCGAACCCGCTGACGATCCGCTTCCCTATGCAGGCCTGAAGGTCGTCGACCTCAGCCAGGGAATGGCAGGACCCAATTGCGGCATGCAGTTCGCCGCCTATGGTGCGGCAGTGATCAAGATCGAACCACCGGAAGGCGACTGGGTGCGTCGGCTGGGCCGCATGTACGGCGACCACTCGGCGCTGTCGCTGGCGGTCAATCGCGGCAAGCGCTCCATCGCGCTCGACCTCAAGAAGCCCGAAGCGGTCGAGATCGTTCGCAAGCTGGTGAAGGATGCGGACGTGCTGCTGGAGAACAACCGGCCGGGCGTCGCCGAACGACTGGGACTGGGCTGGAAGCAGATCAAGGAAATCAACCCGCGGCTGGTCTACGTGTCGATGACGGGCTTCGGCCAGAAAGGCCCCTACGCGCAGCGCGTGTCGACCGACACGATCGGCCAGGCGTTCTCCGGCATGATGTCGCTGACGCGCGACGACGAAGGCAAGCCGATGAAGATCGGCTTTCTGGTGATCGACGCGGTCGCCTCGCTTTACGCCTTCCAGGCTACCTTGGCGGCGCTGGCGCAACGCGACAAGACCGGCCGCGGCCGGCATGTCGATGCCAGCCTGATGGACGCGGCGACGTCGCTGATCGGCTACAAATTCATCGAGACGGCGCTGGAGGGCGACAACCCGCAGCCGCTCAACGTCCCGGCCGGCAATTACCGCACAAGCGACGGCTGGATCTCCCTGACCATGATGCGCGAGCAGCAATTCGTCGACATCTGCAAGGTGCTGGAACTGGAGAACGTGCCGAAGGATCCGCGCTTCGACAGCTTCGCCACCCGCGCCGCCAATGCGCGCGAGGTGACGGCGATCCTGGCCGAGAAAGTCAGGACCGACACCACCGAAAGCTGGCTGAAGAAGATGCAGGCGGCGGACGTGCTGGCCTCGCCGGTCTATTCGCTGAGCGACGTCGTCGCCGACGAGCACATCGTGGCCACGCACCGCATGGCGCGCTACGAGCAGCCCGGCGTCGGCACGCTGACCATGCCCGCCCTGCCCGGCTCGGCCCCGATCGAGGACGGCCCCCGCGCACCCGCACCGGCCGTCGGCGCGCAGACCAAAGCCATTCTCGGCGAGCTGGGCTATGGCGCCGACGAAGTCGCGCGCCTGCTCGAACAGCGCATCGCCATCGTCAAGTAGGACCTTCCATGGGACTGGCTTTCGCCGACATCGAGCAGGGTCGCGAATACCCGACTTTCTCTCGCACGATCACCGAAGCCGACCACTCGCTGTTCATCGGCTTCGCGCGGCTCACCCTGCCGATCTTCAACGACGAAACCTATGCCCGCACGACGGCCGCGGGCGGCCGCATCGCGCCCGGATTCATGACCTGCTCCATCGTCGCCGGCATGATGGAAAGCGTGCTTGGCCGCTCGACCCTGGCCGGGCTGGGCATGGACGAGATGCGTTTTCCCAATCCCGTACGGATCGGCGACACGATCCGCGCCCGCATCGAAGTAGCGGAAAAACGGCTGCTGAGCGACGGGCGGCGCGGCATGGTGACATTGCGCATCCGCACGATGAACCAGCGCGACGAGATCGTGCTGCAGTTCGTCGCCAAGGTGATCCTGGCGCTGGAAGAGCCGCCGCTGGGCTAGGCTTGCGGGCCAATGCCGGCGCTGCCATGCTTTCGCCAAAGCATCGGGAGAAACGCCATGAACAGTCCCAAGCCGATCCGCCTGCCTGACGTCGACCCGGTCGTCACCGGCAAGCTTGCCCACGCCACCGCCGAATCCGCACCCGCCGTGCCCGGCCGCCGCGATTTCCTGAAATATCGCGACCTGCTGGTGCGCGATGCCACAGACGGAGCGATGCGGGCGCAGATCATGACGGCGACCGCCGGCATGACCAAGCCGACTGGCTGGCACTACCATACCTGCCAGGCGCAGTTCATTTACGGATTGCGTGGCTGGGTCGATCTGGAATTCGAGAGCGGCGAGACGATCAGGGTCAAGGCCGGCGAATCTCTGCTGATCCCCGGCGGGCTCAAGCACAACGAAACCGCCATGTCGGACGACTTCGAGCTGCTCGAGATTTCGGTGCCGGCCGACATGGGCACCGTCGCCTGCGATCCGCCGCAGCGCTAGAGCAAATTCACAGGATTGGATGGAAGCGTGAGCGCTTCCATCCAATCCTGATCCGCTCTAACCGATCGCCACCGCCCGCACCCGCTCGCGGTCGGTATCCAGCGCCATCGCCGCCTCCGCCCGCTCGCGCGCTTCGCGCGAGTGCCGGCGCGCCGCCGCCGCAAAACGGTCGTCTCCCATGCCCGCAAGACTGGCAAGCGCCTTGTGCAGGCGCAGCTGCACCTCGATGTTGCCCGCACCGTCGCGTGCGATCGGCGTGAATATATCGTCGAACATATCCTCGACCGCCAATGTCGGCACGAAGACGTTCTCGATGTCGATTTCGTAACGGTCCGGGTCTTCGATCTCCTCGAGCAGGATCGATAGAACGCGAATGGAGCGGCCGATCACGTCGATCGCCGTACCCGGATCGTTGAGGGCCGGTGACAGGGCGCGCGAGGCGATCTCGGCCATCACCGCCAGTCCGAAGCGCGGATCCTGCTCGAAGGAGCGCGACGAGGCCACGGTGAAAGCGTCGCGGATTTCGTCCAGCCTGTCTTCGTCGACCTGCGCCACGTAAGCCAGCGGCCGGGTCGGGTCGACGAAGCCGCCGGGCAGCGCCTCGACATGCACCCGCCCCTCGCCAGCCGCCGCCGACAGCGCGCCGATGTCGATATGCTGAACATAGCCGATGGTGGCGGCATGAACCGCCAGCGATCCGGCCGGGGGATCGCCCTGGCGCTCGACGGCGCCGAGAGTCGGCCAGCGCCGCCGTTCGCGCATGGCCCGAGCCGCCGCGGTTTCTACCCGCTCCGTCGTTTCGCCGACCCGCCCCAGCCGCGCCAGATGGTCGATCCAGCGCAGCAGCATGACGACGACGGCGGCGACGACCAGCAGCGTGGCGGCGAACAGGACTACGCGACCCTGGCTGCCGTAGATCCCGGTGCTGAGAGCGATGATGCCGACCAGGCTGAACAGGAACGAGCCGATGAAGGTCGCCAGCGCGTTCTGCGTCGTCGGATCCTCGATCAGCAGGTTGGTGGCGCGCGGCGTGACGTTGCTGGTGGCGGCGGCGTAGCTGGCGACCATGGTCGACAGCGAGAAGGTGGTCACCGCCAGCATGCTCGAGGCGATAATGCCGAGAATATTGTCGACGGAATCGGCGCCGATCTTGGCCGGAATATCGGCGGGGATCAGCGGCTGCACCAGCGCCGCCAGCACCGCGACGACGATGCCCAGCACCGAGAACAGCGTGGCGCGGAACCACAGCCGTCGCGTCGTGCGGATCAGCAGCCATTGCCAGCGAGACAGCATGGGTTTCCTCCCCCAGCCAGTGGAACGCGCGAGACCGGCTTTGGCTCCCGCCGCCGGCGGGACGGCTCTATGGCGTCCGAATGCCGCTCGCGCCGTCGCCCGAATCCGGTCGCGCCATCGCGGCGCGCAGCCCGGCGATCTCGCCCGACAGCTCGCCGAGCTTCTCGCGCGTGGCGGCCAGCTCGGCGAGGATCGCGGTGCGCTCGTCGTGCGCCTGCGCGGCCTCCACCGCCTGGTCGGCCTTGTGCTGGCTCTGCATGGCGTCGACGATGATGCCGACCAGCAAATTCAGCACCGCAAACGTAGTAGCGAGAATGAAGGGAACGAAGAACAGCCAGGCCTGCGGATGGACTTCCATGACCGGCCGGACGATACCCATCGACCAGCTTTCCAGCGTCATGATCTGGAACAGCGAATACATGGAGCCGCCGATATCGCCGAACCACTGCGGAAATGTGGCGCCGAACAGGTTCGTCGTCAGAACCGCCCCGACGTAGAAGATCAGAAATATCAGGGCGCCGACGGAGCCAAGGCCCGGCAAGGCCCGCAGCAGCGCCTCGACGACGTTGCGCATCGACGGCACGACCGACAGCAGGCGCAGCACCCGCAACACGCGCAACGCCCGCAGCACCGAGAGCGGGCCGCCCGACGGCACTAGCGCGATGCCGACCACGATCAGGTCGAACCAGTTCCAGCCGCTGCGAAAGAAGGCCAGCCGGCGATAGACCAGCTTGGCCAGCAGCTCGACGACGAAGACGGCGAGAATGGCGCCGTCCACCGCCAGCAGCAGCGGCCCAACCCGATCCATGATCGACGTCACGGTTTCGAGCCCGAGAATCGCCGCGTTGAGAAGGATCAGAGCGGCGATGGCGCGCTGCGCCCGCTCGCTTTCGACGAACCTGCCGATCCGCTCGACGATGGCCATCGTCGGTCCTTCGTCAGTGCGCGGCGGCGGGTTTCTGCATCAGCTCGACCAGCGTGCCGTCGGCGTATTTCGGATGCACGAAGATCACCGGCGTGCCGTGCGCGCCGATGCGCGGCTCGCCATTGTTCAGAACGGTCGCGCCTTTGGCCACCATGGCGTCGCGGGCGACGATGATATCGTCGACTTCGAAGCACACGTGATGCTGGCCGCCAGCCGGGTTCTTCTGCAGGAAGTTGGTCAAAGGCGATTTTTCGCCATAGGGCTCGATCAGTTCGAGCTGGGAGTTCGGCAGGTCGACGAACAGCACGCGCACGCCCTGCGCCTCCATGACGAACGGCTTGCCGATTTTCGTGGCGCCGAACAGGTCGCGGTACATGGCGGCGGTCTTTTCGACGGAAGGCGTGGCGATGCCGATATGGTTGATGCGGCCAATCATGGCGTTGCTCCACGAGTGAAAAGGTCGGGTCTGGATGGTGTCATAGCAGCGCCGGACGCCCTACGCCACGAGGTCAAAATCGCGCAGGTCCGGCGCCTGCATTTCCTGCTGGAAGCGGTCGAAGGTCCACGGCCACAGGGCGGCGTTGCCGTTCTTGTCGAGATACCAGCTGCGGCAGCCGGACATCCAGACCGTGCCCTTCATGGCCTCGCGCACCGCCGCGTTGAAGCGTTCGGTGGCGGCGAAGGACGGGGCGACTTCGCTCGCGCGCCCCTCCAGCACCAGATCGACCAGTTGCAGCACGTAGTTGAGCTGCAGCTCCGAGATCATGATCAGCGGGAAATTGCCGACCGGACTGTTGGGCCCGACCAGCATGAAGAAATTGGGAAATCCCGGCAGCGAAACGGAGCGATAGGCCTGCACCGAGTCGGCCCAGGCCTGCTCCAGGGTCAGCCCGTCGCGGCCGACGATCCGCATCGGCCGCATGAAGGCATGCGCGTTGAAACCGGTGGCCAGCACCAGGATATCGAGTTCGTGCAGTCGGCCGTCCTTGGTGCGCACGCCGTTCGGTTCGACGCGCTCGATGGCCTCGGTCACCAGCTCGGCGTTGGGCTTCTGGATGGCAGGATAGAAACTGTCCGACACGATCAGCCGCTTGCAGGCGGCCTTGTAGTCCGGCGTCAGCCTGCGGCGCAGCTCCGGATCCTTGACGTTGGCTTCCAGGTTCTCACGGCAGGCATCCTCGATGCGCTGCAGCTCCGCCTGGTCGCCGATCACGGCGCGCGAGAAGCCGTCTATGAACCTTTTGCCCAGATGCAGGTAGGACTGACGCAGGAACTCGGGCTTCTCGGCGAACATCCGCTTCTCGTCCTCGCTGAAGGCCGGATTGGGCATGCCCAGCACCCATTGCGCGGTGCGCTGGAACAGCGAGACTTTCGCCACCCGGTCGACGATCGCCGGGACGATCTGAATCGCCGTCGAGCCGGTGCCAATGATGCCCACACGCTTGCCCTCAAGGCTGTGCGAATGGTCCCACCGCGCGGTGTGGAAGCAGGGGCCAGCGAAGCTCTCCAGCCCGGCGATTTCGGGATAGGCCGGATGGTGCAGCACGCCAGTGGCGGAGATGACGAAATCGACGCTGTCGGCATGGCCATCCTTCGTGCGCAGATGCCATTTGCCGTCGCGGTATTCGGCCAGCTCGATCTCGCTGTTGAAGCGGATGAAGCGCTCGACGTCGTACTTGCGAGCCACGCCTTCGAAATAGGTCTGGATCTCGCCGCCGGGCGAGAAATGGCGTGTCCAGTCGGGCTTCAGCTCGAAGGAATAGGCATAGACGATCGACGGCACGTCGCAGGCGAGGCCAGGGTAGGTGTTGTCGCGCCAGGTGCCGCCCAGTTTCGCCGCCTTCTCGTAGACGGTGAAATTGGTCAGGCCGCGGTTCTTCAGCGTGATCGCCGTGAGAATGCCGGACATGCCGGCGCCGATGATGGCGAAGCGCGGGTTCGGGCGGGGATTCGCTTTCGTTGCAGTCTGCATTGCTTACTTACCTCTCGATGCCAAGCATACAATCTCGCGCCCGCGTTGGAAGCGCGACGCGACGCGCATCGCTGTCTCGCAGTGTGGAATTGCATTGGTGGCATGCGAGGGCGACGTCGAAAGTGACACCCACACATGCCCGAGCCTAAAATCCGGGCAACTCGTCCAGACCATTTCCCGGAAGGCAGCACCAGTGACCCAGGTTCGGATCCCGCCAGAAAATCTCGAGGTCCGCGCCGCCGCCCCGGCATGGTTCCGCTGGGCGATCGACCAGCCTCATACGGCGCACAGCGTCGAGGTCGACGGCTGCGACATCAACTATCTGCTGTGGCCGGGCGCCGACGAGACCGCCAACCGGCGCGGCATCCTGCTGGTGCATGGCGGCGGCGCGCACGCCAACTGGTGGAGCTTCATTGCTCCCTATTTCACCCGCGATTTTCGCGTTGCCGCCATCGATCTGTCGGGCATGGGCGACAGCGGCCGACGCCAGAGCTACAGCGCCGAGCTGCGGGCCAGAGAGATGGCCGGCGTCATCGCCCATGCCGGCCTGGGCGAGCGGCCATTCGTGATCGGCCACAGCTTCGGCGGCTTCATGACGATGAAGTTCGCTTCCAGCAACGGGCCGGAACTGGGCGGCGCCGTGATCGTCGATTCGCCGATCCGCAAGCCGGACGCGGAAAGCCTGCCGCCGCCGCCGATGGGCAACAAGCGCGTCTATCCGAGCTTCGACGAGGCGCTGGCGCGCTTCCGCCTGATGCCAGCGCAGCCCTGCGAGAACGACTACATCGTCGAGTTCATCGCCCGCCACTCGCTGAAATCCGTCGACGGCGGCTGGTCGTGGAAGTTCGATCCCGACGCCATGGGCTCGCGCCGCTTCGGCGAACCCTTTCGCGAGTACCTGCAGGCGGTGCGCTGCCGCGCGGCGCTGATCTTCGGCGAGAAGAGCAAGCTGGTCTCGCGCGGGACCGCGTCCTACATGTCCTCGCTGATGGGGCCGCAGGCGCCGGTAGTCGAGATACCCGAAGCAGAGCACCACGTAATGCTCGACCAGCCGATCGCCTTCGTCGCCGCGATCCGCATGCTGCTGCAAAGCTGGGTGCGGGCGGAGTAGCTATTCCTTCTCCCGCCACCGACGCAGCACGTCCAGGAAGGCGTGGCCATACCGCTGCAACTTGGCGTCACCGACGCCGTGGACGGCACGCATCTCGGACAGGGTACGCGGCGCGAAGGCCGCCATCTCGATCAGCGTGCGATTGGAGAACACGGTATAGAGCGGCTGGCCGTCGGCCAGCTCGCGTCGCGTCGCTTTCAGCGCGTCGAGCAACGCCTGATTGACGTGGCTTTCGTCCTGCGCCGCCGCCGCACGGCTGCGGCGCCGACCGGCCGGCATGGCGGCATCCAGCCGCATGCTGAAAGCCAGTTCACCCCGCATCAATTGGCGTCCGCTGTCGCTCAGCGCCAGCCCACCGAACCCCGACGCATCCGGTTGCACATGGCCGGCGGCAGCGAGCTGCCGCAGGATTTGTCTCCATTGCGCCGCGCTGTGCTCGGCGCCGACGCCAAAGGTCGGCAACGCATCGTGGCCCAACCGCGTGATCTTCTCGCTGCGATCGCCGCGCAGGATGGCGATGACGTGCTCGGCGCCGAAACGCTGGCCGGTGCGCGCCATCGCCGACAGCGCCTTGCGGGCAGCCGTGGTGCCGTCGACCAGGTTGGGCGGATGGCGGCAATTGTCGCAATTGCCGCAGGGCTCGCACGCCTCGCCGAAATAGGCGAGCAGCGTCTGCCGCCGGCAGCGCGGCGATTCGCACAGCGCCACCAGCGCATTGAGGCGCTGCCGGTCGGCGCGCTTCTTCGCCTCGTCGGCGACGCCCTCGTCAATCTGCCGCCGCCGCAGCATGATGTCGTCCAGCCCGTAGAGCGTCAGCGTGCTGGCGGCCGAGCCGTCGCGGCCGGCGCGGCCGACTTCCTGCCAGTAGGACTCGACCGATTTGGGCATGTCGGCATGGGCGACGAAGCGCACGTCGGGCTTGTCGATGCCCATGCCGAACGCGACGGTGGCGCAGACGACCAGATCGTCCTCGCGCAGGAACCGGTCCTGCGCCGCTTCGCGCTCGGCCGTCTCCATTCCGGCATGATAGGCCACCGCCGGAATCCCTGCGCCGGCCAGCCATTCGACCACCTGGCCGGTGCGGGCGCGCGAACTGCAATAGACGATGCCGCTTTCGCCGCGATGGCGTTCGGCGAGGTCGAGGATCTGCCGTCGCGCATTCTGCTTCGGCGCCATGGCGAGATACAGGTTAGGCCGGTCGAAGCTGGCGACGAAGGTCTCCGGCGGCGCGCGAAACAGGTTGGCGAGAATATCGGTCCGGGTCGCGGCGTCGGCCGTCGCCGTCAGCGCCAGCACCTGGACCTGCGGCAGCCGCTCGGTCAGGCGGGGAATCTGCCGGTACTCCTGGCGGAAATCGTGACCCCACTCGACGACGCAATGCGCCTCGTCGACCGCCAGCAGCCATGGCCGGACCTGGGCCAGCAAATCGAGCGTGTCTTCGCGCGCCAGCCGTTCGGGCGCCAGATAGAGCAGCCGCAGCCTGCCGGCGCGCAGATCGTCGATCGCCTGCCTGTTCTCCTGCCAGTCGTTGGTCGAGTTCAGGCTGGCCGCTCGTACGCCCATGGCGCGCAAGGCGGCGACCTGCTCGCGCATCAGCGCCAGCAATGGCGAAACCACGACGACGACGCCGTCGCGATGGGCGCCGGGCAACTGGTAGCAGAGCGATTTGCCGCCGCCGGTCGGCAGCACGGCCAGCACGTCGCGGCCGCGCAGGATCGCCTCGAGGATCGGCGCCTGGACCGGACGAAGCGAATCGAAGCCGAAGACGGTGCGCAGGGTATCGTGGACGGAATCGATTACAGAGGTCTCCGCAGCTGGACCGGCAAACTAGCGCAACAGGCCGGTTTGTCGAGACGGCCGGCAACGGATGCTGTGAATAGTCGTCGAACGCATGCCGCGCCACGTTGAACGCGGACGGACCGGCAGCTATCGTGCGCCATCGCCATGACCAGACCGCCTTCGCCGCCGAAAGCACCCCGCACCTTCAGCGCCAGGCTGAAGCTTGCCGCAGGCGATCTTGCAGTCGAGACGACGGTCGCGGTGCCGGCCGAGCCGGTTCCCGCCACAGCCATGCTTCCCGCCTTGCGCCAGATCGTGGACGCTGCTGTTGCTGCGGCCGAGGCACGCGAAGCCAGTCAAGGCCGGACCGTTTCCTGCCGGAAGGGATGCAGCGCCTGCTGCCGGCAGCTGGTGCCGATCTCGACTGTCGAAGCCCACGCGATCCGCGCCCTCGTCGACGCCCTGCCGCCGGTGCGCCGGCACAGCGTGCGAAAGCGGTTTGCCGCCGCCGCAGACCGTTTGCGCGCCGCCGGCCTGCGCGATCCGCTGCTGAATCCGCCCAGTCGCAGAAAAGACGACGAGCCGGCATTGGGCCGGGCCTATTTCGCCCTCGGGCTGGACTGCCCGTTCCTTGAGGACCATCTATGTTCGATCCATGCCGAAAGGCCGCTGGTCTGCCGGGAGTATCTGGTGACCTCGCCGGCCGCATTCTGCGATGCGCCGGATGGCGGCGGCGTCGTGCCCGTACCGGCGCCCAAGCTGTCGATCGCCGCCCGCGGATTGCAGAGCGGTGCCGCCGACGCGGCGCCCGAGGCCGGCTGGGTAGCGCTGGCGCTGGCGCTGGACGTGCCGCCGGCACGGCAGCCCGAAACCCTGACCGGTTCGGCTTGGCTGCAGCGGCTGTTCGATGCGATGCGGGGCGGCGGGGATACCGATCCGCCGACGAACGAATAGAAAAATGAGGAAATGAAGCGACAAGCGGCGGACCGGCCGACCGGCCCGGCCGTTGCGTGTTCGGAGGAAGCCGAGAATGGCCGTGCAAATACCCCATCGAACAGGTCTGGCGCTGGCGCTGATGGCGGCGCTGGCGGGCCCCGCCGTGCTCGCCCTCGCGGCGACGCCAGCCAGCGCCTACAGCCAGTCGGAACGGTATTTCGACCGCCAGCAGATCGAGCAGCTGGTGGCGCCGGTCGCGCTTTATCCCGATCCGCTGCTGGCGCAGATGCTGTCGGCTGCCGCCTATCCCGAGGAGATCCTGGCCGCCCGGCGCTACGTCGACGGCCGGCGCGATCTGTCGGGGCTCGATCGCCAGGACTGGGATTCGTCGGTCCGCCTGGTCGCCCGCTATCCCGAGGCGTTGGACCTGCTGGCGCGCGACATCGATTGGACCGAAGCGCTGGGCATCGCCTACGTCAACCAGCCGGACGACGTTTCGGACGCCATCCAGCGCTGGCGGCGCCAGGCCTGGGAGCTCGGCAATTTGCGCAGCGACGCGCGCCAGACCGTGTTCGTCGAAGACGGCTATGTGCGCATCGTGCCGACCCAGCAGGATTACGTCTACGTGCCCTCCTACGACCCGTCGATCGTGTATTTCGATCGCTATCGGCCCGGCTATCCCGGTTATCTGCTCTATGGCAGCCGGTACTATATCGGGCCGTGGTTCGATCGCGACTGGGACTGGAAACGCCGCCGCATCTGCTATTCCGATCGCCGCCACTGGCGCAACGGCAAGCCGGTGTTCGACCCGCATTTCGACAGGGTGCATGTCGATCGCGACCGGCCGTGGCGCCCCGACGGCAAGCGCTTCCGCCCGCCGGCCAAACCGACGTTTCCCTCGCACTATTCGGATCGCAAATGGCCGACTTCGCGCGACGGAGCGAAGCCTGGCGAACCACGCCATGGCGATCGCGACGACGACAGGAAGAAGAGCGACTGGCCGGATCGTAAGGACGGTCACGACAATGACCGGGCCCGCCAGAACGACAAGGACGGTCGGCGCGACGGCAACGGCAAACCGCCGCTGCCAGAGATCCGCCGGGGATCGAGTGGCGACGACAATGGCAGGACGACCGGCAAGTCGATCGGCAAGCCGGTCGATGGTCCGGCGGCAACGCCAGAGGCAAAACCCGTGCAGCGCAAGGATGCGCCAGTCAAGCAGGTCGAGCCGAAGCCGATGAAGCAGGCCGAGCCGTCGGCCAAGCGGATCGAGCAGCCGCAGCCGCGGAAGGAGCAACCGCAAAAGGCGGCGCCGCAGCCGCGCGTGGAACAGCCGCAAGCGCAGCCGCAGCCGGTGAAGCGCGCGCCGCCGCCGCGCTCGGTCGAGGAGAACCAGCCGCGCGGCGTGCCTGACCGCCGGCGCTAGCTACGCGCGTTGACCAAGGCGCCGAACTCCGTCGGCGCGAAATCGTCGACGGCGACGACCTTCTCGAGCAATCCGTCGGCGCGCTCCAGCTCTTCGCGCTCGGCGATCGAGATGACGCCTTGCGCCACGCCGGCCTCGGCGTCCTCCAGCTTGGCTTGGCGCAGCTTGCGGCGCACGGGACCGGCGGCGACTGCGGCTTCGAACGCCTGCTCGAGCTGCGCCAGCGCATCGCCCGGCAGGCCGGCGTAAAGATCGGGCGTCAGCCGGTCGCGTTGCGGCGACGGCTGCAGCAGGGTTTCGGCGCAGTCTTTCGCCAGCGCATCGCGCGGCCCGGTGCGATCGAAACCGAACGGAAACGCCGCCACCCGCACCAACCAGCCGACCCAGCGCGTCGGATGGTTGCGCAGCACGCCGTCGAAGGCCCTGGCCATGCGAGCCTCTCCCGCCGCCATCGCATAGTCGACGACGATCAGATCCTCCCGCTGCCGGCCTTCGTCGACCCAGCGTTTGAGTACCGCCGACAGCAGATAGAGTTCGGAGAGCACGTCGCCCAGCCGCGCCGACAGCATCTCGCGGAATTTCAACGAACCGCCCAGGCTGAGCAG